>JAGWSR010000091.1 GCA_028869385.1 bacterium
AAAGCGGCGCGGCAGGTTTCACCTGCCGCGCCGCCTCCCGTGTCACCCTGAGCTTTGTGTCACCCTGTGCTTGTCGAAGGGCTACGGTTGCTGCTGTTGCGGTTGCGGGTTGGCCTGGCCGGCCGGGCGCTCTTCGAGCTTGATCGGCACGAATTTCTTCACGCCTTGCGACCAGACGCTCAACCGGATCGTCGTACCGGGCTTCTTCGACCCGATGTACTTGCTCAGATCCGCCGCGCTCGTGTAGGGCTTGCCGTCGGCCTCCAGGATCACGTCGCCCGGGCTCAGACCGGCGGTGTCCGCCGGGGTGCCCGAGAGCACTTGCACCACCGCGACGCCGTCCTTGCCCGTGTAGCCGATCTCGTTGCGCAACTGCGCGTTGAGGTTGGCGAGCGAGATGCCGGCGAAGCCGGTCCCCGTGCCCTGGTGGACGCCCGGGTTCTTCAGCAGATCGGGAATCGCGGTCTTGACCGTGTTCGAGGGGATCGCGAAGCCGATGCCCTGCGCGGCCTCGTTGGTGAGCTGGTTGACGCCGATGACCTGGCCGTCGATGTCGATCAGCGGGCCGCCCGAGTTGCCCGGGTTGATCGGCGCCGAGGTCTGCAGCAGGTCCTTGAAGTCGTAGAGGCCGCGGCCGCCCTCGCCCTGCACCTGCTCGTCGCGGTGGAAGGCCGAGACGACGCCGAGCGTGACCGTCTGCTGGAGCTCGTAGGGTTCGCCGATGGCGATCGCCCACTGTCCCTGCTCGAGCTTGTCGGAGTCGGCGAGCTGCAGCGGCGGCGGGAGCTTCTTGTAGTTGTCCACGCGGATCACCGCGAGGTCCTGGCCGATGTTGACGCCGATCACCTTCGCCGGCACGTGATCGCCGTTTGCGAAGATCACGGTGAGGTTCGAGATCTGGCCGCCGGTGGGCGGATTCACGACGTGCGCGTTGGTCACGATATCGCCTTGCGTGTCGAAGACGAAGCCCGATCCCGACGCGCGCCCTTTATAGCGCTGGACGATCCCCGGGCCTTGCTGCCCGAAGAACTGCTGGAGGAACGGATCGACCGGGACGACCTGCTGGCCGTTGATCGTCTCGGTGATGGCGACGACCGAGGCCTTCGTGCGCTTGACGGCGCTCACGATGCGGTCCTGATCGCTCACGCCGGTGAGCGGAGCAGCAACAACCGCCGGCGGCGTATGATTCGGCCCGGCCACGTTCGAGAAGTGCGTGCTCGCGTAGAGCATCATGAGAAAACTGCCGAGGATGGCGCCCACCAACCCGACGATGAGTGTGGGCATGACGCGGTTCTTCACGGTTCTCCTGATTTTCACGTGCGCAGTAAGGTGCGTGGTTCTTGAGCTAACCTACCCACCCAGCCCCATGCGGTTACACAGGAGTTCCCCAGCTATCCGGCCGTGGTTGGGCTCGCCTGCTCGTCGGCGACGATCAAGCCGTCGCGTAACCGGATGATCCGACGCGCTTGGCTCGCCACCTCCTCGTCGTGGGTGACCATGATGATCGTGCGGCCCTGCTCGTGGAGTTTGTCGAAGAGCGCCATGATGTCGGCGCTGGTCTTGGTGTCGAGGTTGCCGGTCGGTTCGTCGGCAAGCAGCACGGCGGGATCGTTGATCAACGCGCGCGCGATCGCGACGCGCTGTTGTTGACCGCCGGAGAGCTCGTTCGGCTTGTGGTGCGCGCGGTCGCCGAGACCGACCTCGTCGAGCGCCGCGACGGCGCGACGCTCGCGCTCCTTGGTGCCGATCCCGGCGTAAAAGAGCGGGAGCGAGACGTTCTTGATCGCATCGGTGCGCGCGAGCAGGTTGAAGCCTTGGAAGATGAAGCCGAGCTTGCGTAAGCGGATCGCCGCGAGCGCGTTGTCGTCGAGGTCGGAGACGTCCTCGCCGTCGAGGTGGTAGCTGCCGCTGGTCGCGCGGTCGAGGCACCCGATGATGTTCATCATCGTGGACTTGCCCGAGCCCGACGGTCCCATGATCGCCACGTACTCGCCGTGCTTCACGACGAGATCGATGCCGTGCAGCACCGGCACCTCGAGCGTGCCGTTCTTATAGGTTTTGGTGATGCGCTCGAAGACGATCGCTGCGCTTGATTGCGTGGAGCCGTTATTCATAGCGGAGGGCCTCAATGGGATCGAGACGGGCGGCGCGATAGGCCGGATAGGTGCCGAATGCGAGGGTGACGATGACCGCGAATCCCGCGGCGATGCCGAAGGCCTGCGCGAAGGGAATGGCCACCGTCGTTCCGGTGAGGCGCACGATGAACGCGGCGTTGACGAAGCCGCCGATGGCGAGGCCGATGAGCATGCCGATCATGCAGCCGGAACTGCAGAGCAGCAGCGCTTCGATGAAAAACTGCCAGAGGATCTGGGCGCGGCGAGCGCCGATCGCTTTGCGCACGCCGATCTCGCGCGTGCGTTCGGCGACCGAGACGAGCATGATGTTCATGATGCCGATGCCGGCGACGAGCAGCGAGACCGCGCCGATCAGCCCGACCACGAGCGTGATGGCGTTGAAGATGCCGTTGATCGAGCCCGTGACCTGCGACTTGTCGAACATTTGATACGCGAGCCCCTGCGCGCCGCCGCGCAGGGCGCGCAGCTTGGCGATCACCGCGAGTTCGAGCGCCGGGATATCGGATGCGTCGGCGGTGACGAAACGCGCCGCGAAGATCGAGTCGCCGCGGATGTAGTTGCGCACGTAGGTCGTCCAGGGAATCGAGATGCCGCCGCCGCCGAAGTTCGCATTGAGGAAGCCTTGCTTGGGTTTGCTCAGTACGCCGACGATCAGGTAGCGGTGCGGTCCCACATAGATGCTCTGGCCGGTCGGATCGCCGCCCTGCGGAAAGAGATGCGTGTACGCATCGTACGGCAGCACGCAGACGTCGGTCGCGAGCGCCACGTCGGACGACGAGATGATGCGACCGTAGATCGCCGGCAGGTTGTTGAACGGTATCGCGCCCTCGGCGCCGATGCGCTCGCGCGCGACGTTGTGTCCGACGCGCACGAGATCTTGGAACTGCTCGATCGGCAGCGCGTCCTGGATGCCGGGGATCGCGCGCAGCGCCGGTAGGTCGCTCAAGCGAATCGCGGCTTGCCGCACGTTGCGCTGCGTCGCGTCGGGAAAGATGATGAAGGTGTTGTCGGCAAAGGTTCCGAGCGCGCCGTTCACCGCGCCCGCCATGCTCGTGCCGAGCACTTGGATCGCGACGACCGCGCCCACGCCGATGATGAGCCCGAGGATCGTCAAGAGCGAGCGGATGCGATTGGCGACGAGAATGCGCCAGGCTTCGTCGAGATACATCACGAGCGGAGTGCCTCGATCGGATCCATCTGCGACGCGCGCACGGCGGGGTACGATCCGAAGACCGTGCCGACCAAGAGCGAGAAGACGAGCGCGATGCTCACGATCAGGAGGTACGGTATCAAGAGCGTACCGAGTTGCTTGCTGAGCAGATTCGCCGCACCTACCGTCGCGAGGATGCCGAAGAGCATTCCCGTCAAGCCGCCGCCGAGCGAGAGGAGCACCGCTTCGATCAGGAACTGCGCGACGATGTCGCGGCGGCTCGCTCCGATGGATTTGCGGATGCCGATCTCGCGCGTGCGTTCGGTTACCGAGACGAGCATGATGTTCATGATGCCGATGCCCGCGACCACGAGCGCCACGCCGCCGATCGCCGAGAGGCCGGTGCCGACGATGCCGAGGACGTTGGTGAAGGCTTGCACCTGCGCGGCCGCGTCCTGCACGCGATACTGCGCGCGCGAGCCGTGGATGTGCTGCAGCACCTTCACGGCCGCGTTGCCGACCGCTTCGTCGGCGAGCGGATCGGTCGGATAGACCATGAGAAAATCCGGCGGCCGATCGTGGGCGAGGGCGATGTGATAGGTCGTGTAGGGCACGAGCACCGTCGAACTGCCGGCCAGACTGTTGAAGAGCGAGCCGCTGATGTCGCCGTACACCCCGATCACCGTGAAGCGCGTCCCGCCGACGCGAATCTCGCGTCCGAGTGCTGAGGCGTCACCGAAGAACTTGGTGGCGAGGTCGTGCGTGATCACGGCGACGCGCTGCGCGCCGTCGACCTCGTCAACGGTGAATTTATGCCCCTCGGCCATCTTGAGGCCGTCGGCGTGGTAGCTGCCGTCTTGGGTCGCGTTCACGTGCGCGGTGACGCCGCCCGCCGAGACGGTCAGGTTGGTGTTCCACTGCGGCAGCACGGCGCGTGCACGATCTCCGAGCGCTTCGCGCACCGTCGTGATGTCGCGGTAGTGAATCTGCGCGACGCTCGGATAGAGCTGCGACGGATCGGCGAAGATCACGGCCGGTTGCTGGCCGAACGAAGAGAAGCTCGCGGCAATGCCGCTCGTCGCGGCCTTGCTGATGCCGAAGACCGCGATGATGGACGAACTGCCGATGATCATGCCGAGCATCGTGAGCGCCGAACGCACGCGGTTGCGCCAGATCGAGGCGAGCGCTTCCTCGACGTAGGCGAAGAAGCGCGTCACGTCGCGGGCGATGCCGAGGGACTCGCCGACGGGAGCGGCGTCACCGCCGCGCCGTCGGTCAGGTCCAGACTCTTCTGCGCGACGATCTCGTCGCCGACCGCGAGGCCCGAGGTGACGAGCGTCGTCGCGTCGCCGGCCTTGCCGAGCTTGATCGGCGTTTTCTTGGCGACGCCGCCGCGCACCACGTAAACGTACGACGTGCCCTTCTCGGTCGTGATCGCGTCGTTCGGGATCGCGAGCGCGTGCGGCATGTCGGTCGTAAGGATGTCGACGTCGGCGGTCATGCCGTCGCGCAGGAACGACGGCGACTCGTCCAGCTCGATCGTCGTGAGTACCTGCATCGCGGTGCTCGATGCGTCGGTGGATTTCTGCGCGACCGGCGAGAGCGCCGCGACGTGCCCGTGCAGCGTTTTGCCCGGAAAGTCCTGGCCGGTGACATTCACGGGCTGTCCGACGCGCACGTTGATGATGTCTTGTTCGTCGACTTGCGCCTTGACGATGAAGTTCGTGCTCGAAGCCATCGTGAAGAGCGCCTGTCCCGCGCTCACCGCATCGCCCGGCTGCAACGAGCGCAGCGGATCGCCGCTCTCCGCGGCGACCGTCTGGATGATGCCGTCGAAGGGAGCGACGATGCGCGTGTAGTCGAGCTGCTGCTGGTTCTGATCGTTGACGATCTGCGCTTTCTGCGCGTTGGCTTTGGCGGCTTGCACGCTGTCCTGTCCGTATCCCGAGACCGCGCCGAGCTTGAGCTGCTCCACGGCTTGGTTGTAGGCGACCAGCGCTTGATCGTACTTCGCTTTGTCGGCGTCAACCTGATTGCGGGCGATCGCCTTCTCCTTGAGGAGGGCGACGTCGGCGAGATAGACGCGCTGCGCCTCGTCGAGATTGCTCTTCTGGGTGGCGACCGCGGCTTGATAGGTCACGCGCGCGTTGCGTTCGTTGATGCGCGCGGTCGTCACGTTCGCGACCGCGTTGCCGTAGTCGGCGCGCGAACTCTCGGCGTTGTACATGAGCGTCGGGTTATCGAGCGTCGCCAAGAGCTGTCCGCGCGAGACGCGTTCGCCCGCCTTGACGTAGATGTGGTCGAGGTTGCCGGCGACGAGCGCGGGAACGGTCGCGGTCTGCGGATGCATGATCGTCCCGTTCTCGGGCAGCTTTACCGTGAACGTGGAGTAGGTGAGCCGCTGGATCTTGACCGGAAGGGCCGTGCTGCCGCGGTGCGACGCGAAGACGGCGACGACGACCACGGCGACGAGCGCCGCGAGCACGATGATGGCGTTGCGAGTACGAGGATTCATGGCGCGAGGATCATTCCTTCCGTGCGTTCGCGGCGGTGAGATCGGCGACGGCGCTCTTGGCGTCGTAGATGCCGAGGGAGACGCGCAGTTTGACGACGGCGTCCACGTACGCGACGCGGGCCGACACGAGGTCGAATTGCGAGGCGACCGATTGCGACTGCGTCTGAATCACGTCGGAGAGGGCGATCAATCCGCGCTGATACTGGAGCTGCGCGATCCGCGCGCTCTCGAGGCTCAGTCGCGATTCGTCGCGCGCGAAGGCGAGTTGCGCGAGCGCCGTCTGCGCCGCGCGATAGCTCTGACGTACGTCGAGCTGCGCCTGCTCCTTTGCTTGGCGTTCGGCAGCGACCGCAGCCGCGAGCGCGGCATCGTCGCTCGCGCGCTCGGTGCGACGCGCGCCGTAGTCGACGAAGGGAAGTTGGAAGGTCGTGTTTGCGCTCAGCGTCCAGAAGCCGGGCGTGCCGCGCGGAATCGTGATCGGTTTGCCGTTCGAATCCACGCCGACGATCTGCCCGGCGCTCGTCGGAGCGAACTGGTTTCCGAACGCCGCGCCGATCTGCACTTGAGGAAAGAGTTCGCGATCCCAGCCCTTGCGCGTCGCGCGTGCGGCGGCGAGCGACGCGTCGGCCGCCGCGACGTCGCTGCGATTGGCGAGCGCGATCGTCTCGAGGCGGTCGAGCGGCTGCGTCGGGAGCGCGGGCTCCGCGACGCGCTCGGGAAAGGCGAATTGTTGTTCGAGCGGAGCGCCGATCGTCTGGGCGAGCGTCTCGCGCGCGTTTTCGACATCGGCGCGCGCGCCGACGAGCGCCGAGGCGCTCTTCGCCTGCGCGACCTGCGCGCGCAGCACGTCGACGCCGGCGACGACGCCGGCGTGCTCCTTCGCCTTCGCTGCGTTCACGAGCGCGTTTTGGTACGAGAGGTCGCTCTCGTCCACGCTCACGTTCGCGCGTTTCTGTACCACGGTGAAGTACGCGTTGGTCACGCTCGACGCGAGTTGGTCCTCGCTGTTCGCAAGGTCTTTCTGCGCCTGTGCCGTCTGCGCGCGAGCGGCGGTAAGTTGCAGCAGCGCGAGGCCGCCGGTCGAGATCGTGTAGTTGGTCCCGATCTGCGCGGTGTTCTGGCTTACGACCGGAACTTGCTGCGCCCCGATCGCCGCGTAGGCGCCGCCATAGTTCGAACTCTTGCTCATGTAATTCGAGAGCGAGCCGTTGACGGTCGGGAAGGCGCTCTCGCGGGCGAGCGCGAGCGAATGTTCGCTCTGCGCCACCGTCGCGTACTTCTGGGCGATCGCCGGATCGTGATCGAGTGCGTAGGAGACGGCATCGCCGAGCGTCATCGGCTGCGCGCTTGCCGCAATCGGAAGGGCGGCCGCTGCACCGAGCAACGCGGCGGCGAGGAAACGAGCGAACATCGGGAAGACTTACTTCGCGTTCACGGCCGCGAGCAGCGCGGGGACGATCAGCATCAGCGCGCCGCAGACCCACGCCGCGAATGGGCGCGCGCGCCCAATGCGCATAACGGCGAGCGCGACGAGCGCCGCGGACCACAGGCTAAATGGCGTGATCGTTGCGAGGAACGTCATAAGTTTGATGCCCGCGCCGGGCGCGAGCAGCGCCGCCGACGGGAGGGAGCTCTGCACCGCGAGCATGGTTGGGAAGCTGTTCGCGCCGCGGGCCATCGTGATGATGCCGAGGATGACCGCGGCGATGCCCGAGACGATGGCGATGTTGCACGCCGCCGCCCAGTATTTTCCGAAGCTGCCGTCGCCGCGCCCGACCTTGTCGAAGACGAGCATGACGAGCGCCGAGATCAGCGCGAAGAACGGTACCACGAAGATCGTGACGATCCACCCGAAGCTAAAGAACTTCTGCTGCATGGCAATGATGCTCTGCAGCTTGTCGGGATCGAGTGCCGCGAGCTTCGGATCCGATGCCGCCATGTGTGCGAACGTGCCTGCAAAGCCGTGCGCCATCGCGGGTGCGGAGAGATAGGTGCCGAGCGCGCTGAGGACGATCGCGACGACGAGCGCGAGGCCCCACGTCGGAACCGCGCGGATCGCGCCGAATGCGTCGGCCGGAGCGATGATCGTGTCGACCATCGTATTGACGGCGTTCGCTTGCGATACTTCGGGATCGGCAACCATCGGGACACCCTTTCGCGGAGAGAGCAGCGGAGACGTGACTACCGACAATAGGTAGTGCCCGCACGCTCGTTTTGTTTCGGATATCGCTCTCGTGTGCCTGGCGTGGGTTCCGGGAGTTTCGGCTCTGGGGTGAAGAGCGCATCGAGCGGAATCCGATGCAGGATCACCTCGCGCACGCGCTCGAGGCGCTCCTCGCGCAACTCGAGCAGGCGGAGCTGCAGGAGCAGGCGCGCGCGCCGTAGCGCGCGGGCCGAGTAGAGCGAGGGGGCCGGCGCGCAGGCGGGGTGCCGAGCGCCGGGGTGCGCGGCGAGCCCGAGTGCGAGGGCGAGCGAGGGCAGTACGACCTCGGCGCGGTAACGAACGAACATCATCATCCTCCGGCCGGCCTTCACGCCGACCGCACCGCCCGTAAAGTAGCCGTCTGTTGAATTCCGACACCTTCATCGTGCCCCAACCCCCCGCCGAACCGTTCGTGCGCGTCGTCCCATTGGGCGGCTGCGGCGAGATCGGCCGCAACATGACCGTCATCGAGACGAACGACGACCTCGTCATCGTCGATTGCGGGCTCATGTTCCCCGACGACGAGATGTTCGGCGTGGACGTCGTGATCAACGACTTCACCTACGTTCGCGAGCGGGCGCACAAGCTGCGTGCCGTTCTCGTGACACACGGGCACGAAGATCACATCGGCGGCATCCCCTACTTCCTCAAAGCCTTTCCGGGGACGCCGGTCGTCGGGACCGCGCTCTCGATCGCGCTCATCAAGGCGAAGTCGCGCGAGCATAAATTCGGCGAGATCGACTTCGTCACGGTCAAACCCGGCGATCGCGTGCGCCACGGGGCGATCGAGACCGAGTTCGTGCACATCAACCATTCGGTCGCCGGCGCATGCTCGCTCGCGCTGCGCACGCCGGTCGGGACGATTTTCCACACCGGCGATTTCAAGTTTGACCAGACGCCGATCGACAATAAGCCGGCGGACTTCGCGCGCATCGCGCGCATCGGCGACGAGGGCGTGCTCTGCATGCTGGCCGACTCGACGAACGCGGAGCGTCCGGGGCACACCCTCTCGGAGCGCATCGTGGGTGAAGCCTTCACCGCGATCTTCCAGCGCGCCAAGGGACGCATCGTGGTCGCGTCGTTCGCGTCGAACGTGCCGCGCATTCAGCAAGCGGTAGATCATGCGGTGCGCTTCGGGCGCAAGGTCGCGTTCCTCGGGCGCTCGTTGCAGAACGTGGTGCACTTCTCGACCGAACTCGGCTACCTGCGCATCCCGCCCGACACCGTGATCAAGATCGAAGACGTCGAGGGCTATCCGCCCGAGCGCGTCGTCGTGATCACGACGGGATCTCAGGGCGAACCGATGAGCGGACTCGCGCGCATGTCGGTGCGCGATCACAAGAAGTTCAAGATCGTGCCCGGCGATACGATCGTCATCAGCGCGACGCCGATTCCCGGCAACGAGAAGAAGGTCTATAAGACGATCAACAATCTCTACAAGCTCGGCGCGACCGTGATCCACGGAACCGACGGCCGCTCGCACGTCTCGGGGCACGCCTCGCAAGAAGAGCTGCTGCTGATGCTCAACCTCGTGCGTCCCGAGTTCTTCATGCCGGTGCACGGCGAGTATCGCATGCTCGTGCAGCACGGCCGACTTGCGGTGCAGACCGGCGTGGAGAGCGAGAACGTGTTCGTGGTCGAGAACGGCGACGTGCTCGAGTTCACCGCGGAGTACGGCGACAAGATCGGCAAGACGTACGGCGGCTACGTCCTCGTGGACGGATCGGACGTCGGCGGTATCGGCGAGGGTGTGCTGCGCGACCGCAAGGCGCTCTCGAACGACGGCATCATGATGGTCGTCGTCGCGATCGACGCCGAGGAGGCGCGCATCATCGGCGAGCCCGACCTGATGTCGAAGGGCGTCTTCTACATTCCGGAGTCGGGGGAGATTCTCGACGACTTGCGCGCGACGCTGCGCAAGGCGCTCGAGGAGGTCTCCGTCGAGGCGCTGCGCGACGTGAACAGCGTCAAGGAGCACATCCGCACGACGCTCTCGCGTGCGGTGTACGCCAAGACGAAGCGCCGCCCGGTCATCGTTCCCGTCGTCATGGAAGTCTAGCGCCTTGTTCGGCGTGCTCTGCAGCCTGCTCGCGGCTGCGGCGTACGGCGCGGCTGATTTCTGCGGCGGCCTCGCGTCGCGGCGTACCGCGATCCTCGCGGTGGTCGTCATCTCGCAGTTCGTCGGACTGCTCGTGCTCCTCGCCTTGCGTCCGTTCGTTCCGGGGCACGCATCGCCGAGCGATCTCGGGTGGGGAGCGCTCGCCGGGCTCTGCGGCGCGGTCGGAATCGCGCTCCTCTACCACGCGCTCGCGATCGGCAAGATGGGTGTCGTCTCGCCGATCACGGCCGTGCTCGCGGCGGCGTTACCGCTCGCGGTCGGCGTCGCGCGCGGCGAGCATCTGAGCGCGCTGCAAGGCGTCGGCATCGCGCTCGCCCTCGTCGCGATCGTGCTGATCTCGATCTCGACCGAGGAGAACGGCACGCGCGAGATCGCCACGGCGGGCGTGCGCGAAGCGATCCTCTCCGGTATCGCGCTCGGCGGTTTCTACATCTTTCTCGCGGTGCCGCATCGCACGGCGGGGCTCGACCCGCTCGCGAGCGCGCGCCTCGCTTCGGTACTCTTGCTGCTCGCGATCGCGGTCGCCACGCGAACGCGCCTGCGACCCTCCGCGGGAGGCGCCGCGTTGATCGTGTTGTGCGGAACGCTCGACATGACGGCGAACGCCCTCTATGTGGTTGCCGCTTACGCGGGCTATCTTTCGATCGCCGCGGTGCTCACGTCGCTCTACCCGGCGAGCACCGTCGCGCTCGCGAGGATCGTGCTTCGCGAGCGCCTGCAGCGCTCTCAGCTCGCCGGCGTCGCGCTCGCGCTCGTCGGTGTCGCCTTGATCGCGGCGCGCTCGTAGGCCCGGAGCGTCGCGGTCGCCGCGGCCTCCCAGGTGTACTCGCTGCGAATGCGTCGCGCGAGTTCGGCGCGCCGTTCCGCGTCGTCGTCGAAGCGCGTCCATGCCGTGTGTACCGCGCGTTCGATCGAGAACGCGTCGCACGGATCGCAGTAGTAGGCGCCGTCGCGAAAGTACTCGGCCTCGAAGGCGAGATTGCCGACGACGATCGTGCGCTCCAGGAGCGCGGCTTCGAGCGAGGAGAGCCCGGGCGATTCGAAGATGCTCGCGAGCACGTGTACGCGTGCGCCGGCGTAGAGATGCTTGAGCTTCGCGTGCGAAAGAAACGGATAGTGGTAGACCGGCGCGCTGCGCCCATTCGCGAGCGCCTGCACGCGCGCGAATATCTCTTGGTCGGTGCGCTCGCCCACGAACACGACCGGCACGTCGAGGCGCTTGAGCGCGAGCATGAGAAAGTCTTGCTGTTTGCGTGCGTCGAATCGCGCGCTCATCATCACGTACGGGCGTCCGCGCAACTCTTCCGGGAGCTCGTCGGGCGATGCGCCGTCGAAATCGCGTGCGTCCACCGCGTTCGGAACGATCGCGTGCGCGGCGAAGTCGCCGAGAAACGTGAAGATCGCGCTCAACTCCATCCACGAGTTCGGCAAGATGAGATCGACGCGTTCGAGGATCGCGCGGCACTCCGCCGTGAACGGATGCGGCGCGAACGCGGAGAGCTTCGTGCCGTCGAGCGTGAAGTCGAGCGCGCGCGCGGCGATCGCGCGCAGGTCGTTGCGCGCGAAACCGAGGTCGAGCGTCGCGCCGTCGGGATAGCGGGAGAAGAGCCAGCGCCGAGCCGCATCCATCCAACGCACGAGATGATGCGGCGCCCAAATCGGCGAGAAGGCGATCGGCACGCGTCCGCGCAGAGGCGCGAGCGCCTCGACCTGCGGCGCGAGCATATGCGGAGCGTGCAGGCTCGTCCAGAGGTGCACCACGTCGTAGGGCTGAGCGCGGGCGCTCTCGGCCGGGCCGACGTCAACGACAACGCCGAGGGCACGAAGCGCCTCGGCGGTCTTGGTCATCTGCACCACGTCGCCGCCGAAGATGCGGTCGGCGTCGGGGCGAGGGACGAAGAGCACGCGCATACGCGCGTACCTTCTCAGTTAGGCGTTACGAATCTTCGAGAGTTGCACCGCATGCGTGAAACGAGCGATCTCCTCACGCGTGTAGCCGTCGATCTCGAGAAAGGCGACGCCGTATACCTCGCGGTCGCGCACGGGCTGGAAGCGCGTGACGACGCGGCCCCGCAGCGCCATCTCTTCGAAGGGGCGGCGCAGATCCGGGCGTCCGGCACGGCGCGGCGTGGCGCCCGAGAGGTCGAGCACCGCGGTCTCTTCGGGATAGACTTCGAGGACGCTCGACGGCATCGTGATGCGCAGATCCACGAGCACGCCGATCGGCAGCGGCTGCGAGCAGTTCATCCGGATGCCGGTGCTCGAGATATCGCCGACGCGCGCTTCGGTCCAATCCTCGCCTTCGCGGCGGAAGCGCATGGGGAAGGCGCTGAGCGCGCGGTAGCTGCCGCGGCGTTCGCGGTCGGTGGTCGGGAGCGCGTCGAGCGAGCGCTGGATCGAGCGGGACGCTGCGGCGCGGCGCTCGAGCTCGCGGATCGCCCGAGCGAGCGCGTCGATCTGCGATTCGCGCATGTCGAAGGTGAGGTAGTATTCGAAGCGCGCTCCGGCTTGGGCGTTGCGTCGCGCCTCGACGCGCGCGTTCGCCGTGATCGTAGCGCCGCCGATGCCGAGATCGAATTCGACCTCGGTGCCGCGCTCCATGAGGACGAGCGAGCGAATCTTCGCCCCGTGCGCGGTGACCTCCATCAGCGTTCCGTACACCGGAGCCGGCAAGCGGCGCACGCTCATGACGACGGGCATCTCGAGCGAGTGCGCGTGCGACGTCTGGGGCATGGGCGGTGGCGGTGCGGGCGTGGGCGCCGCGTTTGCGGTACTGGTCGTTCGCTTAGGAATCCATGTCATGGTCGTCCCCTCCGAGGGTTACTCCGATCGCAACCGTGCGAGTTGAACGGCGTGCGTGAAGCGGGCGATCTCTTCACGCTGATAGCCGTCGATGTCGGTGAATTGTACGCCGAAAACTTCCCGCCCGCGCGTGGGCTGGAAGCGTGAGACGACACGACCCGCGATCGTCATTTCTTCGAATGGGCGGCGATTGTCCGGAATGCGCACGCTGCGCGGTCCGAACGGCGTTATCTCGGTGCGCGCCCCAGCGGGCGGGAACACCGCGAGCACGTGGCTCGGTAGGCTGAACCGAAGCTCGACCTGCGTTCCGAGCGGGATCGGCTCCTGGCACATGAGGCGCAGGCCGCCGGTGGAGATGTCGTTGGCCTCGGCGACGATGGATGGCTTGCCCGGCACGCGGTAGCGTACCGCGAAGGCGACCATCGTGCGCACGCTGCCGCGACGCTGTTTGGCGCTCTTGGCGATCGGTGCCGGTTTTGCCGGCGCCTTGGACTCGGCCCGCGTGAGCGCTTCGCGGCGCTGCATCTCGTGGATCTCGCGAGCGAGCGCGGCGCGTTCGGTACTCGTCATCCGCGAGAAGTTGACGCCGTACTCGTAACCGCCGCCCGAGGGCGGGGTCGCGCGGGTGACGACGCGGCCCTTGAGGGGCATCGCCGGTGCGCCCGGACGCGCTTTGATCTCGAAGTTGACGTCGCGATCGCGCTCGATGAGGATCAGCGAGCGCAGCCGGCAGCCCGTCTCCGAAATGTTGATCAGGGTGCCGTATACGGGCGCGGGAAGTCCGCTCACCTCGATCGCGATCGGGAGCTCGATGGATTGCCGGTAGTAACGCCGCTGATTGCTCCGTTCTAAGTTTTGAACGGAGCGGCGCGATAGCCAGAGCATCTCGCTATAGGGTTCGGCCTCGCGAATCAGGCTCCTTAACCCGGAGCTTACGTTTCATGAGTGTAAAGTCCCAAGTTCATGAAATCTTTACACGAATGCTCTGGATGATAACCTAAAGGGTGGACCACACGTCGAGTTTGCGCTTCACGCCGGCGATCACGGCGTCCGTGAACTCCGTCGTCGTTGCGTGTCCGCCGAGATCGGCGGTCGCGATGCCCTCGTGTACCGCCTCGAGCGCGGCCTCGTACACGGCGCGTGAGGCGTTGGCCGCGCGACGGTCGTCCACGTACGAGAGGAGCGCGCCCGCCGCGAGGATCATCGCGAGCGGATTGGCGACGTTCTTGCCAAAGAGGCGCGGCGCGGTGCCGTGCGGCGCTTCGGCCATGACGACCGAGGGTTTGAGATCGGCGTCGAACGAGAGGAGCACCGACTCCGCGCCGGCGATCGATCCGAAGAGTTGCATGACCAGATCCGAGAGGCAGTCGCCGTCGCGGTTGAGCGACGGGATGACGAGCGGAAGGTCACCCGCGTTCGAGAGCAGGAGCGCATAGGTCGCGTCGATGAGCTGCGGCTCGTAGGGGACCTCGGGATGGCGCTCGGCGGCGGCATCCATCTCCTCTTTGAGCATGCCTTCGTACACCGGGCTCACCGTGTACTTGGGTCCGCCGAACACCTTGGCGCCCATCTTTTTAGCGTGCACGAAGGCGTACTCGGAGACGTAGCGGCACACGCCGCGCGAGATGGTCTCCGTGCGGTACGCGATCTCGTCCACACCCTCGCCCTCGCGCCATTCCTTGGCGCCGTAGGCGTCGCCGACGGCCATGCGGACGACCGAGATCGGTGCGTGGATGCCTGCGACCGGACGCACGCGCGGCAGCTTGCGCCCGGTGCGAACGATCACTTTGCCGTCGATGGCTTTGCGCAGGATCGCGTTCGGCGAGCCGACGTCGCCTTTGACTTCCGGCGTGATCGTCGCCGCTTTGAGTCCGAGCTTGTGAACGAGCATCGCCTCGGCCGCGTCGCGCACCACCTGATTGTTTGTCGCGCGACGCGCTTCGAGCGAGAGGTCGTAGCGCTCGAATGCGAGCTCGATATCGATCACCGATGCATCGAGGACGCGCAGCGATTCGGCGAGCAGCTCTTGTCCGGTCTGGTCGCCTTCCAGAACGACGATCGTGGGCTTAGGCAAGTGAACTCCTAGTGTGACGACGAATCGACGGTACTCATGGCTCGCGTACGCCGCAAGGCGAGTGCAAAGAAACTCAATCTCGAAATCGTGGGGATCGCAGCGATCGGCGCCGCGCTCCTGTTCGGTTTTGCACTAGCGGTGCCGGAGCACGCGGGCAACGTCGGCCGCTTCGTCGCGGACGGGTTGCGCCGTCTCTTTGGAGGAGCGGCCCCGCTTTTCCCGGTGCTCGTCGCGCTCTTCGGCGGCATCGTCTTCCTCGAGATCAACGTCCCGCGGATGATCGCGGGCCTCGGAAGCGCGGCGCTCGCGTACTTTCTCTTGGTGGACGCGGCGTTCGGCTCGGGCGGCGCGCGGCGCGGCGGCATCGTGGGCGGTGCCATCTGGAGCGCGCTTGCGAGTTTGGTCGGAAGCGTCGGCGCGTGGATCGTGCTCGCGCTGATCGCTCTCTCGCTCACGCTCTACCTCACGAACGCGAGCTTAAAGAAGATGATCGGCTGGGTGCTCCTGACGCTCGGGCGCCTGCGTCCGCGCGAGATGCCGAAGCTGCGCGTGAGCCTTCCGAGCGGGCACGGGTCGCTGCGCGAGGCGTTCGCGCTGCCGAAGGCCGAGCCGAAACCGAAGCGCGAACGCGCCCCGATCTTCGACGTGTCGGAGCCCGCGGCCGACCCGCAAGACGACGAGGACGACGAGGACGACGAGCGCGCGCTGCCGGTCGTCGCGGTCTCGCCGGTCTTCGCGCCGGTCGCCCCGCCGCCGATGCCGGTCCGGCCCCGTGAGGTCGAGCCGATCGTCGGCGACTACGAATCCGCGGATCTCGTCGCGACGCGTCCGGAACTGGGCGACCGCATCTACGCGCTGCCGGACCTCGCGCTCTTCGATCCGCCGCAAGCGCAGGTGGTTGACGACTCCAATCGCGCGCACGTGCTCGAAGATACCCTCGCCAGCTTCGGCGTCGGCGCGAAGGTCACGCACATCGAGCGCGGTCCGTCGATCACGCGCTACGAGCTCAAGCCCGACCGCGGCGTGAAGATCTCGAAGATCGCTTCGCTCGCCGACGACCTGGCGCTCGCGCTCGCGGCGACGAGCGTGCGCATCGAGGCGCCGATTCCGGGCAAATCCGCCGTGGGCATCGAGGTCCCGAACAGCACCGTATCGGTGGTCGCCATTCGCGAGATCCTCGACGCGCTGCCAAATCGCGGCACCGTGCCGCCGCTCTGGATGGCGCTCGGAAAAGATATCACCGGGCGGCCGGTCTTCGGCGATCTCGGAAAGATGCCGCACTTGCTCGTCGCCGGCGCGACCGGATCGGGTAAATCGGTCTGCTTGAACACGATCATCGCGTCGCTGCTCGTCTCGGCGACGCCCGATCAAGTGCAGATGCTGATGATCGATCCCAAACGCGTCGAACTCACCGTGTACAACGGCATTCCGCATCTGATCAAAGAGGTCATCACCGATCCGCGCCTGGCCGCGGGCGCGCTCTTCGAGATGACCAAAGAGATGGATACGCGCTACGAGCGTTTCGCCAAGGCGGGCGTTCGCAAGATCGAAGAGTACAACGCGAAGTTTCCCGACGAGAAGCTGCCCTACGTCGTCATCGTCATCGACGAACTCGCCGATCTCATGCTCGTCGCACCCGCGAAGGTGGAGACGACGATCATGCGTCTCGCGCAGCTCGCGCGCGCGACGGGCATTCACCTGATCGTCGCCACGCAGCGTCCGTCCGTGGACGTGATCACCGGGCTCATCAAGGCGAACATCCCCTCGCGCATCGCGTTCGCGGTGAGTTCGCAAGTCGATTCGCGCACGATCCTCGACATGGCCGGCGCGGAGCGCCTGCTCGGGCGCGGCGACATGCTCTATCTGCCGATCGACGCACCGAAGCCCGTGCGCGCGCAGGGCGCGCTGATCACCGGCAGCGAGGTCAATCGGTTGGTCGAGTTTTGGGCGAAGCAGGGGCGTCCGGAGAATCTGCTCGACGTCGAGGTCGTTCCGGTATCCGACGACGACGAGAAGAATAAGCGCGATGCCGATCCGCTCTGCTACGACGCGGCGAAGTTCATCATCGAGACCAATTACGCGTCCACCGCGCAATTGCAGTCGCAGTTCTCGATCGGACATCCGCGAGCGGTGCGCTTGATGAAGCAACTCGAAGAGTTCAAAGTCGTCGGACCGCACGAGGGCACGAAGCCGCGCAAGATCATCATCGGCCTCGCGGAGCTCGAGGTGATCGCGCCGCGCCTGGGCCGCTCCGACGACGGGCAGACGGAACTCTTCGCCGATGCCTGACGCGCGGCGGCGCCTCGTCGCGCTCGCCTGCGCGCTCGTCGCGTTCTCGCTCCTGCTCGCGCTCGCGCACGCCGTCGGGCGCGCGCCCGATCCCGCGTGGCTGATGGGGCGCGAGGCGACGTGGGTGAATCACTCCACGCTCGTCGCCTGGTGGATTACCTGGTGCGGCTATGCGTACGTGCTCGCACCGCTCGCGCTCGTCTCGATCGCGCTCGCCGTACGCTATCCGGCCTGGCGCTGGCGCGTCGCGCTCGCGATCGTCGCGCTGCTCCTCGCGTGGCAGGGCGCCGACCTGCTGCAGCACCACTTCATGCGGCCGCGGCGATTGGACTGGGTCGTCAAGCACGAGACCGCGTTTTCGTTCCCCAGCTCGCACGCGGCCATCGCGACCGCGTTCTACGTGCTGTGGTCCGCGTTCGTCGCGCGCAGCACGCTGCGCGGCCGGGCGGTAGCCGCGAGCCTCCTTGCGTTGCTCGCCCTTGCGATCTGCTGGTCGCGCCTCGCGCTCGGGGCGCACTACCTGACCGATTTGGTCGGCGGCGCGCTCTGGGGGGTGACCGTCGTGGCGCTGCTCGCGGCGGCGGCGCCGATAAACGTCTTCGAGGGGCGCCCCTCGCCCTCTTTAGAATAGGGCCACGATGGCATACGACATGGATCCCGCGCTCGTCGAGATCGAGCGCAAGGTCGAGGCAGGCGTCTCCCTCTCGATGGAGGATGGCCTCGCGCTCTATCGCACGCACGACATTCACCATCTCGGCCGGATGGCGCGCGCTCAGAAGGAGCGCAAGAGCGGGAAGAACGTCTACTACGTACTGAACCGCTACATCAACTCGACCAACGTATGCTACGCGAACTGTAAGTTCTGTTCGTTCGCCGCCGACGAATTCAAGCAGCCCGAGAAGGTCTTCCGCATGACGGCCGATCAGGTCTTCGCGAAGACGCTCGAGACCGGCGCGAACTTCAACCAGATCCACATCGTGGGCGGACACGATCCGCGCCAGCTCTCGCTCGACTACTGGCTCCCGCTGATGCGTCGCTTCAAAGAGACGCTTCCGCACGTGCAGCTCTCGTTCTTCACCGCGGCGGAGATCGAGTACATGGCCAAGCGCCATCGCATGAGCATTCCCGACATCGTCAAGACGCTCAAAGAGGCGGGCCTCGACAACGTCAACGGCGGCGCCGCGGAGATCTTCGCCGAGGAGACGCGTAAGAAGATCTGCGCGAACAAGGTGAGCTCGGAGAACTGGCTCGCGATCCACGAAGAGCTGCACCGCCAGGGCGTCGCGTCGAACGCGACGATGCTCTACGGTCACATCGAGTCGCTCGAAGATCGTCTCGATCACATGATTCGTCTGCGTGAATCGCAGCGCCGTTCTCCCGGATTCAACGCGTTCATTCCGCTCGCGTATCATCCCGACGGCAACGAACTCTCCGACTGCGGTTGGACGAGCGGTATCGACGACCTCAAGACCTTCGCGATCGCCCGCCTGATGCTCGATAACTTCGACCACATCAAGGCCTACTGGATGATCCAGGGCCTGAAGATCTGTCAGGTCGCGCTGCAGTACGGCGCCGACGACATGGACGGCACGCACGGCTCGACCGACGAGGAGATGATCTATCACGCCGCGGGCACGCAGTCGGGACAGTACGTGGACGATCGGGAGTTCCGACGTCTGATCGAAGACGCGGGCTACGTCCCGGTGCGCCGCAATTCGACGTACGACACCTTCCCGCACGATTGGACGCCGCCGGCGCCGGACAAGGCACTGGTCGAAGTCTAGATGAGCCTGCGCTGCGGACGGATCGTCTATACGAACGATCTTCCGGTCTACGATGCATTCGACCGCGGCGTGATCGCCTATCCGGGAACGCTGCATGCCGACGTTCCCGCGCGTTTGAACGCGATGCTGCTCGGCGGCGAGCTCGACTTGAGCCCGATCAGCGCGTTCGCCTGGGCCAAGCATGCCGAGCAACTCGTGCTGCTGCCCGATCTCTGCATCGGCGCGCGCGACGAGGTCGTGTCGGTCGTGCTCGTCTCCGCGACGCCGCCCGCGTTGCTCGACGGCGTGCCGATCGCGCTCACCGGCGAGTCCGCGAGCGGTCGCAATCTCCTGCGCGTGATGCTCGAGCGCCGCTACGGGGTGCGGCCGCAGTACGTCGAGTCGGCGGATCCGCTCGCGGCGGCGGGACGAAACGAGCCCGCGCTCTTGATCGGCGACTCGGCGATCGACGCACTCGAACGTTTTCCGCGCGAGCACGTGTACGATCTCGGCACGCTCTGGCACGAGTGGACTGGGCAGCAGACGGTCTTTGCCGTGTGGGCGGCGCGTCGCGACGCGTACGAGCGCGATCCCGAGGCCGTTCGCGCGTGCATGCACGCGCTCACCGACTCGTACACGTGGTCGCGTTCGCACATGGCCGAGGTGATCGAAGACGCGCAGCGCGCGCATCCGCGTGCGCCGGGATTCTACGAAACGTACTACGGCAAACTCAACTTTACGTTCCACTCCGCGGCGCAGAGCGGTCTCGCCGCGTATTGCCGCGAGCTGCACGCGATCGGTGCGATCGAACGCGTGCCGTCAGCGCTTCCGGAGGTCATCGGTGTCGTCTCTCGCTAGTCTGCTCGATCGCGCCGCGAACGGCGGCCGCCTCTCGTTCGACGAGGGCGTTCGGCTCTATCGCGAGGCGGATCTCCACGACCTCGGCATGGCGGCGCACGCGCGGCGCATGCGCCTGCATCCGACCGTCGACGTCACGTACGTGATCGATACGACGATCGACTATACGAACGTCTGCAACGTGCACTGCACCTTCTGCGCGTTCTTCCGGCCCGAGCATCACAAAGAGGGCCGCACGCTCGATCACGATGCCGTCGTCGCTCGCGTGAAGAAGGCTGCCGATCTCGGGGCCACCCAGATCATGATCCAGGGCGGCGTCAATCCCGATCTGCGTCTCGCGTGGTTCGAAGAGCTCTTCGCGCGCGTTCGCGCCGAATTTCCGCGCGTGGACATCCATTCGCTCTCGGTCTCCGAGGTGACGGGTCTCGCAAAGGTAGAGGATCTCTCGGTGCGCGAGGTGCTGACGCGCTTACAGGCGGCGGGATTGAAGTCGCTGCCGGGTGCGGGAGCCGAGATATTAGTCGAGCGCGTGCGCAAGCGCATCTCCGCGCGTAAGGTGACGCCGGACGTGTGGCTCGACGTCATGCGTCAGGCGCATCTGCTCGGCATGAAGACGACCGCGACGATGATGTACGGCTCGATCGAAACCGACGAAGAGCGCATCGAGCACATGGCGGTGCTGCGCGATCTGCAGGACGAGACCGGCGGCTTTACGGCGTTCATTCCGTGGTTCTACGTTCCGTTCAAGACGCCGTTGCGCGGAAAAGAGGCGACGGCGCTCGAGTATCTGCGCGTGCTCTCCGTCGCGCGCCTCTTCATGGATAACTTCCCGCATCTCCAAGCGTCGTGGCTCACGCCCGGCCTGAAGCTCGGCCAGCTCGCGCTCATGTATGGATGCGACGACATGGGCGGCGTGATCATCGAGGATCGCGTGGTGCGCGACGCCGGCGCTCGCAACGACGCGACGCGTCGTGAGCTCGAAGAGGCGATCATCGGTGCCGGATTCCGCCCGGTCATCCGCGACACGTATTGGAACCTGCGCGAGGATATGGCCCTCGCGACCGCCTCTTAGCTCGGGAACGTCCCTTCGGCGACGGCCTGCACGTGTTCGATGCAGGCTTCGACGCAGAAGCGCAGCGCGGTGAGGTCGCGCCCTTCGAGGGGCTGCGTCCATTGTATGCGGTACGAGCGCCCGCTGAGGCGAAACGTCGCCTGACGCGCGCTTGCGTTGATCTGCACGGAGTCCGCGTGCCGCAGCGACGGTTCTTCCGCAAGCTCGGCTTCGAACGTGTCGAGGAGCAGCGCGCGCAGCACCTGAATGTGCTCGTCGCTCGTGCGTACCTCTCGAAACGCCGAGAGCAGCGTCGAGAGCGAGAGCAGGCGGCTGCGATCCGACGCTTCGCTCGCGCCGATGCCGAGCATCCGCTCGACGGTGAGCACGGCCTCGAGCCGCGCGCCGTTGCGAACGGGAATGGCCGTGAAGTCCACGACGGTCGGTACGCCGCGCGCATCGTGTTCGGCGAAGACGAGATGGACGCGTTCCCCCGCGAGGATGCGCGCGCGCACGTCGCCGCTCGACGATGAAGCGCCGCCCCACAGCTCGAGGAGACGGTATCGGTCGCGCGCGACCGATGCGCCGTTTTCGTATGCTGCTTCGAGGTCATCGGAGATGCCCGCTTCGTAGAGCACGACGGGACTCGGCGCCTGGTCGAGCGCGGCGAAGAGCAGCGCGAGCTGATTGGTCGAGCGACGTCGCAGCGAGATATCGCGGCCGATACTCATGCGTTGGACGCGCCCGTCGGCCATCACGAACGGCTTTCCGACGAATTCGATCCAGAACTCGCTCCCGTCTTTGCGCCGCACGAGGATCTCGCGATAATTCACGTCGCCGGCGCGCAGCGTCTCGCGAATCGATCGCATCAGTACGGCGTCGTTGCGCTCGGAATAGAACGCGGTATAGGTTCGCCCGAGCAGATCTTCGGGCTCGTAGCACGTCGCTTCGTAAAACGCACGGTTCGCGTAGAGCAAGAGCGGGCCGCCCGCGTCGGGCGGCGTGTCGTCGAAGAGCAGCACGAAGTCGTTCGCCTGCTCGACCGACTCGCTCAACAGGCGCATCCAGTCGTCATTCGCGCGCCGTTCGCTGATATCGTTGATGAGCAGCACGGCATATTCGGGCGGGGAGCCGAGCGCGTGTGCGCGCACCTCGGCCCAAAACGGCGTCCCGTCGCGCCGATAGAGTTCGACCTCGACGTGTACGTGCTCGCCGCGCAGCACGCGCTCCGTCGCATCGCGCACGATGCCGCGCTCGCTGCGCTCGCCGAGGATGACGGGATAGATGCCGCGAGCGATCTCCGCTTTGCCGTACCCGGTGAGCGCGCCGAATCCGTCGTTGCTGTACGCGATCGCGGGGCGTAGGATGTGCTCGGGCTGCAACTCGACGACGAGGACGCCCGAGGGCGTGGCCTCGATGGCCGCCGCGAGGCGATCTCGATCGCGCTCCGCCCGTTTGCGCTCGGTAATCGGTCGAGCGATTGTCACGTAGCGCAGTCGTTCGCGGCCGTTCGACTGGAGCGCGCGAACGATGACCTCCGTCCAATATCGTTCGCCGCTGCGCGCGGTGAGTTCGATCTCGAAAGGGGTTTCATCGCCGCTGCGCGCGCGAGCGACAATATGTTCGAGAGCTCGCGCGTTCTCGCCGAGACGGTAATAGGCCGCGGTGTCGCGGGTAAGCTCGGCGTTCGAGAACCCCATGCGCGCGCGTGAGCCCTCGCTGATGAATTCGCAGGTCGGCCACGCCTCGCCGGTGCCGATCGAGAACACGCTGACGCCGATTCCGCCGAACGCCGCCGCCTCGCGCAGCACGTCGTAGCGGCTCGACTGCAGCGTCTCGTCGCCGAGCAGCGCGGCGGCAGCCCGTGCGACGCGCTCGAGCGCGCGCACTTCTTGCGAGTCGTAGAGGCGTCCGCGTCGGCGATCCAGGATGCAGAGTGCGCCCGAAAACCCGCTTTCGGGCGGCAACGAGATTTCTAGAACGCCGAAATCGGAGAAGCCGTTCGCGAGCAGCGTCGAAGCTGCGGCGAGTGAGATCCCGGCTGCGGCGCGTGGAGCTACGCCGTCGTCGTCTAGCGTCCAGAGAATCGCAATCTCGGCGGCGACGCTCGCAAGAGCGGCACGCGCGAGCGCATCCAAGGCGAGCGGCGACTCCATCCCTCCAGCTATCGGAGCGATGGATCGCGCAATTTACTTGTGACCTTTGATCACGAAGCCGAGCGGATGGTCGCTGCGCCCAGCACTTCGCGTGCATCCTCATCGAAGATCGCGACCAACTGACCCGGCGTGATCGCACGAAGCGGGCGTTCGAACGCCAGCTCGAGTGTGCCGTCGTCGCAGAGGGTTGCATCGGCGAGCGCGGGCGTTGCGCGGTAGCGAACCATCGCGCGAACGCGCGTCGATCCGGCGGCAAAGCGCTCGGGTCGTATGAGGTTGACTTCGTCGGCGTGCAGGCGTTGTGAGAGCAACTCTTCCTCGCGTCCGATGAAGACCGCGTTCGTCGCCGGGTCTATTCGCGTGACGTAGCGCGCGCCGTCGTTGCTCGCGGGCAGTTTGGCGCGCTGACCGATCGTGTAGTTGGCGATGCCGACGTGCGCGCCGACCACGCTCCCGCTCGCCGTTCGAATCTCGCCCGCTCGGTTGATGCCGGGGCGAACGCGTTCGAGCACGTCGCGATAGTCGCCGCCTTCGACGAAGCAGATGTCCTGCGATTCGGTCTTCTGATGTACGGGGAGCCCCATGCGCTTGGCATGCTCGCGCGTCGTCGCCTTGTCGAACTCGCCGACCGGAAGCAGCAGCATCGCGAGTTGCTCGCGCGTGAGCTGGGCGAGCGCGTAGGCTTGATCCTTCGTGCTCTCGCCGCGAAAGAGATGGGGGCCGTCGGATTCGTGCGTGACGCGCCCGTAGTGGCCGGTCGCGATGTAGCGCGCGTCGAGCCGCTTCGCATATTCGGCCAGCGTGCCGAGCTTCACGAAGTTGTTGCACGCCACGCACGGATTCGGCGTGCGGCCGCTCGCGTAGTCGTCGGCGAAGCGCTCGATCACGTGACGCCGGAACGTCTCTTCGAAGTTCAGCACGTAATGCGCGATGCCGAGCGCCGCCGCCGTTCGGCGCGCGTCGTCGAAATCGTCGGCACCGCAGCAGCTCTTCGCGTGCGGCGCGCGCGTCGGCGAGTACATCTTCATGGTGACGCCGACGACGTCGTATCCGGCTTCGACCAAGAGGCCGGCCGCGACGGCGGAGTCGACGCCGCCGCTCATGGCGGCGATGACGCGAGGCAAGTTTGGGCTCTTCATACGGGTGATACCAGGGCACAGGATAACAGGGATAGGGGACTAACTCAAAGCCCCAATGTCAGCGCTCGGCGAACGGTTCCGTGCGGCCCGCGAAGCGCGCGGCCTCTCCCTCTCCGACGTAGCCGAGCAGATCCGTATTCGCTCGGTCTATCTCGCTGCCATCGAGGACGAAAACTGGCCGGCCATCGGCGCCCCCGTGTACGTCCGCGGCTTCCTGCGAACGTACGCTCGCTTCCTTGCCCTCGATACCGACGAGGTAATCGGCGCGTTCAATGCGGCGACCGGCGGCGGCTCGAGTACCCCCGAATCCGCCTCCGCACCCTCCGAGCGACGCCCATACGAGCCGGAGGCGGCACGCTCGCGTACCCTTTCACCCCTCATCTGGCTCGCCTCGCTCGTGGCGGTCGTGCTGATCGCGTTCGTCTCGTACAACGAGTTTACGCTGCACCAGCAGCCGGTCGCGGCCACGACGACGCCCTCCGCGACGGCGACGATGCTCGTCGTCACCTCGGCCAGCCCGGCGCCGTCCGATGCGGCGAGCGCCGTGCCCTCGGAGTCCCCGAGCCCGGCGCCTTCGGGCAGCCCGGCGGCGGATGGCGCGCAGATGCTGGCGCTCGCCTTCACCGCTCCCTCGTGGGTTAGGGTCACCGTTGACGGCAATGTTAGCATGGAGGGTACGTTTCCGGCGGGGACCGCTCGACAGTTCCACGGAAAAACGGCCGTTCTGCGCATTGGGAATGCGGGCGGCGTCTCGGTCACCGTGGACGGGAAGAACGTTGGAGTCCTCGGGAAGACGGGCGACGTCGTGGAACGCACTTTCACGCTGTAACACCTATCCGGAGAGCAGTTCATGGCGAGCGAATCGTCGTTCGACGTTGTGTCGCGCATCGACCAACAGGAACTCGATAACGCGCTGAATCAGGCGCGTCGCGAGATCGAGAATCGCTTCGATTTCAAGAATTCGAAGACGAGTATCGACTGGGACGATAAGAAGATCACCGTCGTCACCGACGACGAGCTGAAGATGCGAAACGTCATCGACGTGATCCAGGCGAAGGCCGTCAAGCGCGGCATCGACATCCGCGCCTTCGAGATGGGCGAGGACGAACCGGCGTCGGGCGGCACCGTGCGGCGCGTCGTCACGTTGCGCAGCGGCATTCCGAAAGATAAGAGCAAGCCGCTGATGGAGAAGATCAAGGCGCTTAAACTGAAAGTCGCGGCGCAGTATCAAGACGAGCAGATTCGGGTCTCGGGAAAGAACCGCGACGATCTGCAGCGCGTCATCGCCGAACTCAAGGCGATGGAGTACGAATTGCCGCTCCAGTTCACGAATTACCGGTAGCCGCGATGTCGAGCGTATCGTTCGTCAGCCTCGGCTGCGCCAAGAATCTCGTGGATACCGAAGTCATGATCGCGAAGCTCGGCGCCGCGGGGTACGAACTCGCGCCCGAAGCGGAGAGTGCCGACACGATCGTGATCAACACGTGCGCGTTCATCGATCCCGCGCAGTCCGAGTCCACCGACACGATCCTCGAGCACGCGCAGCGCAAGCGCCGCGGCCAGCAGATCGTCGTCGCCGGCTGTCTCGCGCAACGGTACGGCGAGCAACTGCAGGCGCTCATCCCCGAGATCGACGGCATCGTCGGTACCGGCGCCTACGGCAGCATCGTCGAGTTGCTCGACGACGTGCATGCCGGCAAGAAGCCGATTCGCCTCGACTTCGAAGCGGAACCCGAGCACGACTTTCTTCCGCGTCTGATCACGACGCCGCGTGCGACCGCGTATCTGAAGGTCGCCGAAGGCTGCGATCATCCGTGCACGTTCTGCATTATTCCGCAGTTGCGCGGCAAGTTCCGCAGCCGCAGCGAAGAGTCCATCCTCAAAGAAGCACGCGCGCTCGCGGCGGGCGGAACCAAAGAGCTGATCCTCATCGCGCAGGACACCTCGATGTACGGTCGCGACCGCGGCGCTCGGCGCGGCGGTCTCGCGCAGTTGCTCGAGTCGCTGCACGACGTCGACGGCCTCGAGTGGATCCGCTTGCTCTATCTCTACCCGGCTACGGTGGATCGCGAGTTGATCGACGCGATGGCAAACCTGCCGAAGGTCTGCAAGTACATGGATATGCCGCTCCAGCACGCGCACCCCGACGTGCTGCGGCGGATGCTGCGCCCGAGCAACGGCGAGCGCTATCTCGAGATCGTCAACGAATTTCGCGAGCGCGTGCCGGGGATCACGATGCGCTCCACCTTCATCGTCGGATTCCCAGGCGAAACCGAGGAACACGTGTCATACCTCGAGGAGTGGATCGGCCGAGCCGAACTCGACCGCGTCGGATTCTTCGAATACAGCGCGCAGGATGGAACCCCGGGCGCGACGCTCGAGGGCGCGGTGAACGCAAAGGAGCGCCGCCGTCGCCTCGTGCGCTTGCGCGAGGCGCAACGCCGAGCCTCCGAGCGTGCTCGCGCGCGGCGCATCGGCAGCACGGTGCGCGTGCTTGTCGAAGAACGGCGCCGTCTGCGCAAGAGCGATCCGTTCCGTGCCGCGCTCGGCGGTGCCGACGCGTGGGTGGGGCGCTCGCAGGGTGAAGCGCCGGGCGTGGACGGCGGCATCTTCTTCGCGGGCGAAGCCGAGGTCGGGTCGTTCGTCGATATCACGCTCGACGGTCACGGACCGTTCGACTTCTACGGACACGTCGGGGAGCTTTAAGGGGTTTCGTGGGTAAACATCTCGATCCGGTACAGCAGGCGACGCGGCCGCGCGGCGCGATTCCGCGCCCGCCGCTCTGGGCAAGGCGCGCGATCCTCGTCATCGGCATCGTCTTGATCGGCTTCGGCTCGGCGCTCGCCGGTTTTGCGATCTTCAAGCACGAAAACCCGATCGAACTCCTCGCACAGAGCTTCGTGCCCTCGCCGCAGCAAGTGTTCGGGCGACCGAATCTGCTCGTGCTCATCGAGGGGCTCGACTACGACTACACGGCGAACGACATCGAGTTCTCGGGCGCGTCGCGCAGCGACGTCATCAAGGCGATCAACCTCGACTTCAACAACAAACGTGCCTACGTCGTCTCGGTGCCGCGTGACATGCTCGCCGAGTATCCCGACGGCAGCAAGCGCAAGATCAACGAAGCGCAATCCGATGGCGGCGTGAAAGAGGCGCAAGAGGTCATCGCCAAGTTCCTCGGCATCCCCGGATTCGATCGCTATGCGATCCTGCGCATCGACGCGACCAAAGATATCATCAACGCGATCGGCGGCGTCGACATCTACGTCAAGACGTCGGATTGCCTGCGCTCGCACACCGGCTGCACCGGCGGCCGCATCGACTACGACGACTCGTGGGGGCATCTCCATATCCACTTGACCGAGGGCATGCACCATCTTACCGGCGATCAGGCCGTCGGATACGGGCGTTTCCGCCACGACTGGTGTAGCGATCCGTGTCGAATCATGCGCCAAGATCAAGTGATCAGCGCGGTCGTGGACAAGCTCAAAGGCGATAAGCTCAACACGTTGCTGAGCGCCGGGAATCTGCTGAAGGTCGTGCGCAAAGACGTGCAGACCAACTTTACCGACGGCGAACTGTTCGCGCTCGCGAGCTACTTTACGGGCATCGGGAAAGACGACGTGCACTTCAAAGAAATTCCGTATACCGGTGACGTCGAACTCGCGGACGGCGACGATCTGATCCCCGACGACGCGGCGCGTGCGAGCATCGTGCAGAACTACCTGATCGCGCCGCCGACGCCGGAGCCTTCGCCCGACGCGATGGCGCTCGCGGCGATCGCGCCGAGCACTCTGACCGTCGACGTCGAGAACGGAAGCGGCGTCTCCGGCGCGGCGCTCGACGTGGCGAAATTGCTGAAGAAGGCGGGCTTTACGATCGGAACCGTCGGCAACGCCGCAACCGCGGACCATCGCGTCTCGGAGATTCGCGAACACTCGGCGACGACGTGGGCGGGGGCGAAGGTGCGAGCCGCGCTTCCCGTCGCGGAGCAGAGCATCGCGATCGAGCGCGAGATCAGCGCCGCCCCATCCGGCGGACGACACAGCGACGTCACGCTCGTCGTCGGCAAAGACCTCGCCGCTGCGGCCGTGGCTACGTCGGCCGCGTCTGCGATACCGTAGGTGACCCGCCGCATGCAGAGCATCATCGCCGTCGTCGCAGCCGTCCTCATCGCGTTCGGCGGTTACCGCGCTTTCCGTCACGAAAGCGATCTCAAGCCCGCGCTCGTCACGCCCCACATGGACGTGCATCGCGAATTTTCGGGCGACCTCTCCGCGCGCTTCTACCGCGTCACGCACGCCGCCACGGCCGCGCGCGCGCTCGCGCATCCGAAGCTGATCGCGCTCACCTTCGACGACGGTCCCTACCCGATGTTCACGCCGCTGCTGCTCGACGAATTGCGCGAGATGCACGTTCCGGCAACGTTCTTTCTGATCGGGCGCGACGCGGAGCAGTGGCCCGGCATCTCGCATGCCGTCGAGGCCGACGGGAACGAGATCGCCGATCACACCTACTCGCATCCGAACCTCGACCAGGAATCGCCGGCGCAGGTGCGTGACGAGATCATCCACGGCCGCGACGTGCTCTGGCGACTCACGCACGACCCCTCGGTGCGCGAGCTCATGCGCCCGCCGCACGGTCGCTACACGCTGCAGACGCTGCGCGTCGCGCAAGACCTCGGCTACCGCGTCGTCCTCTGGACCGACGACTCGGGCGATTGGCGCACGCTCACGCCGCGAGAGATTCAAGCGAACCTGCTCGGCTCGGCGAGCGCACCGGATATCGTCCTGCTCCACAGCGGCAAGCTCGCGACGATCGAGGCCCTGCCGGCGGTCGTGGCGCGCTTTCGTAAGGCAGGCTATACCTTTGTTACGGCGGGCGAGCTGCTGCGCGCGGTCGCGCCGGCGGCGATCAACCATCCGCGCCATCTCGCCGTCTGACCGCGACCCATCGTAAAGAGAAGGAACGAACGACCCGCGTGCCCCGTCAAATCATCGATACCGAGACCAGCCGCCCTGCCTACCAGCGCCGCCTGCTCGTGCGCTGGATCCTCGCGGCAATCGTGCTGCTTGCCCTCACCCTGCTCGGATTCGAGTGGATGAAGGCCCACCGGACGCCCTCCGTGAACCTGGCTCCGGTTCCTCACTCTAGGAGTTTCTATGCTGCGTAGGTTTGCCTTCAGTTTCGTCGGAGTCGTCACGGTCGCGCTCGCCGTCTCGGCGTGCGGTTCGAGCGGCGGGTCGTCGTCCACGATCTCGGTCGGTCCGAACTTTGCTTCGCAAACGCTCTACGCGACCAACACGAACCAGAACGGCGTGAGCATTTATCCGGCGGGCACCGCGACCGGCGCCAGCCCGCAGTACCAGATCGGCGGTTCTAATACGACGCTCGCCGGTCCGCAGTACCTAACCTTCGACAGTGAGGGAGATCTCTTCGTCTCGAACTGGTCCGCGAGCGCGAACACCGGACTGTTGCTTGAGTTCAAAGCGACGGCCACGGGCAACGTGCTCCCGTATAACAGCTCGCAGCTCTTCGGGGCTCGCGTGCGCGGCATCGCCGGATACCAAACCAGCTTCCCCGGCGTGACAACGAAGACCGACGTCATGGCGGCGAGCCTCTACGACCCAACGCAAGCAAGTGGCTTCCAGAGTCAGGTGCGTTTCTATCTCGACTCGGTTCTGCTCTCGTACCAGTCGCTCGGCGGCCCGCTCACCGGACTGAACGTCCCGAGCGGCATCGCGGTGGACAAGAATCAGAACCTGTATGTGACCAACCTGCTCTCGCCGTCGGTCGAGGTCTTCTCGGTGCCCACGCCGTCGCCGACCCCCTCGCCGACCGCGACGCCGACCGCCTCGCCGACCCCGTCACCGACTCCGAGCGGCGCGACGCCATCGCCGACTCCGACGGCAGCGCCAACCTCGACGCCGATCAACATCGCCCCGATCGCCACGATCTCGGGTCCGACGACCGGTATCGGCACGCCGACCGGCATCGCGCTCGACGCCAACGGCAACATGTACGTGAGCGATCAAGCCTCGACCATTTGCGGCGGCGGTGCGAAGTGCCCCGCGATCCTCATCTTCCCCGCCGGATCGAACGGCGCGGTCACGCCGTCGGCGATCGCCGGTTCGAACACGAATCTGCTCGCGCCGACCGACGTGAAGGTCGACGGTAAGGGACAGATCTACGTTGCCGACTCGACGCGAGCGGGCGCGGGCGTGATCTACATCTTCGCTGCGGGAGCGACCGGCAACGTCGCGCCCATCGCGACGTACGCCTCGCCGGGTAACGTGATCGGCCTCGCCCTCTCTCCGTAACGAAGGCAGGATCTCGTTCGCACGCACGCCGACCGCTTGAGAGCGCTCGCCGAGATCGCCGATGCCGCGGACGCGGCGACGCGAGCGGCGGTGCTCGCGCGCGGGGCGCGCGACCTCCTCGGCGATGCGAGCGTGGCGAGCGTGCTGCTCTTCGCCGACGACGCGGTCGAAACGGCAATCGAGCCGGCGGGCGCGCGGGGTTTCGTCCTTCGGGACGGCTCCGCGGAGCTTCGCCGGCTCTTTCTTCATGCGCTCGCGCGCTTCGGTGAGGCGAGTGCGATCTTCGTTCCGCGCGAGCGCCAGCGTGCGTTCGTCGGCGTGAGCGCGACCGTCGGCGAGCGCGATCTCTTCGTCGCGCCGCTCCTCGCGGATGGCCGCACGCTCGGCGTGATCGCGGCCTTCGTGGACGGCGAACCGTCGCACGAACTCGGCGACGAACTGATCGCCTTTGCGGCCGCGGTTTCGCGCGTGCTCGCGATGGATCGCGCGCTCGTCGCAGCGCGGCGTCAGTCGCGCGATAGTCAACTGCTGGGCATGGTCAACGAGCGGCTACACAAGTCGCTCGATCGTCGCGACGTCCTCTTCGGCATCGTCGAGGGCGTGCGGGCCGCGTTCGAGGCCGATCGCTGCGTCGTCTTCAGTCGCTCGCCGGACGGCGAACACGCCTCGATCGTCGCTGCGGCGACGTCGAGCGCGGAGGATGTCGAACTCGCGCGCTCGCTTCCGCTCGATGCCGACTTGCGGCGCGTTTTCGGTGGACTCACCGTGCGGCGCGACGTCTTCGACGGCAGCCCGATCTACGGCGCGAGCGCGCGTAGCGCGGTCGCGCTTCCCTTCGTCGTCGACGGGCGCGTCGAGGATGCGCTCGTGCTCGCGTACGACCGTCCGCGCGCGTTCGCGGACGCTGACGTTTCGGCGCTCCGTTCGCTCTCGTTTCACGTGGGTCTCGCGCTCTCCAACGCGCGCCTCTACGAGCGCGAGCGCGCGCGTCGCGCGCAGGCCGAGTCGCTCGAACACGTCGTTCGCATCCTGCGCGACACGCAGTATGTGGACGAGGTGCTGCTGGTCTTCGTCGTGACCGTTTCGCACGAACTTCCCGTGGACTGCGCGGCGTACGTTCTCGATGGCGACGTGCTGGTTCGTCGCGCCATGCGTTCGAGCGAGCCGCGCGGATTCGAGCCCGCGGTCTCGCTCGAACGCGCGGCGCTCGAGCCGTTTCTGGCCGTGGACGAACCCTCCGATGCGAGCCTGCTGCCGCGACCGTCACGCGATATGCTCTTCGACGGTCGCGCCGGCGTGATCGTTCCGCTGCGGCTCGAAGGTGCGCTGTGGGGCACCTTCGTCGTGCGCTGGAACGAAGACGCCCTCGCGTGGCCGCAGGCGGAGCGCGCGACGTTCTTTCGCACGCTCGGTTCGCATCTCGAGATCGCGCTTGCGAACGCTCGCGCATACGAGCGCGAACTGCGGCGCGCACAGGAGCGCGAGACGCTCGCCGAGGCGGCGCGCACCATTCTCGCATTCACCGAGGTCGGCGCGCTCGCCGCGGTACTGAGCCGGCTCGCGGCGACGCTCGCGCGCGCGGATCGCGCGTGCGTGCTGCGCTGGAGCGGCGAGCGCTACGTCGTCGTCGGCGCCTACGGCGATCGCGCCGACTCGACGATCGCGCGCAGCGGCTTCGATCTGGAACATCGAGCGGAGCGGCTGCCGGGGCTCGTCGAGGACGAACGACGCGTGCAGCGCCTGATCGATGGTCCGGGCTACGTCGTCATTCCGCTCGCGGGACCGGGCGACGGCGACACGATCGACGCGTTTCTGCTCGTCGGGCGCGATACGGAAGAGCGCTTCGGGCGGGACGATCTGCGCATCATGCAGGAGCTCGGCGCATTGCTCGCGCTCGCGCTGCGCAACCTCGACCTCTACGAGAGCACGCATCTCGCGAACCGTGCGCTCAAAGAGTCGAACTCGTTCAAAGACGACCTGCTCGCGATGCTCGCGCACGATTTCAAGGGGCCGCTCACCGTGATTCTCGGCTACTGCGAGCTGTTGCTCGAGAGCGATCCCGCGAGCGCCGAAGAGATCGAGACCGTGTACTCGCAGACCAAGCGCCTCGTGCGGCTCTCCGAGGATGCGCTCGTGCTCGCACAGACGCAGGCCGAAGGGTTCTCGCTCGCCCGCAGCGTTGTGGACTGCTGCGCGTTCGTCGCCGACTGCGTGGACGCGATCGCGCGCAACAACCCGCGCGTGCTGCTCGACGTGCCGCCGGAGCGGCTCGCGGTCGAGCTCGATCCGACGCGCTTTCGCCACGTCGTCGACAACTTGGTCTCGAACGCGCTCAAGTATTCGCAAGACGACATTCGCGTCATCGTGCGACGACACGGCGATCGCGTCGCGATCGAGGTACGCGACCGCGGGATCGGCATCCCAGAGGGCGAGCTCTCCACGCTCTTCACGCGCTTCGGGCGCGCGAGCAACGCGCGCGAGTTCGGCATCGCGGGTTCGGGCATCGGCCTCTACGTCGCGCGCAAGATCGTCGAGGTCCATGACGGACGCATCACGGTCACCTCGCGCGAGGGTGAAGGGGCGACTTTTGTCGTCACCTTGCCGCTCGCGGTCGGCTAGGGTCTCCCTCGCAGCAGAAACTTCCCACCACGGAGAACGTTAGAACCCGGTATGGCATTCCTGAAGTCCCTTTTTGACGGCAACGAGCGCGAGGTCGCCCGGCTGCGCCGCACGGCGGAACGCGTGAACACGTTCGAATCCGCGATGCAGGCGCTCGGCGACGCGGAACTGCGCGCCAAGACCGACGAGTTTCGCGCGCGGCTCGCCAATGGCGAGAGCCTCGACGAGATGCTCCCCGAAGTCTTCGCCGTGGTGCGCGAGGCCGGCAAGCGCGTGCTCGGCATGCGTCACTTCGACGTGCAGATCATGGGCGGACAGGTGCTGGTCGAGGGCCGCATCGCCGAGATGAAGACCGGCGAAGGGAAGACCCTCGTCGCGACCCTGCCGGTCTATGCGCGCGCTCTCGAGGGACGCGGCGTGCACGTGGTCACCGTCAACGATTACCTCGCGCGGCGTGACGCCGAGTGGATGGGGCCGCTCTATCAGTTCCTCGGGCTCACCGTCGGCGTGATCCAGCACGGGCTCGACTCCGCGCAGCGTCGCGAGCAGTACAACTGCGACGTGACCTACGTCACCAACAACGAAGTCGGATTCGACTACCTGCGCGATAACATGGCCTGGCAGGTCGAGGACCTCGTGCAGCGCGAGCTCTACTTCGCGCTCGTCGACGAAGTGGACTCGATTCTGGTCGACGAAGCGCGCACGCCGCTCATCATCAGCGGCCCGTCGAACGAGCCGACCGAGCTCTACGAAAACTTCGCTAAGATTCTGCCGCGCCTGAAGAAGGACGAAGACTTCACCGTCGACGAGAAGGCGCACGCCGTGCCGATCACCGAGTCGGGCGTCGCCAAGGTCGAGAAGATGCTCGGCATCACGAATCTCTACGATCAGCGCAACATCGAACTCGCGCATCAACTCAACGCCGCGCTGAAAGCGTGGAACCTCTTCCACCGCGATCAGCAGTACATCGTCAAAGACGGCGAAGTCATCATCGTCGACGAATTCACCGGGCGCTTGATGCACGGTCGCCGCTACTCCGACGGCATCCATCAGGCCATCGAGGCGAAGGAAGGCATCAACGTTCGCGGCGAGGATCAGACGCTCGCCACGATCACCTTCCAGAATCTCTTCCGCCTCTACGATCATCTCGCCGGCATGACCGGTACCGCGAAGACCGAGGAGCGCGAGTTCCGCGACATCTACGGTCTCGACGTCGTCGTGATTCCTACCAACCGCCCGATGGCGCGTAAAGACCACTCCGATATCGTCTTTAAGTCCGAAAAAGCCAAGTTCGAAGCGGTCGTCAACGAGATCATCACGGAGCACGGAAAAGGGCGCCCGATTCTCGTCGGCACGCGCTCGATCGAAAAGAGCGAATTGCTCGCCGCGATGCTGCGCCGTCGCGGCGTCGAGTGCAAGGTGCTCAACGCCAAGTATCACGAGCAAGAGGCGGAGATCGTCAAAGACGCCGGGCAAGAAGCCCAAGTGACGATCGCGACCAACATGGCCGGCCGCGGAACCGACATCAAACTCGGCGAGAGCGTCGCGGGCAAGGGCGGGCTGCACATCATCGGCACCGAGCGCCACGAGTCGCGCCGCATCGACAACCAGTTGCGCGGTCGTTCCGGGCGCCAGGGCGATCCCGGCTCGACGCGGTTCTACATCTCGCTCGAAGACGAAGTCATGCGGCTCTTCGGCGGCGATCGCATGACGAGTATCATGGATCGCGTCGGTTTCACCGACGAGCAGCCGATCGAATCGGGTCTCGTGACCAAGTCGATCGAGCGCGCGCAGAGCAAGGTCGAGAACCACAACTACGAGATTCGCAAGCACGTCCTCGAGTACGACGACGTGATGAACAAGCAGCGCGAGACCATCTACGCCGACCGGCGCGCGATCCTCGAAGGCACCTTCGACTCGCGCACGTTCGTCCTTCAGTCGCTCGAAGCGAAGATCGACGAGGCCGTCGATAACAACGCGCCCGAGAACGTTCATCCGAGCGAGTGGGACCTGCAAGAGATGATCGACGTGGTGGACACGTTCTTTCCGCTCAAGCACGAACTGACCGCGGCGGAGCTCGCCGGCAAGGATCGCGAAGAGATCCGCCGCGCGTTGCGCGACCGCGGCATCGCGGCCTACGAGGCGAAGGAGCGCGAGGTGACGCCGGAGATTCTGCGCGTCGTCGAGCAACGCTACTTGCTGCTGCCGATCATCGATCGTCAGTGGGTGGACCATCTCTACGTGATGGATCACTTGAAGACCGGCATCGGCTTGCGCGGGTACGGCCAAAAAGATCCGCGCGTCGAGTACGAAAAAGAGGCCTACGAGATCTTCGAGTCGCTCAAGAATAACATCGCCGAAGAGGCGGTCAAGAGCGTCTTTCGCGTGCAGATCGAGCACGGACCGCCGCCGGAGGCGATGCAGCAGCAGGCCGCCGCGTCGGCGCCCGCCCCGCAGTTCGAGCCGATTCCCGCGGGCGCGATGGTGCCGCAAGCCGCGGCGGCGCAGGGCCGTCTCTCGCCGGTCGAAGCCGAACAGCTGCTCGGACCGATGCCGGGAGCCCCGCGGCGTCCGCAGCAGATGCACACGAACGTCGGTGGAGACGAACCGGCCAAGCCCGCGCAGCGCAGCGAGGCGAAGATCGGCCGCAACGATCCGTGCCCGTGCGGCAGCGGCAAGAAGTACAAGAAGTGCCACGGAGCCGATAGCGAGTAGCTTTCGGCTCCGCGATATGCGTCGCTACGCGCCTTCGTAGCGAATCGGACGCGGAATCCGCAGGGGCGGCGTCGGACCCGGGGTGGGCGTAGGCACGGGAATCGGACCGGGAGGTGCGACGTGCGTGCCGCCGCTGTCGAGCAGCGCGCCGCCGAGATCGACGTTGTTCCCGCTCGTGCTCACGTCGACGCCGGTTCCGTTCGAGCGCATCGTCGTCGTGATCTGACCGCCCGCGCCGTTCGTGCAAGTGACCGTGAGCGCACCGCCGGCATCGCGCGAGACGAACTCGCCGTTGCCGAGATCGTACGAGGTGCCGGGCTGCACCGCGAAGCTCGTCCCGTTCTGAACGATCGCGGCGGCACCGCTCTTGTCGAGACTCACGCTCGTCGCGCCGCCCGCGGTCGTGACGCTCGCTTGCGCGTTATAGGTGACGCCCTGCGCGTTCGGCGGCGTGACCACGGTGGAGAGCTGGTACCCGCCCGGGATCGAGTCCGAGTGCAGCAGATCGCTCTGCGAGTGCATGTCGTCCCAGTGTTGACCGTTGAAGGTGAGATGGGGATCGCCGACCGAGCCGCCGCTCGCGTTCGCGAAGTACTGCTCGCTCCCGAACGGCGAGCCTCCGGTGCCGTTCGTGCCACCCTGCGTGGCACCGAACATCTGCTGCAAGAGCGTTCCGATCTGCTGCAGTAAGCCGCCGAGCGGCGAGAGGAACGCCGTTCCGGAGAGCACGCCGAGCAGACCGCCGAGCGGTCCGAGCGCATCCGACGTGCCCAAACCCGGCGGCACGATGCGCGAGATGCCGTCGCCGGGCGTCGGGCCGAGTGGTGCGCCGTAGCCGAACGGCGCGGCGAACGCGTTCGTACCGAGCTCCGGCGGGAGCGCCGTCGCGCCGCCGTCGAGCGGGCGTTCCAAGAGCTGAACATTCATGAATCGAGAAACCTCCGTCATCTGACACCGGCTCATTCACGCGCGCGACGCGGCGCGACAAGGGAGCGCGCCGCCGTCCAAGAAGCGATGTGGTTAACCATGAGCGATAGTCAGAATACGTCGATTTCACGCCTCTCCGAGCGCCTCGAGACGCTCAAGGAGCGTCTTTGACTACGCTCGTAAAGACCGCGCCGCAACCGAGCTAGAGGAGCGCTCGCGCGCCGAGGGATTCTGGAACGACGCCGAACGCGCGCAACGCACGATGAAAGAGCTCGCCGATCTGCGCGACGAGCTCGGCCGCATGAACGGCGTCGCGCGCGCGCTCGCCGACGCGCGCGAACTGCTCGACCTCTTCGCCGACGATCCCGCCGCGAGCGCCGAGGTCGACGCGAACCTCGCGCAGGCCGCCGCCGCGCTCGACGAGCTCGAGATGGCCGCCAACTTCGACGGCGAGTTCGACGCGCACGGCGCGATCGTGAGCATCTTCGCGGGAGCGGGCGGCGTGGATGCCGCCGATTGGACGCAGATGCTCCTGCGCATGTACCTGCGCTGGGCCGACGCGAAGGGCTTTTCGACGAGCGTCGTGGATGAGTCGCCGGCCGAGGAGGCGGGACTCAAGTCGGTCACGTTCTTCGTGCGCGGACGAAACGCGTACGGCATGCTCGAGAGCGAGCGCGGCGTGCATCGCCTCGTGCGGCTCTCGCCGTTCGACGCGGCGCATCGTCGTCACACCTCGTTCGCCGCGGTAGACGTGATTCCGGAGATCGAAGCGAACGAGGACGTCGGTATCGAGATTCGTCCCGAAGATCTCCGCTTCGAAACGTTCAAATCGGGCGGCGCGGGCGGCCAGTATGTGAATAAGACGGAGTCGGCGGTGCGCATCGTCCACGAGCCGTCCGGTATCATCGTCGCCTCGCAGCAAGAGCGATCGCAGGCGCAGAACCGTGAGGTCGCGATGAACATTCTGCGCGCGAAGCTCGCGCAACGCGCGGTGGAAGAACGCGACGCCAGACTCTCGGAACTGCGCGGCGAGCGCCAAGCCAACGAGTGGGGCTCGCAGATTCGCTCGTACGTGCTGCAGCCGTACCAACTCGTCAAAGATCATCGCACGAGCGTCGAAACGGGCAACGCGCAGGGCGTGCTCGACGGCGACCTCGATACCTTCATTTGGCCGTATCTGCAGACGCGGCGAAGCCTCGCGAAGACGTAAGCGGCGTGCGGGATCGCTTCCTCTGGATCGCGGTCGCGCTCTATGCGGCCCTCTTCACCTGGCTTGGCGCCCTGCGCTTTGCGGTCCATCGGAATTTCGTCGATTTCGGCATCTTCGCGCAGACCGCGGCGAGCGCGTTCGGATGCTTTTGCAACGCGATCGAGGGAAGTCACTGGGCCTTTCACTTTTCGCCGATCCTCTACGTCGCGGGAGCCGTGGTGTGGCTCTGGCACTCCCCGCTCGCGCTCGTCGCGCTGCAAGCGCTGGCCGGAGCACTCGCGATTCCGCCGATCTACGGCATCATCGAACGCCGCGCCGGAGCCGGCCCGGCGCGCATGGGCGCGATCGTCGTCGCGCTCTATCCCGCGCTCGCGGGAACGATCTTCAACGACTTTCATGAAAACGGGTTCGCGCCCGCGGCGGTCGCGTGGATGCTCTGGGCGTTCGACGGCGGTATGCTCGGTGCGTCGTTCGCTTTCGCGCTCGTTACGCTCGCCGTCAAAGAGGATCAGGCGATCTTCCTCGCGATCGCGGGAGGGCTCGGCGCGTGGCGCTATCGCGGGGAGCGGGCCGGGCGCGTAGCCCTCGTCGTCGCGCTTCTCTCGCTTGCGGTGCTCGCACTCTTCTTTCTCGTGGTGCAACCGCACGCCGCGGCGAATCCGCTGTGGTCGCCGACGCGCTTCTATGCATGGACGGCGCAGGATCTGCGCGCGCTCGTTCCCGGCGGCATCCTCGCGCGACTGGGGTTCATCGCGCTCGCCTTCGTGCCGCTGCTCTTTCTCCCGTTTCGTTCGCGCATGATGTGGCTCGCGGCCGCGCCTCTCGCCGAAGTGCTGCTCTCGCGCATGCCGACGACCTTCACCATGGGATCGCATTATGCCGGAGCGTGGCTCGGATACGCATTCGTCGCGTTCGCGTTCGCGGTGCGCGAGCTTCCGCAGCCGCGCGTGACGCGTGCGCTCTGGTGGTGCATCGGGTTGTGCGTCGTCGAACTCGCGGTCGCGAATCCGCTGCATCCGGGGATGAACCTCCGCGTGCGCGAGGCGCGCGACGCTCGCCTCGACTCGGTGCTCGCCGCGCTGCCGCGCGGCATCTCCATCGCGACGCAGGAAGAGGCGTACACGCATCTCGCGCTCGCGGATCCGTTCGCGCGACTACTGCCCGAAGATCCGAGCGTGCCGACCGACGCGTGCTTCATCCTTACCGATGCCGCGTATCCCGATTCGCCGCGCCTTCAGGAGTACGGCGCGGCAGTGGATGCGCTCGTACGCGAGGGCGCGTACGTGCCGATTTTCGCGCGCGACGGTATCGCGCTCTTTCGCACGACGGGGCTCTGCCGCTAGCGCACGACTGCGGCGAGCGCCGTGGCGGCATGAAGTGGCCACGCACCTTCGGCGCGCACGACCTCGCACGGCGCCGCCCACGGGCGCCAACGCGCCGTCTGCAGCACGAACGACGCGATCGGCGGAAAGACGGCGACCGTCGGCGTGCCGAGCATTCCCGCGACGTGCAGCGCGCCGGAGTCGGGCGCGACGAGCGCTCGCGCGCCGGCAATCGCCTCCTTCCAGGGTTCGAGCTCGTCGAAGCAGGTCACGGTGAGGCCGGATGCGCGGGCGACGCGCTCGGCGTAGAGACTCTCATTCGTCGAAGCGATGAGCGCGAGCGGCGCGACGTCGGCGCACGCGGCGATCGCCTGCACGACCTCGCCGAATGCGATGCCCAAGCGTTCCCACTTGTCGCTCACCTGAAAGACGACGCGCTCGCCGCGCGGCACCTCGCGTTCGATGACGAAGGGGCGCAGCCGCGCCGGGTCGCGCGTCGGTTCGGCGTCGCCGAGTAGCGGGCGCGCGAGTGAGAAGAGCACTTCGCATTCGTGCGGTGCGTTGGGATCGAGACCCGCGCTGCGTACGACGCTGCGGGTGAGGATCGTGCGCGCCCAGAGCGTTTTGAACGGCTTGCCCCAGCCGTTGGTGAAGCCGATACGTTCGGGCGCTCCGACGGCGCGTGCGAGGCGGTATCCACCGGGATCCTCGGTCGCGACGAGCACATGCGAGTAGGCGCGCCCGCGCAACGCGCGGCCGAAGCTCGCGATCGCCGCCCGGTTCTCGCGCGTGCTCGAACGCAGCGCGAACGGCGCGACGAACGTTTCGCGTGCGGCGCGCGACGCGAAGACGTGCGCGTTCATCGCGCGCAGCACGAGATCCACCGGGATCGCGCGCTCGGCGAAGGCGGCGAGCAGCGGGGTCAGCGCGAGCGCGTCGCCGATGGCGTCCAGGCGGATCACGAGCACCGACGGGGAAGAATCGGGCATGACGGTGGTCGTTGTTCCCGCACGCGCGGTGCGGGCGCCTGCATGATCGCGCCGGAGAACGTCGCGACGTTCGACGATCTCGCGGGAGCGAGGATCCTTCGGCGTTACGGCTATGTCTCGGGCATCGCCACCCGCCCCCGCAATCGCTTCCGTTCGACCTTTCGCAGCCTCGGGATGCTGGTCGGGCTCGCCGCGCACGAGTATTTGAGCGATGCCGAGCACCTGCGGCGCGAGGCGCTCGAGGCGCTGCTCGCGCGGGCGAACGCGCTCGGCGCGAACGCCGTCATCGGCTTGAGCTTTCACGTCTCCGAGGGGAGCGACGGCTCGTGCAAGGTCGTCGCATTCGGTGAGGCGGTGCACACGGTCGCCGAGGGAGCGCCCGATGCTTGAGGAGCGCGCGCGTCGCGAGCGGCTGCTCGCGCATGCCGCCGGCATCGCGAGCGCGTGCCGCAAATGTGCGATCGGCGCGCAGCGTCGCACCAACGTGTACGGCGAGGGCGACCCCTGCGCCGAGCTCATGGTGATCGGCGAAGGTCCCGGCGAGACCGAGGATCTGCTCGGACGCCCGTTCGTGGGGCGTGCGGGCCAACTGCTGGAGAAGATGCTCGGCGCGATCGGTCTCGCGCGCGAGGACGTCTATATCTGCAACACCGTCAAATGCCGGCCGACGCTGCCGGGCCCGCGCGGACCGAAGAATCGAGCGCCCGAACCGACCGAGATGGTGAATTGCCGCCCGTATCTGGACGAACAGATCGACATCATCCGGCCGCGCGCGATTCTCGCGCTCGGTGCGCCCGCCGCGAAGTCGTTCCTCGGGAAAGACTTCCAAATCACGAAGATGCGTGGGAACTGGTACGAGGGCCCGCACGGCATCGCGCTGATGGTGACCTTGCACCCGGCCTACCTCCTGCGCCAGACCGGCGGAGAGCTCACCGCCGTTAAGCGCTTGGTCTGGAGCGACCTCAAGGCGATCCGCGCGAAGCTCGACGAGGCGCCGCCCGTCGCGGCGCCTGAGCAGGCCGCGCTCTTCTCCGAGCCGTAGGCGCTGCGGCGCCGAAAGCCGGAATGTGGTATAAAGGGTCGTCATGACCCGCGATCCTCAGGCCATCTGGTTTGCCGATGTCGCCGCGCGCCTCGGCTTTGCCGATGCCGCCGCGTTCGCGCAGGCCTTCGAACTCAAACCCTATCGTCTCACGCAGATCTACCGCGCCGCGAACAAGGAACTGGTGGAGAGCGTCGAGGCGGTGACGACGCTGCCCAAGGAGCTGCGCGCCACGCTCGCGGAGCGCGGGCTCGCGTTCACCGCCGTCGAACCGGTGGTGCTGCAGCGCTCGCGCGACGGCAAAACGACGAAGGGGCTCTTTCGCCTGCACGACGGCAACGAAGTCGAAGCGGTGCTGATGGAGCACAAGGGCGAGCGCACGACGGTCTGCATCTCCTCGCAAGCGGGATGCGCGTTCGCGTGTGCGTTCTGTTCGACCGGTCAGGCCGGATTTACGCGCAACCTCACCTCAGTCGAAATATTCTCGCAAGCGCGCTTCTTCGCGCGCGACTTGCACGCGCGCGGCAAGCGCATCACCAACGTCGTCTTCATGGGCATGGGCGAGCCGTTTCACAACTACGACGCGGTGATGGGCGCCGTCGCGCTGCTCAACGATCCGCACGGGCTCGGCCTCGGCCATCGGCACATCACGATCTCGACCGTCGGGCTCGTGGATAAGATCGACCGTTTCGCCGAGGAGGGGCTGCAGGTCAACCTCGCGATCTCGCTGCACGCGCCGAGCGACGCCGTGCGTAACACGATCATGCCGGTCAACCGTAAATTCTCGACCGACGAACTCATGGCCGCTTGCGAGCGCTACGTGGCGAAGACGAATCGCAAGGTCTTCTTCGAATACGTGATGCTCGAAGGCGTGAACGACACCGAAGCGTGCGCGCACGATCTCGCCGATCTGATGCGCGGCAAGCTCTATCACGTCAACTTGATTCCGTACAACACGACGCCCGACGGTGCGTTCGCCGGCACGGCCGACGACCGCATCTGGGCCTTCGCCGCGATCCTCGATCGCGCGGGCGTCCCGACGACCGTCCGCCACAACATGGGCCGCGACATCTCCGCCGCCTGCGGACAACTGCGCTCCGAAACGCAACCCAAAGCCCACGCCCGGTAGCAAGCCCACCCCAGTGTCATCCTGAGCCTGTCGAAGGATGAGCCTGTCGAAGGATGAGCCTGTCGAAGGATGCCGTTATTGCTCACGCCTGCCTCGAAAATACGATTGATCGCGCGCGACAACCGTCCGAGGCGTGAATCGAATCATACGGCTTTGGCGCTCGATTACGTGCCGCGTAAATCAGGCGTCCCAATCCGATGTTGGTCCTAAGTGACGCTCGATGAATTGTCGCCCTGAAATGACGAGGCGCCGCATTTCTGCGGCGCCTCGCACGCTTCGACGTGTCTGCCAGCGTGATACATCGCTACAATAACACCTCTGCTGCGTCTTCACAACGGATGTGCCCGGTGCCGCACAGTGTATCACGCTGGCGGTCAACGCCATCGAAGCGCCCCCGGCCTCGTTCCATCACTCGCTCACGGACGTGTGACAAGGTGCGTGTGAGGCCGATTCGCAAAAACGCACGCAAGGATGAGCAAAAAATAGCGAGGCGTCGCATTACTGCGGCGCCTCGTTGTGTAATCACCTCGAGAGAGAGTAACGATGGACGACGAGGTACGCTTCGGCTTTACACGGCACGTATCTCCCGTGCGAGGCCCGCAAGGGCTGGCGTGGGACGGTGCGCATCTGTGGGTCACGAGTGCTGCGGATGGTCGCGTGTATGCGATCGACGCGCGCACGCTGCGCATCGATCGCGAGTTCGTGCCGCCATTCGAGGCGTTGGGCATCACCTGGACCGGTTCGGAGTTTCGGCTGATCCTTGCCCCGGGAATTGACGAGCCGGATCTCGAGCGCGACCGTCGCTACGTCTATGCGTTTTCGCCGGGCTCCGGATTCACGCAGTGCTTCGAGTGTCCCGACGGGTCCGGCTCGTATCTCGCCTATGCCGACGGCGTGCTCTATTGCTCGCAGGCGTGGGATAAACGGCTCATCGCGCTCGGCGAACGCGGCGCTGCGGCGCGCGTCGTGCACCTGGAGCGGCGTCCGGTCGGCATGACGATCATCGACGACGTTGCATACCTTGTGACGGTGGATGACGCTTGGGGCGACGCTCGCTTCGAACGTATCGGGATCCGTGCAGATGACGCGTTGCCGCGCGTGATATGCGAGCTGCCCTTCAAGCCGCGTGGCATTGCGTTTGACGGCGCGCGCTTCTGGAGCGCCGACCGCGACCATGACACGTTGGTCTCGTTTGCGCTAGGATGAGGTCATGCTCAGCATGGTTTTTGCCGTACTCTTCGCACAAAGCTACGCGCCGACGCCGCAGGCCGCCGCACTCGCGGCCATGCGTCACACGGCCGCCCCGGCCTCCGTGCAGCGCACAAACGTCGTCGGTCGTTACGCGACCGTGCTGACCAAGGGCGGCCGGATGGAGGGCGCGACGGTGACGAGTCCGCTTTTGCTCGAGCGATTCGCGTTCGGATGGCAGCCGCTCGAACTGCTGAATTTTCGTTGCCGAATCGACGCGCACGCGCTCGGGGCGTCCGTAGACGAGCGCCTGATGCGCGGCATGCCGCGCGCACACGACGATCGTCCATGCGGCACGCGCGGCATGCTTCGAGATGCGGGGCCCGCGCGCGAGGTCGAGGCGGTGCGCGCCATCATGCGCGGGCCGCTCGTTCCGGCGGTCGTCGTTGTCGGCACGTGGGCGCTCGGCGATTGGTACGGTGCGGGCGGCGGCGAGTCGCTCTATCGCAAATCGGACGGCGCGTGGCATCTCGTCACGGGCGGCGGCGGCGCGATGAGCGTCTTCGATATGCGCAAGTACGGCGTTCCGGCGTCGGCATGGTGTGCGTTCGGCATCTACGATGCGCGCTGCGCGCGGGCTTCGAGCGCGCCGCATGGATAGCGCGATCGATCTCCTGGGGGCCTGCGCGTCGCTCACCGAGTACTGGTCGCCGCGCGTCGTCGGCACGTTGAACGGCGATTACGTCAAGGTCGCTAAAGTGCGCGGAACTTTCACCTGGCACAAGCACGACGATCAAGATGAATTCTTTCTCGTGCTCCGGGGCGAGTTGGAGATCGCCTTCGAGGGCGGGCGTTCGGTGACGTTGAGACCGGGGCAGTTCTACGTCGTTCCGCGTAACACGCTGCACTGTCCCTCCGCCGCGCAGGAGTGCTGCATCGCGCTGATCGAGCCGCAGGAGACGAAGCACACCGGCGACGTCGTCTCCCCGCTCACGCGCTCGATCGAAGCGCAGCTCGGCGAAGGGGCCTAACGGTCGAGCGGCGTCACGGCAGCGTCGCCGCGGCAAGCGTGACCTTTCGCACGTTGTTGGTGCTCCAGTCGATGACGTAGAGCGCGTGCGCGACCGGATCGTACGTGATGTCGCCCGGCGTCGCGAAACGTGCATCCGCTCCCGTTGCGTCGACGTTCCCGCTCGAGCCGTTTCCGGCGATCGTCGTCACCACACCATCGGGGGCGATCATGCGCACCGCGTTGTTTCCGGAGTCGGCGACATAGACGTTCCCGGCATCGTCGCACGCGACGCCCGTGGGGCGATCGAATTGCGCCGAGGCGCCGGTCGCATCGGTGAATCCCGCTTTCGTTTGCCCGGCGAGCGTCGTGACGGTACCGTCGAGTGCGACCGCTCTGATCGCGTTGTTGCCCGTGTCGGCGACGTAGAGGCGGCGGTCGCGTTCGCAGTACGCGACGCCGTGCGGATCGTCGAAGGTCGCCGCGACGCGCGCACCGTCGGCGAAGCCCTTCGTCCCCGTTCCGGCGAGCGTGACGGCGTTGCCGGTCGGGTCGACTTCACGGATGCGGTTCATGCAGGCTTCGGAGACGAAGAGCGCGCCTGACGCCGGATCGGACGCGATGCCGATCGGTCCGGAGAAACGCACCTGCGGCTGCTCGCCGCTCGTCGTGCCGGCGTTCCCCCCGGCGAGCGTGTGCATCGCTCCGGTCGCCGGGTCGAGCACGAGAATACCGTGGAGCGTCGGCCCGGCCGCGGGTTCGGCCGCGCCGCTCGAACACGAGGTGCTGCCGACGACCACATAGAGCCGATGCTGCGCGGTGTCGTACGTCATCGCATTGGGCGCGACGGCGTACGAGACGATCGAGACCTCCTGCAACTGATTTATGCGGCGTAGTGAGTCCTGATTCTCGACGTACGGGCCGAACCACGGCGTTCCGCCGACGCGAAGCGCGTTCCAGTCGCCGACGTACATATCGCCGGTGATCGGATCGCGCACGATGCCGTGAAGGTGTTGTTCGCCGCTCGGCGCGGTAAAGAGTTTCGCGTCGACGATCGTCGTGACCGTTCCGGGGCGCGATACCGTGATGGCGAGCAGCGGAACGGCGAGCGTTGCCGCGGCGGCGAGACGGATGAGGGTGCGGAGCATGGTCGTTATCTCCTCTGTTGCGCGGTGCTCGTTCGAGCGTACGGCGCAAGCAGGAATAACCGATGCGTTTTCTGCGAATGCTCCGCTCGTATGATTGGGTTCTGGATCCTTGCCGGCGCGTGCTTGCTGGTGGACGCGCTCTTCGCGCTACGCAGCGTGGAGATCGCGCGGCGTTCGCGCGCCGCGCTTCGACAGGCTCCCCTTCGACAAGCTCCCCTTCGACAAGCTCAGGGTGACACGCGACAGGCTCCCCTTCGACAGGCTCAGGGTGACACGCGACAGGCTCGGGGTGACGTGGGCGCGGGGGTGTCGGTGGTGGTGCCTGCGCGGGATGAGGAGCGGCAGATCGAACCGTGCGTTCGCTCCTTGCTTGCCATGGGCGCGGAACTGCGCGAGGTGATCGTGGTCGACGATCGTTCGAGCGATGCCACCGCGGCGATCGTCGAACGCATCGCGCGTGACGATGCGCGGCTGCGTCTCGTGCGCGGTGAGGAACTTCCCGAGGGATGGGTCGGGAAGCCGTGGGCGATCGAGCAAGGCGTTCGCGCGGCGAGCGGTGACTGGCTGCTCTTCACCGACGCCGATACCGAGCACGAGCCGACGTCGCTTGCAGCGGCCCTCGCCTATGCGCGCGAGCACGAGCTCGACGCGGTGAGCCTCTTGACCGAACAGACGATGCGCACCCAGGCGGAGCGCATCGTGCTGCCGAGCATTCTGTGGGCGATCGCCGTCGGCACCGGCCCGCTCGACGACGTCAACGATCCAGCACGCGCGAACGCGCTCTTCAACGGGCAGTACATCCTGATCCGGCGCGCCGCATACGACGGCATCGGCGGCCATCGCGCGGTTCGCGCCGAGATCGCCGAGGATCTCGAGCTCGCGCGGCGCTTCAAGGCCGACGGACGCTTTCGGACCGCGCTCGTCGGCGCGAGCGGGCTGGTGCGCACGCGCATGTACCGCTCGTTCGCCGAGATCTGGCACGGCTTCGTCAAGAACTTCGCCCTTGGCGTGCGGGGCGAGCCGTGGCTCGCCGCGGCGGCGCTCGCCGCCTTCGCGCTCTTCTCACCGGTGCAGCCGCTCGCGTTCATCGCGGCGCTCGCGCTGCATGCTTGGGCGCCCGCGGCGGCGCTCGGCGCCGGAATGCTCGCGGCGATGGCGGCGGCGGCCTACGGGATGCGCCGCTTCGGCTTTGCGCGCGGCGGGGCGTGGTGGCTGCTCCTCGGAAGCGGGGTGCTCACCGCGATCTTTGTAACCTCGCTCGTCGCGCACGCGCGCGGAGGGGTCACCTGGCGCGGGCGGCGCTACGCGCGGCCGTAAAGGCGGCACCCCGCACGGGGATTTCCTCGTGGTTGATAAATTTAACAGCCCTTATGGAAACGGCAGCTCCCGAACAACGCGTCACGATGGACGAGATCACCGCGCTCGCCAAGCGCCGCGGCTTCATCTTCCAGTCGAGCGAGATTTACGGCGGCATCAACGGCTTCTGGGATTACGGTCCCCTCGGTTCGATCCTCAAGCGTAACGTCAAGAATGCCTGGTGGCGCGAGAACGTGGAGCTGCGCGACGACGTCGTCGGCTTCGATTCCTCGATCATCATGCATCCGCTCACCTGGAAGGCCTCGGGGCACGTGGACGCGTTCCACGACAAGCTCGTGGACTGCAAGGTGTGCAAGCACCGTTTCCGTTTCGACCACCTCAAAGATCCGAATCAATGCCCGGATTGCGGGAGCAAAGGCAGCTTCACCGAGCCGCGCAACTTCAACCTGATGATGAAGACGCAGATCGGGCCGATGGAGGACACGGCATCGGTCGCGTACTTGCGTCCGGAGACCGCTCAGGGCATCTTCGTCAACTTCAAGAACGTCTATCAGACCGCGCGCAAGCGCCCGCCGTTCGGCATCGCGCAGATCGGCAAGTCGTTCCGCAACGAGATCACGCCCGGCAATTTCACGTTCCGCGTGCGCGAGTTCGAACAGGCGGAGCTCGAGTATTTCGTTCCCGACGACGGCAAGGATATGGACGCGTTCCAGGGCTGGGTCGAACGCCGCAAGGCGTGGTACTCGCAGTACGGCGTCAAGCCCGACCGCCTGCGCTTCTACGAACTGAACCCCGAAGAGCGCCCGCATTACGCGAAGGCCGGCATCGATGTCGAGTATCTCTTTCCGTGGGGCTGGGGCGAACTCGAATCCATCGCGCACCGCGGCACGTACGATCTCGACGCGCACATGAACCTCTCGGGCAAGGATCTGCGCTTCTTCGACGAGGCCTCGAAGACGCATTACACGCCGATTCTCATCGAAAGTTCGGCCGGCATGGACCGCACGACGCTCACCATGCTGATCGACGCCTACGAGAAGGAGAAGAGCGTCGATCCCAACGGCAAGGAAACCGAACGCGTCGTGCTGCGGTTCCATCCGTATATCGCTCCGGTGCAGCTCGCGGTCTTCTCGCTCGCGCGCAACAAGCCGGATCTCGTCGAGCGCGCTCGGTCGATCGAGGGTGCGTTACGCCCGCACTTCCGCTCGCAGTACGACGAAGGAAATATCGGCCAACTCTATCGCCGCCAAGACGAGATCGGAACGCCGTTCTGCGTCACCGTCGATTACGAGACGCTCGATGACGGCACGGTGACCGTGCGCGAGCGCGACTCGATGCGGCAAGAGCGCGTCGCCGCCGACGCACTCGACCGATTCTTCCGCGAGCGTTTGGGATAAGGAGCAGCACGACGACGATGAACGCACCCAAGTACGTGTATTTCTTCGAAGAAGGCGATGGCTCCATGAAGGAGCTGCTCGGCGGCAAGGGTGCGGGCCTCGCCGAGATGACCCGCGCCGGGCTTCCGGTGCCGGAAGGCTTCATCATCACGACGCAGGCGTGCTTGCGTTTCTACGACGCGCAGCGCCGCTTCCCCGAGGGGCTCGACGAGCAGCTCGCGCAGGCGATGCGCGATCTCGAGGGGCGCATCGGCAAGCGCTTCGGCGATCCGAGCGATCCGCTCCTCGTCTCGGTGCGTTCGGGCGCGCGCGTCTCGATGCCGGGCATGATGGACACGATCCTCAACCTCGGGCTCAACGACGCAACGGTGGCGGGTCTCGCGACGCTCACCAACAACGAGCGCTTTGCGTGGGACGCCTACCGCCGGTTCATCACGATGTTCTCGTCGGTCGTGCTCGATGTCGATAAAGAGCACTTCGAAGAGCTGATCGAGGAGCGCAAGCGCGAACTCGGCGTGAAGAACGATCCCGAGCTCGACGCCGATTCGTGGAAGGCGCTCGTCGAACGCTTCAAGAGCGTCGTACGCGAGCAGGCTAAGCGGGAATTTCCGCAAGACGTCGGCGAGCAACTGCACCTCGCGATCCAAGCCGTCTTCGACTCGTGGAACTCCAAACGCGCGATCGACTATCGCCGCTTCAACAAGATCTCCGATGACTGGGGCACCGCGGTGAGCGTGGTGCAGATGGTCTTCGGCAACATGGGCGATGATTCGGGAACGGGCGTCGCGTTCACGCGCGACCCGAACACGGGCGAGAACGTGCTCTTCGGCGAGTATCTCGTCAACGCGCAAGGCGAGGATGTCGTCGCGGGCATCCGTACCCCGCAGAAAATCGCCGATTTGGAGCGTTCGCAACCGGCGATCTACAAGCAGTTCCAAGAGATCGCGCACCGTCTCGAACGCCACTATCGAGAGATGCAGGATCTCGAGTTCACGGTCGAACGCGGCAAGCTCTTCATGCTGCAGACGCGCACCGGCAAACGCAGCGCCGAGGCCGCGGTGAAGATCGCGATCGATCTGGTGAACGAAGGTCTGATCGATAAGAAGACCGCGGTCGGCCGCGTGAGCGCGCAATCGCTCGATCAGCTCTTCCACGCGAAGATCGATACGAACGAACACTTCGACGTCGCGGCGCACGGCCTCAACGCGTCGCCCGGCGCGGCGGCGGGTCAGATCGTCTTCACCGCCGACGACGCGGTGGCGTGGAAAGAGGCGGGCAAACCGACGATCCTCGTGCGCGTCGAGACGACGCCCGACGACGTGCACGGCATGATCGCCGCACGCGGCGTCCTCACCGCGAAGGGCGGCGCCACCTCGCACGCCGCCGTCGTCGCGCGCGGCATGGGCAAGCCGTGCGTCGCGGGCTGCGACGCGCTGCAGATCGACCGCCGCAACAAGACGCTCTCGCTCAACGGCTCGACGCTGCACGAAGGCGACTGGCTCACGATCGACGGCACCACGGGCAACGTGGTCGTCGGCCAACTGCAGCTCATCGATGCGCCGACCGCGCTCCCGGCCTGGCTTTCGACGTTCCTGTCGTGGGCGGACGAAGTTCGGCGGATGCAGGTTTGGGCGAACGCCGATACGCCGGAGGACGCGCGCAAGGCGCGCGAACTCGGTGCGCAGGGCATCGGCCTCTGCCGCACGGAGCACATGTTCATGCAGCAAGATCGCCTTCCGATCGTGCAGCAGATGATCCTCGCGAACACGCCCGACGCGCGCGCGCAGGCGCTCACGAAGTTGCTGCCGTTTCAACGCGAAGACTTCGTCGGCATCCTCGAGGCGATGGCGGGCTATCCCGTGACGATTCGTCTGCTCGATCCGCCGCTGCATGAGTTTTTGCCCTCGCTCGAAGAGTTGCTCGTCGAGACGACCGAACTGCGCCTCACCAAGGGCGTGGAATCGCCGGAGTACCTCGCCAAAGAGACGATGCTTAAGCGCGTACAGCAACTCCACGAGCAGAATCCGATGCTCGGTCTGCGCGTCTGTCGGTTAGGAATTCTCTACCCGGAGATCTATGCGATGCAGGTGCGCGCGATCTTCGAAGCCGCGTGTGAGCTCAAGAAGCGCGGCGTTGACGCGCGCCCCGAAGTGATGATTCCGGGCGTGGGACCGGCCGAAGAGATGCGCGCCACGCACGACGCGGCGAAGGCCGTCGCCGACGAGGTACTCGCGCATCACGAGACGACGCTCGCGTATCACATCGGTACGATGATCGAGTTGCCGCGCGCGTGCGTCGTCGCCGACGACCTCGCGCGGACGGCACAATTCTTCTCGTTCGGCACGAACGACCTCACGCAGACGACGTACGGCTACAGCCGCGACGATGCCGAGGCGACCTTCATTCCGGTCTATCTCGATAAGAAGATCCTCAAGGACGATCCGTTTCAGGTGCTCGACCGTCGCGGCGTCGGTTCGCTGATGCGCGAAGCCGTCAAACTCGGACGCGAGGCGCGTCCCGACATCAAGATCGGCATCTGCGGCGAGCACGGCGGCGAGCCGTCGAGCGTGGCCTTCTGCGATTCGCTCGGCCTCGACTACGTGTCGTGCTCTCCCTATCGCGTGCCGATCGCACGGCTCGCCGCGGCGCAAGCGACGCTCGGTGCGTTGAAGTAGCAGGCTCGTTAGAGCGAGATGAGACCTTGCGGGTTCCGGCAGCGATGCCGGAACCCGCGTCGTAGAGCGAGCGTTGTCCACCGCATCAACGTCTTATCTTCGGAGGCAACGTCTCATGCACACGCTTCATCGTCTCGGAACGCTCGCACTCGCCGCGGCGGTCGGCTTCGGCGGATATGCGTTCGTCGCGACCGTCGCGCCGGCCGCGGCTCGCGCCGACTGCGCCAGCAACGCGAACATCTGGCAGGTACACCGCCACCTCGACGGTGCGATCGATCAACTCGGTCACGACGGCCACGACTACGGCGGTCATCGCGTCAACGCGATCGCCGA
>JAGWSR010000092.1 GCA_028869385.1 bacterium
CGCGGCGCGCGACTTCGTTCCCGCGATCGCGGTGTTGCCGGGTAGTCGCGCGAGCGCCTACGGCGACGCCCGCTTTCTGCTCGACGTGGTGCGTCGCGCGGCGCGCGAGCGGCCGAGTCTCGGCGCACTGCTCTCGGTCGCACCGATGCTCGATCCGCTCGAGTACGAACGCGTGCTGCGCGACGACGGCTGGGAGATCGCATCGCGTCAAGACCCGCGCGTGCCGTTCGTCGCTCGCAGCGACGGTCGTGATATCGTGCGCGCGTGGCGGGGGCCGCTCGGGCCGCTGCTCTCGCGCGTGCAGGTCGTGATCGGCCAAGCCGGCACCGCTAACGAAGCGGCCGCGTCCGCCGGAATTCCCGTGATGGCGTTCGAGTTGGGGAACGATCGCAAGACGGCGTGGTATCGCATGCGGCAAGTCGGCCTGCTCGGCGACGCGCTCGCGATCGCACCCGGCGAACCCGACCTAGCCGCGCGCGAACTCGGCGCGTTGCTCGACGACGCTCCGCGCCGCGTCGCGATGGGCGCGGCCGGCCGCGCGAACATGGGACCGCCGGGCGGGGCGCTCGCGATCGCGCGCGCGCTCGCCGCACGCATCGCGTGATCGCGACGCTGCGCCGCGTCGCGCCGATCCCGCACGGCATCGCAATCGCGTGCGTGCCGTTCTTTCCCGGCTTCATCACGTTGACGGCGGTCGCGTTCCCCGGCGTCTCCATCGTGCCGTTGCCGCTGGCGCTCGCGTTGCTCGGAGCGATGGGCCTGCTCGGCATCTACGGTATCGCGTCGCTCGTGCTCGTGAAGCACGACCCGTCGCCGCTGCGCGCCCCGCTCGTAACGCTCACGCTCGTGATGCTGCTCTGCGCGCTGCTCGGCTTCAATCCGCGCGACGGCTTCGTCTTTCTCGGCATTCTGGCACTCTCGATGATCTGGCACGGCGGCATCGCGCAAGGATACGCATGGCCGAACGTGGCGCGCACGATCTGGTGGAGCTATCTCCTCTCCGGCATCTTTGCGTGCGTGCTCGCGATCGGCATGGTCGTCACGCGCGTTCCGGCCGCGCAGTACGCGATCGCGCACGGTCGCGCCGTGGGCACCTTCGTGTTGCCGGGCGAGCTCGCGGGCTATCTCATCCTCTTCGTGCCGATCGCGTATGCGCTCGCGCGGGTCGCGCACTCACCGCGGCTGCGCGCGGTCGCGTGGGCGGCGTTCGCGCTCGGCGGCGTGACGATGGCGCTCACCTTCTCGCGCACCGGCTGGGTGGGACTCGCAAGCGCCGTCGCTGCGCTCGTGACCCTCGGATCGCGGCGCAAGAAGCGCGGCGCGCTCGTGGGCGCGGCGATCGTGCTCGCGGCGCTCGTGCTCGTACTCGCACTCTTCAACGAGCACCACAACCCGAGCGAGAACTACACGCGGCTCTCGATCTGGCAGGCGGCGCTCGCGACGTTCGATCGCTTTCCGCTGACCGGCGTCGGACCGTTCGGCTTCTCGCACATCTATCCGGCGGTGCGTCTGCCCGACGGCGACGAGACGGCATTTCACGCGCACTCGCTCTACCTCACGTTCGCCGTCGAGCTCGGCGTAGCGGGCCTTGCGGCATTGGCGTGGATCCTCGTCACGTTCGGGCGCGCGATGCGCCGCGGGCTCGCGACGGCCGAACCTGCCGCGTTCGTGCTCGCGAGCGCGATTGCAGCGGGACTAATCGGAGCGCTCGTGCAAGGGCTCATCGATACCGTGAGCGTCTTCATCTTCGGCCTCCTCTTCCCCATGCTGGCGCTCGCGCTGGCCGCGGCGCGCGCCGGAACGGCGGGAGCATGACGCGTCGCCCGCTCGCGCTCCTTGCGCTGCTGGTGCTCGCCGCGTGCAATCCCAAGGCGCCCGCGCCCACCGCAACCCCGTCTTCCGCTGCGAGCCCCTCGGCGAGCCCGCTCGCGCTCACCATTACCGGCAAGGGCACCGCAAAGCAGCCCGTGCGCATCGTGCAGACGCGCCGCGACAATCGCCGTCAGTATGAGTTGCTCGCGAGCTCCTATCAGAGCACGGGCGCGGTCGGAACGACGCGCGCGCGCTTCGAGGACGTGCGGGTGCGCTTCTACGGCACCGACGGCTCGATGCTCCAAGCGAGCGCGCCGCAAGCGATCGTGGATCAGAAGGCGAATACGATCGAACTGCGCGGCGGCGTTCACGCGAAAAATTCGCAGGGCGCAACCCTCGCCTGTGACGATTTGATCTACGACCGCGGAACCGAGATGCTCCACGGCACCGGCCACGTGGCGATCACCGATCCCGGCGGCTTTTCGGGAACCGGCAACCGCTTCGACTCCAACGTCTCCCTCACCACGATGAGAATGCAATGAGTACGACCACGCACGAGCGCACGATCAAAATTCGCGGACTCGTCAAGAGCTACGGCGAGCGCACCGTGGTCAACGGCGTGAGCGCCGAAGTCCATCAGGGCGAGGTCGTGGGCCTGCTCGGCCCCAACGGCGCGGGCAAGACGACGACGTTCTACATGGTCGTGGGCTTGGTGGAGCCCGACGGCGGCAGCGTCGTGCTCGACGGGCCGCAGGGCGAGATCGATCTCTCGACGCGTCCGATGTACGAGCGTTCGCGCAACGGCATCGGCTATCTCGCGCAGGAGAACTCGATCTTCCGCAAGCTTTCGGTCGGCGACAATCTGCGCCTGATCTGGGAGCAGAACGGCGTGCCGCGCGCGGAGCAAGAGCGTCGCCTCCCCGCGCTGCTCGAAGAGTTCGGCCTGCGCGCGTTCGTGGATGCGCGCGGCGATTCGCTCTCGGGCGGCGAGCGGCGGCGCGTCGAGATCGCGCGCGCGATCGCGACCGAACCCGCGTTCTTGCTGCTCGACGAACCCTTCACCGGCATCGATCCGATCGCGGTCGCCGACATTCAGGCGATGATTCGCCAGTTGCGCGATCGCGGGCTCGGCGTATTGATCACCGATCACCAGGTTCGCGAGACGCTCGCGATCGTGGATCGCGCGTACATCATGAATAACGGGCGCATCGAGGTCTCGGGATCCGCGCAAGAGGTGCTCGATTCGCCGATCGCGCGCACGTTCTATCTCGGCGAGGGATTCCGACTCTAGTGACGTGGCAGCAATGGGCGCGCTGCTACCTGCGGCTTCAGATCCTCGATCGCTACATGCTGACCGAGCTCGCCGGTCCGTTCGGATTCGGGCTCGCCGCGTTCACGCTGATCTTCGCGGCGACGCAGCTCTTGAATATCGGGCGCCTCGTCTCGAGCGAGCACGCGCCGCTCTGGGCGGCGATCGAAATCTTCTTCTGGCAGTTGCCGGCGGAGATGGGGTTGGTGTTGCCGATGGCGCTCTTGCTCGGCACGCTGCTCACCATCCAGCGCCTCTCGGGCGAGAGCGAGATCACCGCGCTCAAGGCGGGCGGCATCAGCTTCATGCGTATGACCGCGCCGTTGCTCGCCGCGGGTCTCGTGATGTCGTTCGTCACCTTCATCGTGCAAGAGGTCGTGGCGCCGTACGCGAGCGATCAGACGACGCAGATCGAGAACACCGTCATTAGCCACACGAGCGCGTTCAATCGCGATCTCACCGTGTCGGCGCCGCTGCCCGGCGGCGGACGCCAAGTGACGTTCGCCACCGCGTACGAAGCGCACACGCAGGCGCTCTTGCACGTGACGCTGATTCAGTACGATAAGCACAACGCGGCGCAGCAGATCGTCTTCGCCGACCGCGCCGATTTCTCGGCGGCGCAATGGACGCTCGAGAACGCGAGCATCTACCGCTTCAATCCCGACGGCACCGTGATCGCCGAGCCGCACATCGCGACGCAGCAGATCGCGCTCGGCGAGGATCCGAGCGAGATCGTACGCCGCATCAAGCAGAACGATCCCGAGAACATGAGCCGCTCGGAGATCCGGGCGATCGTCGCGTCGGGGCAGCTCACCTCACCCGAGTACAACAAGTACGTCACGACCTATCAGGAGAAGCTCGCGCAGCCCTTCGCGTGCTTCGTCTTCGTGCTGATCGCGATCCCGTTCGGCATGCGCGCCGCGCGCAGCGGCGGCGGCACGAGCGTGGGCTTCGGCCTCGCGGTCGCGATCGTGTTCGTGTACTACATCGTGCTCACGATCTTCTCGTACATTTCCGAAGCGTACGTGCTGCTCGCGCCGCTCTGGGCTTGGACGCCCAACATCATCTTCACGATCTTCGGGCTCGCGCGTCTGCGTCGAGCGGCCTCGGTATAGGGACGCATGTGGGTTGATATCATCCGCGGCAGCGGCACGATCCTGATCATCATGATCGTCGCGGGCGCCATCGCCTACGTCGGCGACCGCGTCGGCCATCAGGTCGGGCGCAAGCGCATGACGCTCTTCGGCATTCGCCCGCGCTACACGTCCACGATCGTCGCGGTCGGTACCGGCATGCTGATCGCATTTTCGGTTACGCTCACCGCGATCTTGGCGTCGCAGCAAGTCAAGACCGCGTTCTTCAAACTCAACGCGCTCAACGCGCAGATTCAAGAGTTGCAGAGTCGCGAGCACGAGCTCGAGAGCAAGGTGAACACGGGCCAGCTCGTCGTGCGCGTCGATTCGCTGATGGTGCCGTTCTACGGCTCCATTCCGCGCAATCAGGCGGTGGACAAGCGCTTGAAGAACGTCAAGACGTTCTACAGCGACGCGGTCGACTACATGAACTCGACCTACACGCGGCTCGGTCTCAAAAAGTTCGTGCCGCCAGGGGATATCGATAAAACGCTGCGCGAGAACTTCGGCACGCCCGAGGTGACGGTCGCTTCGATGGAGAGCAACCTGCTGCTCGTCGTTACCGCCGACCAAAACCTCTACCGCAACGACCCGATCCACTTTCAGCTCAACGTCATCGGCGACGTGCGCCGCTTTCAGAAGGGCGGCGTGATCGCCTCGCTCGTGATCCCCGCGGGCGCGAGCGCGAACGTGAACCTGGCGGTGAACGAGTTGCAAAACATCGTCGCCAACATCGCGGCGAGCGATTGGAAGCTGCCCGCGTTCTTGGCGAACAACGTGCAAGTGGTGCAGGTCTATCCCGACGCGCAGCAGATGGCGAGCCAGCTCGCCAAGGGCTCGGGCAAGTACGTGATGACCGCGTTCGCCGAGAAAGATATCTACCCGCACTCCGGCGGAGTGCCGATCGTCGTCACCCTCACGCAGGCCAAGTGACCGGCGCGGTTCTCGGCATCGATCCGGGAACGCGCAAGGCGGGCTACGCCGTGGTTCGGCCCGACGGCAGCGTGGTCGCGCTCGGGATCGAGGAGATCGCCGCGCTCGCCGAGCGGGCGCAACGCCTAGCGCGCGATCACGCCATCGCCGCCGTGGCGCTGGGCAGCGGTACCAATGCAAGCGAGCTCGCTCGCTCGGTTGCAAGCCTCGGCATCCCGATCGTGCGGGTGGACGAGCGCGAGACGACGCTGCGCGCGCGCGGCCTCTACTTCGCCGATCATCCGCCCAGCGGCTGGCGGCGGCTGATACCGCTCGGCATGCAAGTACCCCCTCGGCCTATCGACGATTACGCGGCCGTCCTTATCGCCCGTCGCTACCTGGCCGACGAAGGCAACCGCCCCGGCTTGGTATAACTGAAACGTCCGCCCGTTTCTGACGATAGTAGAAGTCACCGGCGGTCTTTCTGGGTGGATGACCGTTCGAGTCGACGGAGGGTACATGCGCCGCTCGCAGAGCATGCTCGCGATCGGAGTACTGGCGACAGTACTCGCGCCCGGTGCTGCCCGCGCGACGTATCTTCCCACCCCAACCGCCACCGCAGCAGAGATCGGTCGCACGCTCTTCGCGCGCTGTTTCGGCGAAGCCGACGATCGCGTTGCCGCGCATTTCGCCGCGCAAGGGCGCGAGCTCGCCGAATCGCCGCTACGCGAGCACGCGTTCGTGGTGCGCGTGACGCGCGACGATGCGCCGCTCACGCTCGTGTTGCCCGCACTTTCGCCCGCGACGCTCGCCGCGCGCTATCTCGACGAGATCGTTGCGCCGTCGGCGCGCCCACTCGCCGCACCGCCGCTCGCAACCGTCGCACCCGAAGATAGCGCCGCGCCCGCACCGATCGCGCTCTATCGCGGCGTGGATCCGCAGCCGACCGGCGCGCCCTCGATGCGCCGCTTCGACCTGCGCACCGGCACGTCGTCGCGGTTCGTCACCTTCTCGCCCGTGTTGCTGCCCGCGCTCGGTTTCGACGGCGGCGCCGGCGCGCCCGATGCCGCCGCCGCGTTGCCGCACGCGCAAGCGGGCGTCGCCGTACCGATGCGCGTCGGCCACGTGCGCTTCGAAACGCACGCCGAAGCCGCGCAGGCGCAGTCGTCGCAACTCTCGCTCAACGATCGCGCGCTCGGCGCCGGGGCGACGTTCGACGTGCGCGCCGGTCGACGTACGTTCGGCGTGGATCTCTCGAGCAAATTCGAACACCTCACGCTCCAAGCGCCGCAATTCGACGCGTCGAGCTTCGATCGAAGCGCGAACATCGGCATCGGCGCGAATCAGTTGCCGGTCTTCGTTCCCGCGTACGCCGACGTGAGCAAACACACGCTCTCCGCCGGGCTCGCCGTGCCGATCACGCGCCGCCTCACCGCGAGCCTGCAGTACGACACGCAGCATCTGCTCGGCGGCTACGGCGTGCCGGGTGCGAACAATCTGGACGCGCGCAACGACATCTACGGCGCGCGCGTCACCTTCCAACTGCCCAAGAGTGCGAGCCTGCTCTCGCTGAGCGCGAAGCAGTATCGCTATCAAGATAATCTCACGCCGACGACGTTCACGCAGACGAGCGCGAACGTCGACTTCACCGTCAAGTTCTAGCGCGCAGCCTCGGGTGATTGCTTCAGGAAGGCTCCCGCGAACCATCATCGGCGGCGTCATCCTCGCCGTGGCGTGCGCGTTCGGCTGCGTGCAACTCGCCTCCGATTCGCTCTACGCGAGCGTCGCGGTCCCGGGCTCGGTGCCCACGCGCGTTCCCGTCGCCTTCGGCTTGCGGGTGTACGAACTGCTCGATCGGATCGCGCCCGCGCAGTACGTCGAGGATACGCTCGGAAACGCCGCCCTCGCGCGCGGCGACGCGCCGCTCGCGCAACGCTACGCGCTGCGCATGGAGCCAGGCGCGCGGCGCGACGATCTGCTCGGGCGCATCGCGCTCGCCCGCGGCGAGGACACCTTGGCGCGCGAGTACCTCTTCGTGGCTCCCGACGTGGATCTGATGCAGCAGCAAGTGCGCGCGCTCGCGCTTCGCGATCCGCGGGCCGCCTACGCGCTCGAATTGCGATTCGTGGCGCATCTCGCGGCCCTGGGAACGCATCCCGACGCGGTGGCCGACGGCTACTGGATCGCGGGACTGATCGCCGAGACGATGGGGCATCATGCCGACGCGCTGCGCGCCTACCGCACGGCGATGACGCTTGCGCCGCTCGATATGAAGTACGTGCTCGCCGCCGCAAATCAAGCCTTCTCGATGCACGAAGACGCGATCGCCACGCCGATCTATCGGCACGGACTCGACGTCGATCCCGGCAGCGCCGACGTGCTCGGCGGTCTCGGCATCATGGCGCTGCATCGCGGCGATCGCGCGAGCGCGCTGCGCTACGCGGCGCGCGCCCGAGCGATCGATCCGCATTCCGGGATGCTGCTCGAATTGGAGCGCGAACTGCGATGAGGATCGGCGTCGACGCGCAGCTCGCGCAGGGCACCGCAACGGGCATCGGCGAGTACGTGCGCGGCCTGGTTTCGGCGCTGCGCGCGCGCGGCTGCGAGGTCGTGGAGCTGGAGGAGCCCAAGCTCGATCCGTGGCGATTCGACCGCCGCGTGTTCTGGGATCAGGTCCTCTTGCCGCAACGCGCGCGCCAGGCGAATCTCGACCTGCTGCATTGCGCGTCGGGCACCGCGCCGATGTCGGTGCCGATGCCGCTGGTCGTCACCGTGCACGACGTGGCGTGGCTGCGCGCGCAGCCGCACGCGCGCCCGTACGCGCGCTACTACTTCGGCGCGTTCTCGGTGGAGCGGTATCGTCAGGCGGCGGCGATCGCAGTGGATTCGGAATTCTCGCGCAGCGAGTTGCTCGATGCCGTGCCGGGACTCGACGCGCGGCGCGTGCGCGTGGTCTATCCGGGCGTTTCGAACGACTACTGCGCGCTTCCGCGCGAACGCGGCGACGGGCGCACGATCCTCGTCGTGGGCACGGTCGAACGGCGCAAGAATCTCGAGGCGGTCGTGCGCGCGCTGCCCTTACTCGATACCGCGCGCGTGGTCTCGGTGGGTCCGTACACCTCGTACCAAGACGAGTGCGTGCGCATCGCCGAAGATCTGGGCGTGGCCGATCGCGTGGAGTTTCGCGGGTACATCTCGCGCGACGAACTGCTCGATCTCTACGCCTCGTGCGCGGTGGTGGCGATGCCTTCGCGCTACGAAGGCTTTGGATACGGCGCCGCGCAGGCGCTCTGCGCGGGCGTGCCGGTCGTCGCGTCGGATCGCTCGTCGCTGCCCGAAGTGGTTGGCGGCGACGGCGCGATCGTGCCGCTCGACGGCACGCAAGCCTGGGTGGACGCGCTCGGCGCAGCGCTGCACGGCGGCAGCGACGAACGCGCCGCGGAGGCACGCGCGCGCGCGATCGAACGCTTCGCGTGGAGCAAGAGCGCAACCGACATGCTCGCCACCTACGATCTCGCGCTCGCCGCTCGCGTGTAGCGCGTCTCGCGCGCGCGGCGCGAGGGCACTTGCGCCGACGTGGAGGGAGAGCACGGCTTCACGCTGATCGAGCTCGTGGTGGCCGTCGCGATCGCGGTGCTCCTGCTCGCGGCGGGCGGCGCGTGGATGCTCGGCATGCACCCCGGTGCGTTGCGCGCGGCCGTGAACGACGTGGATGCCGATCTCGATGCGGCGCGCGCGATCGCATCGAGCAGCGGCAACGGCGCCACGCTCGCGTTTCTTCCGCGCGCGGGCCGGCCCGGATTCGAAGTGCGCGTGTATTCCGGACGCCCCACGCGCGCGGGCACGGTGACGCCGAGTACGGTGATGTTCGTGGAGAGCGACGCGAGCGTGCGCGAAGCGACGTTCGGTGCGCCGCCGTTCGCGATCTTTCTTTCGAGTGCGGGCACGCCGTCGGGCATGGGTGCGTATCCGCAAGTTGCGGGCGGTGTGGTGAGCTTTCCCGCAGTCGCCGCGCAGCCGCCCTGCCCCGCGAGCGGCGCGATCGTGCTGACGTTCGCCAACGCGCAGGGCGCACGCGATACGCGCACGCTGCGCTGCGACGGCGTTGTGGTCGGCAGCGCCGTTGCGAATCCGCCACCGTCGCCGAATCCGTTGCGTCTCTCGCCCGCGATTGCGGTGGCGCATTGGACGCGCGATGCGTATCCGTTGCAGTTCGCCGCGGCGGAGTACGGCTACGCGCAGTGGATCGCGTCGGCCACCGGCACGGGCTGCGCGACGCGCGGCTCCGACACCGGCGGCGCGCCCGCGATCTTTCCCTCGCCGTGGCCGTATCGCACGCCCGGCCCGAGCGCTTCGGCCAATCCCCCGCCGCCGAACGCGCCGTATACGTATCCCGATCTCGCCGTGCCCGACGATCCTCCGGCGCGCTTCGCGCTGCAGCCCGTTGCGGGCAACGGCGGCATTTGCGAGGTGCGGGTGAGCGATGCGTTCGGGCAGACGGCGAGCTCGCAGGTGCAGGTGATGGGCGATCTCACGCCCGCGCCGCGCACGCTCACGTTTGCCTCGCCGCACGCCGCCGCGCAGCGGCTACTGCTCGCGAAGACGTGGGATAACGAACCGCTCGCGCTCGCGTACGGCGGCGATTGCGCGAACATCGTCGCGACGACGACGCTCGCCGCATCGACGCCGAGCGTTGCGAGCGCAACGCCCGCGACGGTAACGCTCGACGTTGCGCCGCGCGCGGCGGGAACGTGCGCGATGCAGTTCACCGATCAGTATCGCGAACCGTGGGCGAGCATCGCGGTGACGGTCAAGAGTCCACCGCGCTTCGCCACGTGGCCGCAGCAGTTAAGTGTCGGCGCGAACGGCGCGGCGGTCGCGCAAACGACGAGCGCGGCGACGTACACGGGTGCGTGCTACGCGCAGGCGCGCACGCTTGCCGGAGGCGTGGATACGTCGCTGCCACTCCTGACCGCGCAAGCGCTCGGCGTGCAGGTGGCGTCGGACGGCTGCATCCTCAACGCCGACGCGAGCGGCCCCTACGGCACGAGCACCGGCGGCGGCACGACCGGCACCCCAACCGGCGTGATGATCGCCTACGAACCCGTAGGCTCGGGACAA
>JAGWSR010000093.1 GCA_028869385.1 bacterium
GACGCCCGGCCTTCATCGCAATCGAGCACGAGCACCTCGACCCGGAGCTCGTAAGCAACGAGAAGGCGCCGTGCGACGCCGCCTGGAGCGACGAGGTGCATCACAGTCTCCATACGGCGATCTCGAGCGAGCGCGACGGCTACTATCGCGAGCATGCTGCGAGGCCGATCGCGCGACTCGGGCGCGCTCTGGCGGAAGAACGCTCGCGCTTCGTGCAATGCCTGCAGAATCACGATCACATCGGGAACCGGCCGTTCGGCGAGCGCATCACCGCACTCGCAGGGCCCGACGCGGTGCGAGCGGCAACCGCCGTCGTGTTGCTCGCCCCGTCGCTGCCGTTGCTCTTTATGGGGCAAGAATGGGGCGCGAGCAGTTCATTCTTCTTCTTCTGCGACTTTGAGCCCGAACTCTCACGGCAGGTTCGCGCCGGTCGTCATGCGGCATTTCGGGAGTTTACCGGCTTCTCCGATCCGCTGCTCCGGGAGCGCGTTCCCGACCCCTCCGCCGCATCGACATTTTCAGCAAGCGTGCTCGACTGGGGCGAGCGCGAGTTCGCAGAGCATCGGGCGTGGCTCACGTTTCACCGGCATCTGCTGCAGACACGCCATACCGAGATCGTTCCGCTGATCGACGAGATATCACGGCGAGATTCGTGCTTCGAGACATGCGGCGAGCGCGGCCTCATCGTCCGATGGCAGACCTCCGATGGGATGCTCGCACTCGATGCAAATCTTGGCCCCGCGCCGTGCGGCGGCTTCGAACAGACGCCGCCGGGACGCGTGATCTACGCATCCTCCGGCTCGACGTACCCCGCGGGCATCGCGCCCCCGTGGAGCGTTCGATGGGCGCTGTGCTGAACGAGCCGCCGCCGTGTCTGGAGAGCGTTCCGCTCTCGACCTATCGCCTGCAGTTCAACGCCGGCTTTCGGTTCAAAGACGCCCGCGCGATTCTCGACTACCTGCAGGCCCTCGGCATCGGCGCCATCTACGCGTCCCCATATCTTCGCGCGCGCTCCGGCAGCCCGCACGGGTACGATATCGTCGCTCACGATGAGATCAACCCTGACATCGGCACCGCGCGCGAGCATGCTCGCTTGATCCGCGATGCGCAATGCCGCGGAATCGCCCACATACTTGACGTGGTGCCGCACCACATGGCGATCGACGTCGATAATCGCTGGTGGTACGACGTGCTCGAATGGGGCGAAGCATCCCCCTACGCCACGTTCTTCGACATCGACTGGCACGCACCGCACGGCGATCTCGAAGGCAAGGTCCTCATGCCGTTTCTAGGTGAGCCATGCGAGGACGCGATCGTGCGGGGCGCTCTCGCAGCGCATTTCGACGAGCCTAGCGGAGCGCTTTCCGTCACGCACGGAACCGAGCGATATCCGCTCGCGCCGAACTCCTATGCGTTCGCGCTGCGCGAGGCAGCGCGCGAGGCCGAAGCGACCCTCGCACACGATCTGAACGCGCTTGCAGGCGACTTTGAAGCGGTCGAATCGCACCCGCAAGCACGCGCACGATTCGAGCACCTCAGATCGCGTCTCAGCGCAATCGCGGCCTCGGAGAGCGCGCGGGGCGCGGTTACAAAGGCTCTCCGTCGCTCTCTCGCAGTGGTGCTCGCGCAACAGCACTACCATCTCGCTCCCTGGCGCACCGCGAATGCTACCGTCAACTATCGACGCTTCTTCGATATCAACAACCTCGTCGCTCTGCGCTTCGAGGACCCGTCGGTGTTCGCCCGGACGCATGCGATGACACTCGCGATGCTTGCCGACGGCCGCGCGCAGGGCGTGCGTATCGATCATATCGACGGCCTGCTCGATCCCGCGGACTACTGCCGCCGCCTGCGCGAACACGCATCCGAGCACGGCTACGCACCGTACCTGATCGTCGAGAAAATCCTGAGCGGCGACGAGCAGTTGCCGACGACATGGGGCGTGCATGGAACCACCGGGTACGATTTCATGAACGCGGTCAATGCACTCTTCGTGAACGCGCGCGCACGATTGCGATTCGATCGCATCTATCGCGATTTCGCCGGGGCCGACGAGCCGTACGAGCAGATCGTGTACCGAGCTAAGCACGACGTGTTGCGCACGCACCTTCGAGCTTCGCTCGACAGGATTGCGCGCTCGTTCTTGCAACTCTCGCCTTGCTCCAGCTATGCGCTCGATACGATACGCGAGGCGCTTGCCGAGACGATCGCTTCGGTTCCCGTCTACCGCACGTACGCGACCGCGTCCGCATGCAGCAGCGAGGATCGCCGTACGATCGCCGCAGCGATCGCGC
>JAGWSR010000012.1 GCA_028869385.1 bacterium
GATGGAAGAAGGCTCGCTGCGCTGCGATGCCAACGTCTCGATCCGCCCGGTCGGCGCAACCGAGTACGGCACGAAGACCGAGATCAAGAACATGAACTCGTTCCGCTCGGTGCATCGCGCGATCGAGAGCGAGATCGCGCGTCAGATCGCGCTCGTGGAAAAAGGCGAGCGCGTCGTGCAAGAGACCCGCGGCTGGGACGAAGTGCGCGGCACCACCCATTCGATGCGCAGCAAAGAGCAGGCGCACGATTATCGCTACTTCCCCGATCCCGATCTCGTGCCGATGGAGATCGCGCGCGATGTGGTCGAGAAGATCCGCGTCACGCTGCCGGAGATGCCGATCGCGCGCTTCGAGCGCTACACGACGCAATTCGGTCTCGACATCAAGCAGGCGACGCAACTGGTCGAGAACCTGCCGCTCGCGCGCTTCTTCGACGCGGTCGTGGCGGCGAGTAACAATCCGAAGCAGGCCACGAACTTCGTACTCGGCGATCTCTCGCGCTTGGCAAACGAGCACGAGACGCCGGTCCACGAATCCGCGGTGACGCCGGAACATCTCGCCGAGTTGATCGCGCTCGTCGAAGGCAAGACGATCAACTCGAAGATCGCGAAAGATTTGGTCGAGCGCATGTGGCGCGGCGACGGCTCGCCCAAGGCGATCGTCGAAAAAGAAGGCCTCGCGCAGACGAGCGATCCCGCCGCGATCCAGAAATTCGTGGACGACGTCCTCGCCGCGAACGAAAAGAGCGTGGCCGATTACCGGTCGGGCAAGACCAACGTGATGGGCTTCCTCGTGGGTCAGGTGATGAAGGCGAGCAAAGGCAAAGCCGATCCCGCGCTCGTGAACAGCCTGATGAAGCAGAAGCTCGAGGGATAAATGATCGCCGACGAGCGCACGCTGGACGCGCTCGACTTCGCGACCGTTTGCGCACGCGTCGTCGGGGCCACGCGCACCCACCGCGGGCGCGGCCTCGCGCAGGAGCTGGCACCGAGCAGCGATTTCGCGACCGTGCGTGTGGAGCAAGCGCGCACCGCCGCGATTCGCGAGCTCGTCGTCGCGCGCGATCTTCACGTGATGCCCGCCGTCGAAACGGCCGAGTTCACGCAAGGCGCGGCGCTCGGGCGCACGCTCGGCCCGGCCGAACTGCGCAGCGTGGGCGAGGCGCTCGCCGCGGCTGCCGCGGCGTATAACGCGCTGCGCGAAGAACCGAACGAGGTGCTCGCGCCGCTCACCGCGGGTTATGTGTCGCTGCGCGAACTGCAACGCGCCCTCACCGACGCGATCGACGAGCGCGGCGTGGTGCTCGACCGTGCCTCGCCGGCCCTTGCGCGCATCCGCAAAAGCCTGCAGCACGCTCAGAGCGACGCGCGCGACCGCGTCGCCGCCATCGTGCGCGGTGGAAAGTACGCCAAGGCGATTCAAGACGCGGTCGTGACGATTCGCGAAGGCCGCTTCGTGGTGCCGGTCAAGGCTGAGTTCTCCGGCGAGTTTCCGGGCATCGTGCACGACACCAGTTCGTCCGGGCAGACGCTCTTTATCGAACCGCTCGCCGCGCTCGAATCCAACAACCGCCTGCGCACGCTCCGCCTGGAAGAAGAGCGTGAAGTACAGCGCGTGCTGGAGATGCTCTCACGCAGCTTGGGCGCGCAGGCCGATGCCGTGGAGTGCAACGTCGCGATGCTCGCCGAGATCGATCTGCTCGTGGCGAAGGCGAACGTCGCGCGCGCGATGGACGCGATCGCGCCCGAACTCACCGACGAAGCCGTCGTGCACGTCGAGCGCGGGCGCCATCCCCTCATCGCGGGCGGCGTGGTGCCGCAAACGATTCCGCTCGACGGCGCGACCCAACTGCTCGTGATCAGCGGACCGAACATGGGCGGCAAGACGGTCGCGCTCAAGATGGTTGGGCTCTTCCTCGCCATGACGTATGCCGGCATGCAGATCCCGGCCGCGTTCGGCACGCGCGTAGGGCACTTCACGTACGTCATCGCCGATATCGGCGACGAGCAGACCATCGTCGGCAACGCCTCCACGTTCTCCGCGCACCTGCAGCGCATGCGCGAGATGCTCGCGCGCGCCGACGCGCGCACCCTGGTGCTGGTCGACGAGATCGGCGGCGGCACCGAGCCCGGAGCGGGCGCCGCGCTCGCCATCGCCATGCTGGAGCGCCTGCTCGCGGTCGGCGCGCACGGCGTCGTCACGACGCATGCGACCGAACTTAAACTCTTTGCGAGCGGCACGTCGGGTGTCGTCAATGCGAGCGTGCGCTTCGATCCGCAGAGTTTTCGTCCGACCTATCACCTGGATATCGGAGCACCGGGGCAGTCGCTCGCGTTTCCGCTCGCGCAGGCGCTCGGCATCGCGCCCGCGATCGTGGATCGCGCGCAGGCACTCTTGGACTCGCGCGAGCGCGATTACGAATCGGCCCTCGCCGAGCTTTCGTTGCGCGCGGCCGAACTGCAGAGCGAGCGCGACGCGCTGGCCGCCGAGCGACGCGGGTCCGAGCGCGACCGCGAGTCGCTGGCGCGTGACCGCGCCGCATTCGACGCCGAACGCACCGCGTTCGCCGACCGCGCCGAGGAGCGCCTGACGCAGGGCCTGCGCGAGTTTTCGAACGAACTGCAGCGCCGCGCGGAGGCGACGCAGGCCGCGCGACCGCGCGTGACGCCCGCGCAGAGCGCGCTGCTCGCGAAGACCGCCGAAGAGATGCGCAAGGCGCTCGGCATCAAAGACGCCGCCGCCACCGCCGGCGCCGACGGCACGTTCGCGCCGAACGATCGCGTGCGCGTGCGCTCGCTGCGCCAAGACGCGACGGTGATCGAAGATTACGGCGATACGGTGCTCGTGGCGATCGGCCCGATGAAGACGGTCGTGAAGAAGCCCGATGTGGAGCGCGCCCTTCGACAAGCTCAGGGTGACACAGGACGGCGCGCTGGTGACACGCGACGGGGCGCTGGTGACACGCGACGGGGTGGGCGTTCGGAGGCGGGGGATGCGAACGTTCAGGCGGCGGTGCGGACGATGGCGGAGCTGGACGTGCGCGGAAAGCGCTACGTGGAGGCCGAGCCCGAGGTGGATCGCTGGGTTGACGACGCGCTGCTCGCGGGGAATTCGCCGTTGCGCCTGATTCACGGGAAAGGCACGGGGATGCTCGGGCGCGGGCTGCAGGAGTTCCTTCGTTCGCATCCGGGCGTGAAAAGCGTGCGCTACGGCAACGAGGACGAGGGCTCCGGCGGCGTGACGATAATTGAACTGCGATGACCACCGCCCCGCACTTTTCCGACGTCGAGTATTTGCTCGACGGCTTCGATACCGTTGAGACGGTCGACGATTTTCGCGCGCGCCTGAAACTCGGACGCCCGCTCAATATCAAGCTCGGCATCGATCCCACGAGCCCCGATCTCCACCTGGGTTTCATGGTCGTGCTGCACAAACTGCAGCGTTTTGCCGAGGCGGGGCACAACGTCACGTTGATCATCGGCGACTTCACCGCCTCGATCGGCGATCCGAGCGGACGCAACGCCATGCGTCCGCCGCTCACGCCCGAGCAGATCGACGCGAACATGACGACCTATCGCGAGCAGGCGGGCAAGGTGCTCGATTTGGAGCGCGTGCGCATTCGCTACAACTCCGAATGGCTCGGCGCGATGAACTTTTCGCAACTCGTGCGCCTCACGTCGCACGTCACCGTCGCGCAGATGCTCGAACGCAACGATTTTCACAACCGCTACAGTTCCGGCACACCGATCTCGCTGCACGAATTTCTCTATCCGGTCGCGCAGGCGTACGATTCGATCGCCGTTGAGGCCGACGTCGAACTCGGCGGCACCGATCAACTCTTCAACCTGCTTCTCGGACGCCATTTCCAGCGCGAACACGGCCAACTGCCGCAGATCGCCGCGACGGTACCGCTGCTCGTCGGGCTCGACGGCGTCAAAAAGATGAGCAAGTCGCTCGGAAATTACGTCGGCATCGCGGAGCCGGCGAACACGCAGTTCGGCAAGCTCATGTCCATGGGCGACGAGGTGATGTCCACGTACGCGCGCCTCGCGGCGTTCGCCTCGCAGGCCGACGCCGACGCGCTCGCCGCGCGCTTGGCGTCGGGTTCGGTCAATCCGATTGACGAAAAGAAGCGGCTCGCCGAGACGATCGTCGCGCGCTACCACGGCGCTGCCGATGCCGCCGCGGCGCGCGAGTACTTCGAACGCACCGTGCAGCGCAAGGAAATTCCCACCGATGACGTCCCGGAGATCGCCTTAGGCGACGCCAAGCGCGTTGCCGACGTGCTGGTGCTTGCCCGCTTCGCCGAGAGCAAGCGAGCCGCCGAGCGACTTATCTCGGGGAACGGGGTCAAGGTGGATGGTATAGTCGTGAACGATCCGCGAGCCGCGTGGACGGCCACCGAGCCGGCCGTGCTCTCCGTGGGATCGCGCAAATTCGTCCGCGTCCTCCCGAGGTAAAGCGATGTCGTTGCTGCCCCCCGTCACCTACACGTCGTCGGCGCCGAAACTTGACGGCGACAAGTTCACCTGCAAGCGCTGCAAGCGCGAGTACCCGCATCCGCAGGCCGGAGCGCGTCCGATTCGCTGCGAGTGCGGCTGGTGGTACTACAACGACGGCGCGGGCATCCGCGAAGCCTACTGGCAGCGTCTCGAGCCCTACCGCATGCCGCCGGAGCTCAAGCGCCTCTTCAAAGTCGAGTTCTAGCGCTCAGCCGAGCGCCGATCCCCCTTCCTCGGCGAGGCGCTCTACCTCGCTCGAGGTGAAGACGTAGAGCTTCTTACAGAATTCGCAGGTCGCTTCGGTCTCGGGCCGTTCGGCAGCCAGACGACGCAGTTCGTCGGCGCCCAACCCGAGCAGGGCGGCCTCGACTTTTTCTCGGGTACACGTGCAGGCGAAGCGAATGTCCGCCGTGCGATGCGAGCGCAATTCCAAGCCGCCCGCGAGCGCGTGGAGCAGCGCGTGCGCGTCGGCCCCGTCGTTGATGAGCGTCGTGACCGGCGGCATCGCGAGCGCGCGCTCTTCGAGCAGGGCGACCGCCTTTTCGTCGGCCCCGGGGAGCACTTGCGCGAGCACACCGCCCGCGGCGCGCACGCCGTCCGGGTTCGCGAGGACGCCCAGCGCGACGACGCTTGGAATCTGCTCCGAAGAGCTCAAGTACGCCGCCAAATCCTCGGCGATCTCGCCCGAATAGAGCGGCACCACGCCCACGTAGGGCTGGCCGATTTCATAGGACTTTGTTACCTGCAGCGAGCCCGCGCCGACCGCGCCGGCGACGTCGAACTTGCCGCGCGCGTTGAGCGGCAGGTCAACCACCGCGTTCTTGGCGTGTCCGCGCGCCCCGATGACGTCGGGCTCGAGCAGCCACGCGTCGCCCGCGATCGAGCCGAGCGGGCCGTCACCCGACATCTGTAGCGTGATGCGTTCGCGGCCTTTGAGGCTCGCGCCGAAGAGTGCCGTCCCGGTGGCGAGGCGCCCGACCGCGGCGGTGGCGAGCGGCGAGAGGTCGTGCCGCGCGCGAATTTCGGTCACGAGTTCGGTCGTGATCGCGGCGACGACGATGATCCCCGCGTCGGGTGCGGCGGCGCTGATGAGCAAATCCGGCATGAGATGAGCTTCCGCTTGCGAAGAGGCGATTCATGCGCGTCCTCGTGATCCACGGCCCCAATCTCAACTTGCTCGGCGAGCGCCAGCCCGAAATCTACGGGCGACAGACGCTCGCCGAACTCGATGAATTCATCGCGACGAATGCTCGTGAAATCGGCGTCACCGTGGAGTGCGTGCAACACAATAGCGAGGGAGCGATCGTGGATGCGATTCACGACGCGCGCACGCGCTTCGACGCGATCGTCATCAACCCGGGCGCATACTCGCACTACTCATACGCCATCGCCGACGCGATCGCGTCGGTACACGTTCCCGTGGTCGAAGCACATCTCTCGAATATCGCCGCGCGCGAAGCGCACCGTCGCACGAGCGTCACCGCCGCAGCCTGCGTTGGAAGCGTGAGCGGCTTCGGAGCGCGCTCGTACGTACTCGCTCTGCGCGCGGTCGCGCAAATCCCCGAAAAATAAGGCGTTTTCGCCCAGGTGGGGGAGGAGGGCGCGGGCTCCCTTCGTATATCCCCTCCCCAGGCGGCTTGGCCCACCAACATTTTTTTTGTTCCCACGATTGCCGCTTATAGGAGATTCCGAGCTTGACGAAAGCCGATCTGATTGATTCCGTCGCCAGCGAAGCCGAACTGTCGAAGCGCCAGGCCGGTGAAATCGTCGACCTGATCCTCGACGAGATCAAGACCGCGCTGCAGAAGGGCGACCGCGTGGCGTTGACGCCGTTCGGCAGCTTTGTCGTGCGTCACCGCAAGGCGCGCGAAGGCCGCAATCCCAAAACCGGCGAGAAGATCAAAATCGCCGCGCGCAAGGTCCCGGCGCTCGTCGCCGGCAAGGCCCTGAAAGAGGCTGTGGGCGGCGTCCGCGCGAGTGGAGCGAAGAAGAAGCCCGCCGCGAAGAAAGCCCCGGCAAAGAAAGCCGCAAAGCGCCGCTAGAGCTGTGCTCGAGCGACGTCGCTCGGGCGCCAAGAGCAAACGAGAAGACCGCCCGTTCACGGGCGGTCTTCTCGTTTCTCACGTCTGACAGCAGTCGCCCTCGAATGTCGTCATGGACGCGACGACTCCCGGAGTGACGTCGCGCCTAAGGCTGGCGTCGCCGGTGCACCAAACACTTCGGGCATCTCGGGAGCTCTATAGGCAAAGAGCGAACGACCGTAGCGGAGAGTCATATGGCGATACTCGTGCCCCGAGATCTCATCGAACGGGCCCGGACAGGCGAGCCGGACGATATAGAAGAGCTTCTGCGCGCGACCTGGCCCCACGCCTATCGGCTGGCGCGGGCGATCCTCGGCGAGGACCAGCCCGCTCAGGACGCTGCGCAAGAAGCGTGCATAATCCTGTACCGGACGATCGCCGAACTGCGCGATACGAACGCATTTAGAACCTGGTTCTATCGGATCGTCGTGCGGGAAGCATCGGAGCTGAAGCGCCGGAGATCGCGGACCGAACCGCCGCTGCAATCGGTTTCGGACGACGTAGACTACAACACCTCAATCGACGTATGGCGCGCGCTTGCGTCCCTCCCGCAGCACCTGCGAGACGTCGTCGTCCTGCGATATTTTGAAGATCTTTCGAGTCGCGAGATTGCTTGCGCGCTGCGCATCCCCGATGGGACCGTCCGCTTTCGCCTGATGATCGCGCGCCGACGCCTACGCCCGCTGCTCGGTGTCAACGCGGACCACTTTGCACGCAAGACCGATGAAGGACAACTTCATGCAATCTAATTTCGACGTTTCATGCAAGCGCGCTCGCGAAGCGATTCGCGTGCCTGCGATTCCCATCGACGCCATTCGCCTTGGCGCGCAACGCGCTCGACGTCCGACGCTCAATCGAAAGCGTAGCATCCTTGCCGGACTCGTGGCGGGTATCTCGATCGTTGCGGTCGCGGCCGCAACCGAATTACTCGGCGCGCGTATTGCGTTCGATCCGCACGGCGCAATGCGCGTGTATGCGATTGGCGGTAAAATGGTCCCGCATCCGACGCGCGATGATTTTCAAGCCGCGATCGACGGGGTGACGTTTCCGGTCGTCTTACCCGTCGGTTTACCATCGGGCACGAACGCGACGGGGCTTTTCCGCCTTGCGAAAAGCGCCCTCGTCATTTCATACGACCTTCCCGGCGAATGGCGTCGCTCCAACCACGTTCTACAGGTTGCCGTCGCCGATCCGCGGATCGTGACGACGAGCGGCGCGTTGCCCGCGCTCCATATGCCGATGTCATTCGAAACCGGCGGGTCCGGCGGCGCGCTCTGGCACATCGGCGGCGAGGACGTAATCGTTCTCAATAGCACGATGACCGCGGCCGAACTCGCGCATTTTAAAAACGCGATGATCGCCGCCGCCGCATCGCATTCCGGGAATGCCGCAGCAATCGCCGCCGTGGCAAGCGCGCAGGCGGCACATTCGCCTACCGGCACCCGCGTATCGTTCGAGCGAGACGGCACGCTCCGACTCTCCTCCGATACGATGATGCAAAACGCTCCGTGCGGAACCACCAATGCCGCAATGCACGAATGCGCGAGTCAGATGGATTTCCCCGTCGTGCTTCCTACCGGCCTCCCCACGGGGACGACGGCAACGAATTTCGGGTTGCACGACCGTCATGTGGCTGTGATTTTTTACGCGTTGCCCGGAGCATGGCGCAAGTCCGATAACCTACTCAAGGTGATGATCGTGGATCCGAGGGTGATCGTCGCCTCCGATCCCACGTTCGATCAAGCAAAATTTGCCGGGCGCTTCCCGGGTGCGCGCAACGCGATTCGCTGGACGATCGGTCACGAGCAAATCATCTTCTTGCGCAGTACGCTGACGCCCGCCGAACTCGCGGGCGTAAAGGTAGCCATGACGGCAGCCGCAGCATCCAAGCACTAATCGCGATACGAAAGGCTGAAATAAACAAACGAGGAGGTCTTCGACCCCCTCGTTTGTTTATTTGGTCGGGCTGACTGGATTCGAGCGGGTTCCCTTTTCGCCGCATCGTGCGGCTGGGAACCCACCGCGCGCATCCTGCGCGCGCCAGCTTTCGCTGGTTCAAATCCATCGTGAGCGGCGGGCTGAAATAAACAAACGAGGAGGTCTTCGACCCCCTCGTTTGTTTATTTGGTCGGGCTGACTGGATTCGAACCAGCGACCTCTTGACCCCCAGTCAAGCGCGCTAACCAAGCTGCGCTACAGC
>JAGWSR010000094.1 GCA_028869385.1 bacterium
AGGGGGCTTCCCGCATACACGGTATCGTCGTGCACGAGGGGAATGCTCGAAAGGAATCGCTCCTGGGCGACGCCGCTCGCGACATCGGCAGACCAGAGCGTGTGGCCGGTCTTGGCGTCAAGCGCGTAGAGACGCTGCGTGGCGTGGTACGGCGCCTTTTCGGTCGCCGCGCGCGGGGCGAAGTACATGCCGAAGATGCGCGTGCCGTCGTACGCGAGATACGTGCTGCCGGCCGAACGTGCGTCGGCGGGGAGCGGCGCGCGCCACAGAATCTTGCGGCTACGCACGTCCATCGCCACGACGTCATCGGGATCGTCACCCGCCGTCACGAATGCCGTCGGCGAAATCGGCGTGATCGCCGATGCGTGCGCGTGCGTGCCGAGGTTTTTGTGCCAACGCTCGGTGCCCGTCGTCGGATCGAACACCTCGAGTTCGCCCGTGCTGTCGTGATTGACGAGTTGACCGTCCACGATCGCCGGAGTCGGGGTACCGCTTCCGTCGAGCGAAGCGTACCATAACCGCTTTCCCGTAGTCGCATCGATGCCGACGATCCCGTTCGCTCCGCGGCCGCTCGGTTGGCCCTGGCTGATGATCACGACGCCGTTGTAGAGCAACGGAACGCCCGAGAGTTCGTTGCCGGCGAGTTGCTGCCACAGAACGCTGCCCGTGTAGAGATCGAGCGTCCACAGCACGTGCCCGTTGCCGTCGATGAAGACACGACCGTTCGCGACGACCGGTGTCGCGTTCGTGCCGTCGGTGAGCGGCGTCCGCCACGAGAGATCGGGAACGAGCGATTCGACGACGGGGTTGAGCTCGGCGTTGGCGCGCGCCATCGTCCACGTGGCGTCGCGCGGCGTCTCGCCGAGCGACGCCACGCAGATCGCGGCGAGCGCGAGCACGCTAAGGCGTTTTGAAATCATGTGAGGCACGAATCTCCGCGAGGGGTACGCTAAACACGTACTGTTTGCCGCCCGGAACGATGAGGTTTTCGCCGACGATGATGGGCGAGGCGACGTTGAAGCGATCCGGCATGTGCTTCGACCCCAGCACGGCACCGGTTTTGGCGTTGAGCGCCCACAGATAGCCGCCCAAATCGCCGAAGTAGATCGCGCCGTTATGGAACACGATCCCGGGCTTCACCGCGCCGCCGACGTGCACGCGCCACAGCAGTTTGCCGGTCGCCGCGTCGAATGCGTGCACGTACGGTGCCACGCTGCTCCCGTCGTAGAGGATGCCGTCGTGCACCATCGGGATCGCCGATTGATTGCGGCTCGGCGGCACACCCGACTCCACGACCTCGTTCCAAAGCTCCTTGCCGCTCCGCGCATCGAGCGCATACACGTGCTGCTCTTGCGGGCCGGCGTCGGCGAGAATCTTCGGCGGACGCGGAGCGATGTACATACCGTAAATGCGCGTGCCGTCGGTCGCCACGGGGCAGTCGGCCATCGCGTTGATGCCTTCGGGAAAGAACGGATGCGTCCAGAGAATCTTGCCGTCTTGCGGCCGCAGCGCGATCACGGCATTCGGCTGCGTCCCGCTCGTCACGATCTCGGTTCGGTTGACCACGTTGATGGCCGACATCGCGGCGGTGGAATCGACGTACGTGCGCCACAGCAGCGTGCCGTCGAGCAGCGAGCGCGCGATCACGAAACCCGCGCCGTTGTGCTGGATTACCGTCCCGTCCACGATCGCCGCCGAAGGCATCGCGGTGCCGAGCACGCCGCGATACCAAAGATTTTTACCGGTCTTTGCGTCGATGCCGTACGCGGCGTTGATGCCGGAGCCGATCACGGCATACGACGGCGGATCCCACACGATCGGTTCGGCGTTCCCTTGCCCGGCGAAAACGATGCCGTGCCACACGACGGGCGCCGTCATCACCCGGTTGCCGGTTTGGTACGCCCACACTTTCGCGCCGGTTTTGATATCGAGCGCGTACACGTAGTCGTCGTTACTCGCGACGAACACGAGCGAGCCCGAGACCGTGGGCGTCGCGGACGACCCCTTGCCCATCGAAAAGCTCCACGAGATCGGCGACGACGGGCCGCCGACATCGGCGTTCTGCTGGGGGTCGAAGTGCGCGAGCGTCCAGTCTTTCGGCGTGGCGCGGTCGGCTGCGGTCGCGGTTGCGAGCGTACATGCCACCGTCGCCGCGAGCGCGACTGCGAGGCGGGTGGAACGAAAAATGCTGATCATCGGGAAAGCCAGTTCTCGGAAGGCACGGAACCTTCGTTTGACTGCCTCCACATCGTAATCCCCCATTCATCTCCCGGGACTTGCCCGGACGGCGCGAGAATGGTCGCGCCCATGAATCCCATGCTCGAGCGCATCGTGATCCTCGGAGCCAAAGGACAGCTTGGCGCCGACCTCCTCGAAGCGTTTGCCGACGTCAAACCGATCGGTATCGAACGCAAGTTCGTGGACGTCGAAGACGCCGACGCCGTCGCGGTGATGATGCGGACCCACCGCCCGACGCTGGTCGTGAACGCCACGGCGTACCATCAGGTGGACCTGTGCGAGCTGCACCCCGAGCGTGCTTTCGCGGTGAATGCGCTCGCGGTGGACCGGCTCGCGGCGCTCTGCGCGCTTTCGGGTAGCGCGTTCCTGACGGTCAGCAGCGACTACGTGTTCGATGGCACGCTCGGCCGAGCGTACCGCGAGGACGATATGCCGCGCCCGCTCAGCGTGTACGGCGCGTCGAAGGCTGCGGGCGAGATGCTCGTGCCGCGGCACGGGCCGCGCTATTTCATCGTGCGTACCAGCGGTCTCTTCGGGCATCTCCAGAGTTCCGTCAAAGGACTTACCTTTATCGAGCGCATGCTGCGCATGGCGGAAGAGGGCAAGCCGATCCGCGTGGTCGACGACATCGTCTTTTCGCCCTCGTACACACCGCACGTCGCCCGCGCGATTCGCGCGATCGTCGAATCGGAACGTTTTGGGCTCTATCACGTTACCAATGCGGGATCGTGCTCGTGGTACGAGTTCGCGGCCGAGGCCTTCGCGTGTGCGGGGCTGCAGCCCGATTTCCAGGCAAGCAAGACCGATCCCAAAGCCGGATACGTGCGGCGGCCCGCGTACTCACCGCTCGAAGGCGCGGCGATGCGTGAAGCCGGTCTCCCGTCGTTGCCCGATTGGCGCGACGCCGTCCGCGACTACGTCACTCACCGCGCCCCGACGGCGCGGTCGTAACTTTCGGGGTAAGTGAACTGAGATGAAGATCCACATCATGGGCATACTCGCGGCGTTCGCGCTCGCGTCGTCGGTCGCGCTGGCCGCCGACGTACGACCGCTCGCGGGCTCCATCGTCATGGCGCGCGCCGGCTCGTCGCCGATCTTTCTCTGGAACGCGACCGATTATGTGGCGAAGCTGGTGAGCGACAAGGTGCTCGGCGACGACGGCATGCACGCGCTCGAAGCGACCGCCGTGACGGGGCTCGCGCAGAAAGTCGCGTCGTCGTCGGCGGCGACCGTCGCGATTCGCGTCGTCTATGCGAAGACCGGGGCCGTGAGCCCGGTGTACGGAACGCCGACGTTCACCGGCATGGAGAACGTGCTCACCATCAGCGCTCCGCGCGGCGCGCTCGTGAAAAACGCCGGCCCGTGGGCGACGCAACTCGCCGACGGCAAGGTTCCCGCGGGCGTCAAGATCGTGGTGAGCGGCAAACTTCCGCCTCCGCAATAGCGGGCGCACCAGCATGGATCGCGCCGAACTCTTCAATCGATGCTCGCGCTCGCCGCGTAAGCTCCTCGGTTCAGCGCTCCCAAGCGGCGCCACGATCGCCGACGTCGGTTGCGGAACGATGTGGAAAACGTTCCTGTATGCGTTCCTACCGCGCCGCGACGTGCACGTCGTTGGGGTGGAGAAGACCGACGACTCGACGATCTACGGCATCAACGCGGTGCCCGAATACGTGCGCGCGACCGGATGTTTCACGCTGCGCGGCTCGGATATCGAACGCGAGCCGCTGCCCTTCGACGATGCGTCGGTTGACGGCGTGTTCTTGTCGCACGTCATCGAGCACGTCGAAGATCGCGCGCGACTCGCACGCGAGATCGCGCGCATTCTCAAACCGGGCGGCTATGCGTACGTCGAGACACCGGGGCCGCGCTCCACGATCCTTCCGCGCCATTCGCGTCTGTATCGCGAGGGCTCACCGTATCCGCTCAACTATCTCGACGATCCGTCGCATCTCGGCGAACCGATGACGCTCGACGCGTTGCGTGGCGTGCTGTCGGATGCCGGTTTCGAGATTCGCGCAAGCGGTCTGCATCGCGAGTTCGGACGACTGTTCGTTCCCGCGTATGCGCTCGCGGTGCTCCTCGGCATGCTGCCGTTCGCATTTCCGGGCCGGCTGCAACTCCTCGGCTTCGGCTGGTGGAATCTCGTCGGGTGGCCGATCTACGCGTTCGCTCGGAAGAAGTAACCGAGCCATAAAAAAAAGCCGCCGTTCCGAGATCGGAACGGCGGCTTCATTACTGCGACGATCGTTACTTGAACGTCTTGACCTTGCGAACGCCCGCGTTGCGGAACGCATCTTCGAGCGCGGCGGCTTGCGCATCGTCGCACTCGTAGGCGACGACGCTGCGGCCGTCTTCGATCGCGTCGTTGTAGTTGTCGGCTTCATCCTCGGGAATCGGGAGCGTGCCGACATGCTGAATCGCTTTTGCCTTCGCGACGCCGCCGAGGCTCGCCGACGACGAACCGATACCGGGAACGCCCGTACCGCCGCCGCCGGTCATGATGGCGGTGCCGTCGATCATCTGACCCGCCGCATCCGAATCGATCTGCGGGCCGGACGCATGGAAGAAATTCAGGAACGAGCTGTCGTGCTCGTACGAACGATCCGCCTTGGTAATGACGGTGAGCTTCGACTTGTCAATGCCGGCGATGCCGCCGAGCATCGTCTCGAGCTGCGAGATGTCTTGGGTCGGGGCGATTCCGGTTACGAAGCAAGAGGCCACGGGTGACAGGTCTCCTTTAGGGCACCCTTCGACACGCTCAGGGTGACACGAGGGTGGCTAGTGTGACTCGGGTTCTCGGTGTGACTTGGGTTCTCGGTGTGACTCGGGTTAGTTCTTGGAAGCGCGTACTGCGGCGGCTAGGCGTGCGATGCCTTCTTGGATCTTCTCTTCGCTTGCGTTGGAGAAGTTCAAGCGCATGCCGTCGTGCACGTCGCGGGCGGGGAAAAAGCTCACGCCGGGGACGAAGACGACTTTCTGCGCCGCGCAGAGCTTGAGCAGTTCGATCGTGTCCACGCCGTCCACCGAGGCCCAGAGAAACATTCCGCCCTGCGGACGGTTCCAGCGAACGCCCGCGGGCATCGTCGCTTCGAGCGTCTGCAGCATGACGTCGCGCCGCTGGGCGTAGGTCTCGATGATGCGGTCCACGTGTGCCTCGAACGCGTCACGCTTGCTTGCATACCGGTGAAACACGTACTGCGCGAGCGAGCCCGTCTGCAGATCGGTCCCCTGTTTGGCGAGCGCGATCTTTTCGCGCACCTCGTGGTCGGGAATCGCGAGCCACGCCACGCGAAGGCCCGGCGCCATGATCTTGCTGCCGGTTCCGCTGTAGATCACGCACCCGCTCGTGGCGAGCGAGGCAAGCGAGGGCAGTTCCTCGCCTTCGAAGCGCAGCTCGCCGTAGGGGTCGTCCTCGACGATCGGGAGTTCGAAGCGCTCGCAGATGCGCACGATCGCTTCGCGGCGGTCGGCCGCGAGCGTACGCCCGGTGGGGTTCTGAAAGTTCGGGACGCTGTAGAGAAACTTCGGAAACGGGTCGGCGTGTTCGAGCACGCGCTCGAGCGATGCGGGGACGATGCCGTCCTCGTCGGTTTCGACGGTCAGGTAGCGTGCCTGGTACGCATCGAACGCCTGGATCGCGCCGAGATACGAGGGGTTTTCGAGCACCACGTGATCGCCGGGATCGAGAAAGATCTTGCCGATCAGGTCGAGGCCCTGCTGCGAGCCGTTGACGATCAGGATCTCCGCCGGATCGAACAGCTTGTGCAGGCGGGTCGAGAGCCGCTCCGCGACCCAGGTGCGCATTTCGGGGATGCCTTCGGTCACGCCGTACTGCAGCGCCGCCGCGCCGTACTCTTCCATCACCTCGACGCTCGCCTGACCGATCTCGCGCGTCGGGAAGAGTTCGGGCGCCGGAAGTCCGCCGCCGAACGAGATCACGTCGGGCTGCTGGGTGACTTTCAGCATCTCGCGGATCGTCGAAGCACGCAGGCGTGCCGTGCGCTCCGCGAACTTCGCCGCGCGTGAAACGTGAGTCGTCATAGCATCGAAGGGTATTTGCCGCCGCGCCGACCGCATCCGCCTGGCCGACGCCCAGGAGACCGGCCCGGGCCGCGCCAACTGCCCGCGGCGTGAATCAGACAGAGTACCGGCGCCTCGGGCGCTCCTACGCAGACCTCATGAACGACCGGGCCGGCATCTTCGCCCCCGAGCGTTATGCCAAAGACGTGGCCGCCGTCGTCGACGCGGTCGCGACCGCGCTCGAAGCGGGTCGCCGCGTTTATTGGATGGGCAACGGCGGCAGCGCCGCCGAAGCGCAGCATCTCGCCGCCGAGTTCAGCGGACGGTTTCTGCGCGAGCGTCGGGGCCTGGCCTCCGAGGCGTTCAACGTGAACGCGTCCACCATCACCGCGATCGGCAACGACTTCAGCTACGACGAGGTCTATTCGCGTCAGGTCGAAGCCTTCGTCGTTCCGGGCGACGTCGTCATCGGAATGACGACCAGCGGCACCTCGAAGAACATCGTGCGCGCGCTCGAGACGGCGCGCGCCTTCGGCGCGGTCACGATCGCCTTCACCGGAAACGGCGGCGGAACCGTGATGCAGCACGCCGATCACGCGATCGTGGGTCCCGACGGCTACTCGGCCATCGTACAGGAAGTGCACCTCGTGCTCGGCCACGTCGTCTGCGATTTGGTCGAGCAGCGCATCATGGCGCGCGAAGCGGCGAGCGTCTAGCCGATCGGCATCGGCGGCCCGCTCACGCCTTGCTGCGGCGGGGGCGGGAAACCGGTGCCGCCCACCGTTTGCTCGGGAATGAACGTGAGGATCACCGCGCCCACGCCGACCAGCCCGACCAGCAGCATCACGAGGACGCCGACGACCGGTACCAGCTCGGCCGCGGTCAGGAGCGCGAGCCCCAAGATCAGCGCAACGAGCGGCGTCGGCGTCGCCGTCGGCTGCAGCAGCTCGTAGAAGCGGCGCCCGATCAAGAGCGCGAGCGCGGCGTGACCGATGAACACCGCGACCATGAGCAGCACGAATTCGAGCGGCACGAGTGGGATCAGCAGCACGGTCACGACGAGCAGGATCGCGAGCGGAAAGACCGCGACCCAGCCGACCAGTCCCGCGGCCGTCGAAAGCCCCGGATGCTGTTCGAGCCGATCGAGCGCCATGCGCGTGCGCACCGGAAAGATGAGAAAGACCACCAGCGCCACCGCGGCCCACGCCACGCGCCACCACAGACGCGAATCCGAACCGTACGCCGTCTCGACGGTCGTCGAAGGCGCCCACGGCACGATGCTTTGCGTGACCGCGCCCGCGATCGCGTGCGTCTGACCGGCGACCTCGCCGCCGCGCACGTCGATGTTGCCGCCGAAGACGTTCACGTCGCCGTTGACGCTGCCGAGAATCTCGGCATTGCCGAAGAAGACATTCAGATCGCCGTCCACGACCTGTCCGGGTTCGACGACGACCGAACCGAAGTACGTGCCGCCGTGATAGACGCTGCGCGGATGCGCTTGCGCGACGCCGGTCGAAGCGAAGAGCGCGACGGCGAATGCGCCGAGCAGCACGAGCAGGGTGGTGAGACGAGCGGTCATACGGACTCCGAACGCGCGAGTCGCGCGGCGAGGCGTGGGCGGATGGTGCGGTAGCTGAAGAAGATGGCGACGGCGAGCATCAGATCCATCGCGAGGATGGCGATGACGCCGCCGACGACGAGTGGCGTGGCGGGGGCGATGCCGTGCGCCGCGCCCGCGACCGTGGCAAACGTATCGCCGAGCGCGGCGCGCACGTTGCCGACGATAGGAGCGAGCCACGGGATGCGTCCGCCCGAAACCAGGGCGACGCCGGTGAGTGCGAACCAAGCCGCGATCACGTAGAAACTCAAGACGGCCCAGACCGACGTGCGGCGGCGTGACTCGACGGGCAACGAGCGCACCTCGGCCATCACGGCAAAGGTGAAGTTGGGGGCGAGCGGCGCGCTCGCGGTCGTCGCGAGCAACGCGTCAACCACGCGCAATTCGCCGAGGAGTTGCGTGCAGCCGTCGCAGCGCTGCAGATGCGCGCTCACCGCCGCCATCCGGCGCGGCGTCAGCGTACCTTCGACGTAACGATCGAGATCGATCTCACACGAGGAGCAGCGCACGGTTCGCTCCCTTCTCGCGCGGCGCGCTGGCTCGTGCGCGCGCGTCGCGTTCCTGCATTTTTTTGGCGAGCGCGATCTTGCCGCGGTGGATCAGCGTCTTGACGTTGCCGAGCGAGAGCCCGAGCGTGCTCGCGATCGTGTGGTATTCCATGTTGTCGAAGTAACGTAGTGCCAAGACCGTCCTCGTTCGTTCCGGAAGTTCGGCGAGCGCTTCGCGCAACTCGCGCTCGGCTTCCGCGCGTACGATCCCGCCGGCGGGATCCGATTCGAGGGACAGATCGGGGAGTGCGTTCTCGAGCGTCTGATCCTCGGGCAGCTCTTGCGTGGGCGCACGCTTGAGCGACTTGCCGAGGTGCGTGCGGACCACGTTTCGCGCGATCTGGTAGATCCAGGTCGAGAACCGGCCCAGTTGCGGGTTGAACGTGCCCAAGTGCGCATAAGCCCGCAAGAACGTCTCCTGCGAGAGGTCGGCGACATCCGAGGAGCTTCGTACGCTCGCCCCGATGAAATTCGCGATTCCGCGCTTATACCGGTCCACCAGCTCGGCGAAGCAGTCGCGCTCGCCGTCGCGGATGCGCCGGACCAGAGCTTCGTCACTCTGCGCCTCGATGGCCATCCCTCTCTTCTTATGTCCCTCTGGCCGCTGCTACCGCCGCGATGGGCCGTTTGTTACAGGTGCCCGAAACGGCGTTCGACGGGGCGGCGAAGCTCGGCTGCTTTCGGGGACTTCACAGCGCCATCGTCGTAAGGGTGCCACCGTGAGTGCACTCGACCTTGAAGCATCCTCAGCCGCGTCCGGTTCTTCGCGCGGTCTCGCAAGCGCGAGTGCCTACGTCTTGGGCGGCACGATGGCGCTCAATGTCTGCGGATTCGCCTTTCACGCGGTCGCGAGCCGCAAGCTCGGCGTGGCCGACTACGGCACGCTCTACGCGCTGATCTCGCTCTACCTGATCGCGGTGCTGCCCTCCACGTTTCTCGCTCCGGTCGCGGCGCGCTATGCGGCCGAGTTCTGCGCGCTGCACGACGACGCGCACGTGCGCGGGCTGATCGCCGTGGTGTTGCGCATATTCGGCGCGATCGGCGTCGCCTACGTGGCGGCGAGCGCGATCTTCGCCGTGCCGCTCGGCGCGTTTCTTCACGTGCCGGCGTGGGGCGTGCCGATCGTCGGATTGACGTCGGCCGCCGGCGTGCTCGCCGCGATGCTGCGAGCGGTCGGACAGGGCGCGCACGCCTATCGCGCGTTCGCGGAGTCGGGGGTCGCCGAGGGTGTGCTCAAAGTGCTCGCGGTGCTCGCGTTCGGACTCGTGGGCTTGAACGTGTTCGGAGCGATCGGAAGCTTTCTCTTCGGCGTTGCGGCGGGACTCGCGCTCATCGCGCTGCCGCTCGGGCGCCGGTACGTACGCGTGCCGAGCCGTGCGGTCGTGTGGGATTGGCGGCGCATCATCGCGACGACGGCGGGCGCGGGCGCGATCGCCCTTACGACCGCGCTCATCGGCACGGTGGACGTATTGATCGTCAAGCACGTCTTCAGCGCCCACGAAGCGGGCCTCTACTCGGCGGCGTCGCTCGGAGGCAAGATCCTGCTGTACTTCGTCGGCTTCGTTCCAGCGGTGCTCATTCCGCAGGCGACCGATCGACACGCACGCGGCGAGCGCACGCGGCACACGCTCGCGCTCGCGCTCGTGTTCATCGCGATCGTCGGCGTGTGCGGCGTGGTCGCCTATCGCTTCGGCGGATTGATCCTGCTGCACGCGCTCTACGGCACGCAATTCGACGGAGCGCTCGCGTTACTGCCCGGGTACGGCGCGATGATGGCGCTACTCGCCGGAACGAACGCGCTCGCCTCATACGGCATCGCCACGCATCGGCTCGGCTTCGCGCTACCGCTCGTGATCGCGACGCTCGCGACGCTCGGCGCGATCGTCGTCGCGCATCCGACCGTCGGTGCGGTCGTCAACGAACTCGTGATCGGCAACGTCGTCATCTTCGGCGTGGTCGCGGCCGCGCTGGCGATTCAGGGAGCGCGCGGGGCCGCTCGCGCGTGAGAGTGCTCCTGCTCGGAGGGTCGGGGCAACTCGGCAGCGAGATTCGCGCGCGATGGAGCGGCGATGAGATCGTCGCGCCGCCGCACGCGGCGTTCGACCTGTTCGAGCCCGAGCGCTTCGCCGACGCGATCGCCGCGGCGTCGCCGGAGCTCGTGGTGAACTGTGCGGCGTTTCACAACGTGGACGAGTGCGAGCACGCGCCCGAACGCGCGCTCGCGGCGAACGCGATCGCGGTGGATGCGCTCGGCGCGATCTGCGCGCAGCGCGACATCGCGCTGCTCACCATCTCGACCGACTACGTGTTCGACGGCGACGCGAATCGTCCGTATCGCGAGGACGATTGCGCGCGACCGATCTCCGCGTACGGCGTCTCCAAACTCGCGGGCGAGTTGCTCGCGTTGCGACGCGGCGGCAATGCGTACGTCGTGCGCACGTGCGGCGTGTACGGTCTGCACGCGTCGCGCAGCAAAGGCACGTTCGTGGATCGCGTGATCGCGCAGGCTCGCGCGGGCGAGCCGATTCGCGTGGTGAACGACGTCGTCGCGTCGCCGACCTACGCCGGGCATCTCGCGCTCGCACTACGGGCGCTCGTCGAGACGCGCGCCTACGGACTCTACCATGCGGCCAACGTGGGCCCGGTGAGCTGGTATGATTTCGCGGCGAAGGCGCTCGAACTCGCGGGCATCGCGCACCCGATCGAGCCGATCTCCGCCTCGGCGTGGAAGGCCGCGGCGCGCCGACCGGCCTATTCGGCGCTCGCGAACGCAAAGCTCGAGCGTCTTGGGATTCGCCTGCCGCGTTGGGACGAAGGCGTGGCCGCCTACATCCAAGACAAAGGTCTTTAAGGAAAACGCGCGGTGCGCCCGTAAGATAGGCGGGCTATGGAATTACGGATAGATCACGGGGTCGTGGACCGCTGCCGCGCGTTGGCCTCGGCCATCGCGGAGCCGGTGGGCCGCTTCATCGCCGAACACTCGACCGTCGCGGTCGAACGTTCGGTCCTGCGCCTCTTGGGGGTGGACGGCGTCGGCCCCGACGAGATTCCGATTCCGAATATGATCGTCGACGCGCTCTCGCCGCAGGAGCGTGCGCGCGGCGCCGCACTCGCGTTCGGCAAGGCGCTCGCGGAGACGGGGCTCGAGCCGCGGGCCCTCGGCGAGGCGATCGCGGCGGGCACCCACGCGCTCGCGGACTTCGCCCACGTGCCCGACGATGCGGCGCGCGGAGCGATCCGCCCGTTCGTCGAGGCATCGCTCGCGCGCATCCGCGCGCGCCGCGCGGAGCGCGAAGAACGCCTGCGCCGTCTGCCGCAGCTGCCGCCCCCGCTGCTCTACGTGATCGTGGCGAGCGGCAACATTTACGAAGATCGCGCCGCGGCGGTCGCCGCGGTGGAGGCCGGCGCACAGATCATCGCGGTGATCCGCTCCACCGGACAGTCGCTGCTCGACTTCGTGCCCTACGGCCCGACGACCGAAGGCTTCGGCGGCACGTATGCCACCCAGGCGAACTTCACGATCATGCGCGAGGCGCTCGACGAGGTCTCCGAGCGCGAAGGCCGCTACGTGATGCTCACCAACTACGCGAGCGGGCTCTGCATGCCCGAGATCGCCTCGATGGCGGCGCTCGAGCGGTTAGATATGCTGCTCAACGACTCGATGTACGGCATTCTCTTCCGCGACATCAACATGAAGCGCACCTTCATCGACCAGCACTTCAGCCGCATGCTCAACGCCTACGCGGGCATCATCATCAATACCGGCGAGGATAACTACCTCACCACCGCCGACGCCGTGGAACAAGCGCCGGCCGTGCTCGCGTCGCAATTCATCAACGAAGAGTTCGCGCATCGCGCGGGCATGCCCGACGAACAGATCGGCCTCGGCGACGCCTACGAGATCAATCCTGATCTGCAGGACGGGTTTCTTTACCAGGTGGCGCAGGCCCAACTAACGCGTCAAATCTTCCCGAAGGCGCCGCTGAAGTACATGCCGCCGACCAAACACATGACGGGCGACATCTTCAAGGGTCACCTGATGGACGCGATGTTCAATCTCACCTCGGTGATGACGAAGCAAACGATCCATCTCGTCGGCATGTTGACCGAGGCGATTCACACGCCGTTCCTCGGCGATCGCGCGCTCTCGATCGAGAACGCGCGTTACGTGATGAACACCGCGCGTCATTTCGGCGACGAAATTACCTTCAAGCCCGACGGCGCGATCGAAAAGCGCGCGCAGAACGTGCTCGCCGACGCATCGGCGCTGCTCGAACGCGTCGCCGAGATGGGGTTGATGAACGCGATCGAAGCGGCGGTCTTCGCCGACGTCTCGCGCTCGCCCGACGGCGGCCGCGGCTTCGACGGCGTCTTCGCCCGCGCCCCCGAGTACTGGAACCCCTTCGAAAGCGCCCTTCGACAAGCTCAGGGTGACACAGCACGAGCTCAGGGTGACACGATGGGTGCGAAGGGCGACAACCGTGTCATCCTGAGCTTGTCGAAGGACGGCCTGAAATGAGTTCGATGATCAAGCCGTATGGCGATACGATGAACGACGGGAAGGTGCAGCTCTCGTTCGCGCTGCCGGTGGAATGGAGCGAGGCGGCCGACGAAGCGGCGCGTCAGCTCGTCACCAAGATGGGCTTCACCGACGTGCAGGTGGTCGAGGGACGACGCATCGGCGCCGGCTTCTCGCTCTTCGTGGTCTACGCGAGCACGCCGCAGAGCATCGATGTCTCCACGATCAAAGCCCCTTCGGCGAAGACGGCCTCGATGTCGATGGAAGAGATCGATGCCTACGTGCACGAGCACCTCGGCCGCAAAGTCCGCGTGGCGGGCGCCTGCATCGGCACCGACGCGCACACGGTCGGAATCGATGCGATCCTGAACATGAAGGGC
>JAGWSR010000095.1 GCA_028869385.1 bacterium
CCGCGACCCCGCCGCCCGCGCCGGAGGTGCCCGCCGCCGCGCCCGCACCCGCCGCGGAACCCGCACGCCCCGCCGCCGCCGAGAAGAGCGCGCCCGCCAAAAACGGCGGCGACCAAAAGCGCTCCTCGATTCACCAGACGATTCGCGTGGATATCGAGCGCTTGGATGCGCTCTTGAATCTCGTCGGTGAACTCGTCATCAACCGCACGCGCATCTCCGATATCGCCAACACGCTCGAGCGCCTGATGGGCAATAAGGGCGCGAACGGCACCACCACGATGGCCAATTCGGGCATCATCGCACCGCTCGCCAAGGATCTCGCCGACTCCGCCGCGCTGCTCGCGCGCACGACCAACGAGATTCAAGAGTCGATCATGAAGGTGCGCATGGTGCCGATCGGGCAGGTCTTCGATCGCTTTCCGCGCCTCGTGCGCGACGTGGCGAAGGCGCGCGGCAAAGAAGTGCAACTCGTCATCTCCGGCGCCGAGACCGATCTCGACAAGACGATCGTGGACGAAGTCGGCGAGCCGCTCATGCATCTGTTGCGCAACAACGTCGATCACGGCATCGAGCCGCCCGACGAGCGCGTCAAGCTCGGCAAGCCGCGCGCCGGAACGATCTCGCTCAACGCCTATCACGAAGGCAATCAGATCATCATCGAGGTCTCCGACGACGGCGCCGGCATCAATCTCGAAAAGGTGCGCGCGCGCGCGCTCAAGCAGGGGCTCATTTCGGCCGACGATCGCCTGACCGATCGCGAGATCGTCGAACTGATCTTCACGCCGGGCTTCTCCACGGCCGAGGTCGTCTCCGACGTGAGCGGCCGTGGCGTCGGCATGGACGTCGTCAAGCGCAACATCACGCGCCTCAAGGGCGTCTTCGACGTGGATACGGTGCCGGGTCAAGGTACGCGCTTCACGATCAAGCTGCCGCTCACGCTCGCGATCATCCAAGCGCTGCTCGTGCGCGTCGCCGAGGAACTCTACGCGATTCCGCTCGATTCGGTCATCGAGTCGCAGCGCGTGGAGATGTCCGACGTGCGCACCGTACACGGCAACGAGGTCATCACGCTGCGCGGTCAGGTCGTGCCGCTGGTGCGCATCGCGGAGTTCTTCGAACTCGGCGGCGAGCGCGATCCGGACAAGGTGATGATCGTGATCGTCGGCCTACAGGGTCGTCAGGTCGGACTCGTGGTGGACTCGTTCGAAGGCGAACAGGAGATCGTGATCAAACCGCTCTCCGACGTGGTCGGACGCATCGCGGGCATCTCGGGCGCGACGATCCTCGGCAACGGCTCGATCTCGCTCATTATCGACGTGCATTCGCTGGTCAGCGAAGCTTACTCGAGCGGCAAAGTCGCTCGCGCGGAATTCTCGGGGGTCTAACGCATCATGGCGGACGCGAAAGAAGACAAACGGCAGCAACTCTCGGGCGAAGTCGTCCAAGTCGTCTCGTTCCGTCTGGGGAGCGAAGAGTACGGCGTGGATATCTCGCAAGTGCAAGAGATCATTCGCATGGTCGAGATCACGCACGTGCCGCGCGCGCCGCGCTTCATGGAAGGCGTGATCAACCTGCGCGGTCAGCTGATTCCGATCATCGACCTGCGCACGCGTTTCGGCATGTCGCGCATCGACGCGACCAAGAGCACGCGCATCATCGTCACCGAGATCGGCAACAAGCGCGTCGGCATCGTGGTTGATTCGGTGAGCGAAGTGCTCAACATCCCGATCGAGAACGTGGAAGACGCGCCGGAGATGATCGCCGGCGTCGGGACCGAGTACATCCAGGGCGTCGGCAAGATGGACGAGCGGCTCATCATCATGCTCGACCTTACGATGGTCATCACGGGCGACGAGAAGCGCGAGCTCGAGCAGATCGGCGAACAGGCCGTCGCCTCGTAATCCGGCCCCTCCGTCGGGAACGCACAGGGGTCCTCAAGCGTTGATAGCGTAGAATGGAGCCCATGCGTACGACCCTCGTCTCTTCGTTGCTCTGCGTCATCCTCGCGAGCGGTGCGGCACTCGCCGCCGAACCTAGCCCCGCCCCGTCGGCCACGCCGGGGAGCTCCACGCCGCCGACCATCTATCGCGCCACCGTGCGTCCGCTCTGCAGCGCCCTGCGCTCCAAGATCGCACCGTCGGTTGGGATGATGCTGCAGAACGATCAGTCGATCGCCAAGAGCCCGAAGCTCTTCAACGACTACTCGCGCGCGTCGTTCGACGCCGATCCGAACGCCAATCCGAACGAAGCGACCGCCGCGCAGAGCTTTGCCGTGTACAGCATGAATCGCTTGGTCGGTCCGATCGCCGATAACTTGGTCGCGATCCAGAAGATGCTCAACGACCCCACCGTGTTTCCGGCGCATCCGAGCGACGCCGATACGCAGCGCCTCGCCGACCTGAAGAAGAAGCTGCTCATCGCGCTCGCCGATCAACAGGCCTCGCTCGACATCATCAGCGGTTTCGTGGACACCCAACAGCTCGGACAGATGCAGCACGCGGGCTTCGGCTACATCTCGACGATCATGGGCGGCGACATCACCGGCTCGCAGGCGAAGTCGCGCGATCAAGAGCTGAGCAATATCATCGGTGCCACCCCCGACCCGATGCATCCGGACGCCTTCGACAACACCGCGCTGCAGGCGGGCCTCAATCCCAATCCCTACGAGCTCGACCTCACCCGGCTGCCCGGGCTGACCCTCGGCTACAATCCGCTCAACCACCTCACCGAGGGGTTGAAGTGGACGCAGAAGCAGGCTGCCAAGAACGAGCAGACCCTGGCGAACAGCATCTTCGAAGCTGCGCATCTCTGCAACGCGAAGATCCCGGCCGCACCCGCTCCGGCGCCCTCGCCGAGCCCGTAAAACTCCTTCGGGTGACCGCCTTGACATCGAACATATGTTCGATTAGGATGGTCACCCATGCTTCCGGCAGCCGCACTCTCCACCCCGCGTGAGGCCCGTTTTCAAGAACTGAAAGCGAGTCTGCACGCCGCCGTGGGCGTCTCCGGCGCGCTCGCCGAACGCCTCGTGCCCACCGGCATCGCCGCGCTCGATCGGCTGCTCGGCGGCGGACTTCCGGCAGGCTCGCTCGTCACGCTCGAGGGGCGCGGCAGCGCGGGGTGCCACAGCATCGCCGCCTCGCTCCTCGCGCAGGCGACCCATCGCGGACTCGGCGCCGTCATCGACGACGGCGAGCTCTATCCGCCCTCGCTTGAGGCCGCCGGCGTGCGCCTCGACCGTCTGCTCGTCGTTCCCGCCCCCACCCCGCTGCTCGCGGCGCGCGCCGCCGATCTGCTCCTGCGCTCGCGCGTCGCGCGCGTGATCGTGATGCATGCGGCCGCGCTGCGAGCGGCGGTCTGGGCGCGGCTCGCGCAGGTCGCGCACCGCACGGGCGGCGTGCTCGTGGTGCTGGCTCATCGGGTCATGCCCGAGGTGCAGAGCCTCGCGGCCGTGCGCTTGGGGTGTTCGTTCGAGCGTGCGATCGTGCGCGGAACGCACGGGCTGTGGTCCACGTTCTCCGGCTTCGAAGCGCGCGCCGAACTGCGCAAGCACAAGCGCGCCGCGGGCGGAGCCTTCGCGCATCTCGAGGCGGTGCTGCCCGCATGAGCATACTGCTCGCCGTTCGCATTCCCGACTATCCGCTGGCCGTCGTCGTCGGAGGCGATGCGTCGGATGAGCCGCGGCTGCTCGCCGATCGTTACGATCGCGGACACGTCATCGCGCTCGACACGCGCGCGCGTGCGGCCGGCGCGCGCATCGGCCAGACGGTCACGCAGGCCGCCGCCGTGGTACCGAACGCGCGCGTGCTCGTGCACGACGCGGAGCGCTCGCGCGCGGTGTGGGCCGAGATGCTCGATGCGCTCGATGCGGTGACGCCGCTCGTGGAGGAGGTGCGCGAAGGCGTCGCGTTTCTCGATATGCGCGGCATCGCGGGCGACGCGGCGCAGTGGATCGCGCAGGCCGAGGCCGCGCTCGCGCGCTTCGGGTTGCCGCTGCGCATCGGCGCGGGCCCAAATAAGTTTTGCGCGTATGCGGCGGGGTGGATCGCGCATGGAACCGTGCTCGACGAACGCGAGAGCGCGGCGCGGCTCGCGCCGTTGCCGCTCGATGTGCTCGATCTCGATCCGAACGCGCAGACGCGCCTGCACCTGCTCGGCGTCACGACGCTCGGCGAATTGGCGCGCTTGCCGCACGGAGCGTTCGTGCGCCGCTTCGGGCGCGACGCGGCGCGTTGGCACGCGTGGGCGCGCGGCGAGGATCGCACGCCGTTCGTGCCGCGCGGTCACGCGCTCGCGATCGAGGCCGCGCTCTTCGGCGAGGGGCACGCCGACGATGAAGCATCGGTTTTCTTCGCGCTGCGCGTGCTGCTCGCGCGCATCTGCGGCGATCTCGAACGCTGCGGCAAGCGCGCGAGCCTGTTGCGTTTGGAAGTGGAGTTAGACAACGGCGAGCGCCGCCCGTTCGACGTGCACCTCGCCGCGCCGACCGCCGACGAGAAGGCGATGCTCGACGTGCTGCGCGCCAAGCTCGAAGACGTGCGCTTCGACGCGCCGCTCGTGGGCTTGCGCGTGCGCGCAATGGAGCTAGACGAAGGCGGTGAGGAACTCGTGCTCGTGCGCACCGACGACATTGACCGGCAGAGCGTCGCGGTGCTGCTCGCGCGCCTCGAATCGGTGATCGGCGCGCCGGTACGGCGCGCGCGCACGCGCGCCGCGCACCCGCTCGAGGAGCGCTTTCGCTACGAGCCCTTCGTGCTGCCCAAGCACGAGCCGCCGGGCGGAGCGGTGCCGCTCGCGCCCGCGAGCGTGGTGCCGCAACTGCGCCTGCTCGCCGTCAAAGAGATTGACGTGCGCGTGCGGCGCGGGGAGCCGCACCAAGTTGACGGCCGTTCGGTCGCACGTTGCGCGGGCCCCTGGCGCATCGACGACGGTTGGTTCGGCGCGGCGATCGCGCGCGACGAGTACGACGTCGTGCTCGACGACGGCGAGGTCTGCCGCATCTATCGCCAAGGCACGCACTGGTATCTGCGAGGTTCCTATGATTGAGATCGACCGGGCGGCATGCGAGAAGTTTCAGCGCATCGCGTCGTCGTGGCTGCGCAGCGGCGAGATCACCCGCACCAACCATCTGCTCTCGCCGCTCGAAGAGCTCGCGGGATACAACTACGGCTTCGTCTATCTGCTCGACGTGGACGAGCGCTCGTGCAAGATCGGCTACTCCGAGCATCCGACGCGCCGCATTCGCGAACTGCGCCGCACCTTTCGCTACGGCGAGCAGTTGCGGCTGCGCGCGTGTTTCGTGGGCGAGCAATCCGCCGAGCGCGAGTTGCACCGCCGCTTCGCGCACCTGCGTATCGAGAACGAACGCTTTCTCGCAAGCCCCGCGATCGTGACGGAGTTCGCCGCCGCGCGCGAGCGCATGCGCGAACGCATTCGCAGCCTGCACGTCTGCACGCCCGACTGTCCGCAACTCGTCGCGCGGCTCGACCTGCGGATGCTCAGCACGTGGCTGCGCCGCTAGGCGGCTACGCCGAGCTGCACTGCTGGTCCAACTTCACCTTTCTCGACGGGGCCTCGCACCCCGAAGAACTCGCGGAGCGGGCGGCGGAGTTGGGGCTCGCGGCGCTCGCGCTCACCGACCGCGACGGCCTCTACGGCGCGGTGCGCTTCGCATCGGCCGCGCGCCGCGCGGGCATCGCCGCGATCGTCGGCACCGAGCTCACCTTCGAAGACGGCGGTCGCGCGGTGCTGCTTGTGGAAGACGAGCGCGGCTACGCGAACTGTTGCGAACTGATCTCACTCGCGCAACTGCGCGGCAGCAAAGCCGATGCGCGCGCGCGCTTCGAGGATTTCGACGGTCGCACCGAGGGCCTGATCGCCCTCGCGCGCACGAGCGATCGCGCGCGCGCGTCGGCGTTCCGCGAGCATTTCGGCGAGCGCTTCTACCTGGAACTGCAGCACCATCTCACCCCCGAGGAGGCCGCCGAGAACGAGCGCATCATCGCGCTCGCGCGCGATCTGCACGTACCCTACGCGGCAACCAACGGCGTAGCCTACGCGCATAAAGAAGAAGCGCCGCTCGCCGACGTGCTCGCCTGCGTGCGCGAGACGCTCACGCTCGAAGAGGCGCGCGCGCGCCATCTGCTGCGCCCGAACGCGGAGTATCACCTCAAATCCGCCACCGCGATGCGCGCGCTCTTCTCGGCCCATCCCGAAGCGCTCGACGCGACGCTCGGCATCGCGGAGCGCTGCCGCTACCGGCTCGATCGCCAAATGGGCCAGTTTCCGCTCTTCCCCGTGCCCGACGGCCATTCGCGCCAGACGTACTTGCGCGCATTGGTCTATCGCGGCGCAACCGAACGCTACGGCACGCCGATCGCTCCGAACGTCGAGCGCCAACTCGAGTACGAGCTCGGCATCATCGCGAAGATGGATCTCGCGGGCTACTTTCTCATCGTGTGGGATATCGTGCAGGCCGCGCAGCGCTTCGGCGTGCTCTGCCAGGGCCGCGGCTCCGCCGCCAACTCCGCCGTCTGCTACGCGCTCGGCATCACCGCCGTGGATCCGATCGGGATGAATCTACTCTTCGAGCGTTTCATGTCGGAGGAGCGCCAAGAGATCCCCGACATCGACATCGACTTCGCGCACCAAGACCGCGAAAAGGTGATCCAGTACATCTACGAACGCTACGGCCGCACCAACGCCGCGATGGCCGCCGAAGTGATCACCTACCGCACGCG
>JAGWSR010000096.1 GCA_028869385.1 bacterium
AACGCGCGTTGGTGGCCGCTTTTTCGGGCCGAGGACTTTTTTGGGGATACGTGTTTCGACGAGCCCATCACGCGGTGGCTCTGGGAGCTGCGCGTCCTGCGGATGATCGATACGTCGCCCGATCCGCTCTTCGCGTCGATCGAGTTGAACGTGTCGCCGACGGTCCGTCGACGCTACGGCTTTCGCTGCGTCCCGAAAGCGCCGCCGCTACTCGTTTCATCGATCGTCGATGCGTACGATATCGAAGAAGCGTGGCATCGAGCGTTCATTGTGGCGGAAGATGACGCTCCGCCGTGGTTGCCGCAACTCCCGAGCTATGAGGGCGCGCGCGTGTTGGAACGCGCCGAGGCCGAGGCGCGCATTCGCGAGCGTCTCGCGCCGCTCGTCGCCGGCGTTCGCGCGTTGCGCGACGCCGGTGCGCCGAAACTCCTCGTGCTTGGATGCACGCCGCCCGCGCCGTACGACTACGAAGGATCCAAGCCGGTCCGCTTGCGTGCCAACGTGCGCCGCCTGATGGATCGCGTGCTCGCCGACGCTTGCGCGGAGCTCGGCGTGCATTTCGTGCCGATGGACGCGCTCGTCGGTGACGCCGGCATTCGCGACGAACGCTTCTTTTTCGATCCGGAGCATTTCAACGAGGCCGGCGGATGTCGCTTGCTCGAGACGGTGCTGCCGCTCTTAGACTGAGCCGCCGGTGACCGGCGGCGGGCTTCCCGTGGCCGGCTCGCGAATCGGCGCCGCTAATGCATCTCACGCGGCTCGACTGGATCATCATCGTCGTCTCGCTCGGCGTGACGTTTCTCCCCGCCATCTTCCTGGCGAAGCGCGCCGGTCGCAATACGACCGAATTCTTTGCCGCGGGGCGCCAGGCGCCGTGGTGGCTGATCGGCATCTCGCTCGTCGCGACCACCTTCTCGACCGACACGCCGAACCTCGTGACCAACTTCGTGCGCACGGGCGGCGTTGCGGCGAACTGGCAGTGGTGGGCCTTTCTGCTCACCGGTATGGCGACGGTCTTTTTCTACGCGCGGCTCTGGCGGCGCAGCGGCGTGCTCACCGATCTCGAGTTTTACGAATTGCGCTACGCGGGGAAAGCCGCGGCGTTCGTGCGCGGCTTCCGCTCGATCTATCTCGGCCTGTTCTTCAACGTCATGATCATCGCCACGGTGAATCTCGCCGCGGCGAAGATCGCGAGCGTGCTCTTCGGCATCCCCGAGGTGGTGACGCTGCCGGTCGCGGGCGCGGTGGTCATCGTCTTTGCCGCGACGGCGGGGCTGTGGGGCGTCATGATGACCGACACGATCCAGTTCATCATCACGATGTCGAGCGCGTTCGCCGCGGCGTACTACGCCCTGCACGCGCCGGCGGTGGCGCGCCTCGGCGGACTCGCGGGACTTCTCGCGCACGTGCGCGCCGCACATCCGCATCTGCTCGACATCCTTCCCGATTTCTCGAACTGGCCGGTCGCGGCGAGCCTCTTCATCATCCCGCTCACGGTACAGTGGTGGTCGGTGTGGTATCCGGGCGCGGAACCCGGCGGCGGTAGTTACGTCGCGCAGCGCATGCTTGCCGCGCGGCGCGAGAGCGATTCGGTCTGGGGTACGATGCTCTTCCAAGTCACGTTCTTCGCGTTGCGGCCGTGGCCGTGGATCGTCGTCGCGATCGCCTCGCTCGTCGTCTATCCGACGCTCGATTCGATCCATCACGCCTTCCCCGCGGTTGCGAGCCATCTCATCGGCGACGACATCGCGTACCCCGCGATGTTGGTCTTTCTTCCGGCGGGATGGGCGGGCTTCATGGTGGCGGGGCTCTTTGCCGCCTATCGTTCGACGCTCGAGTCGCACCTGAACTGGGGCACGTCGTACCTCGTGCACGACTTCTATCGGCGCTTTCTCAAGCCCGACGCGAGCGAGTCGCACTACGTGCTCATCGGCCGCATCGTGACCGCGCTCTTGATGGTCGTCGCGATCGGCTTTACCTTCGTGCTCGACACCGCGAAAGAAGCCTTCTCGTTACTGCTCGACATCGGTGCGGGCACCGGGCTCATCTACCTGCTGCGCTGGTATTGGTGGCGTATCAACGCATGGAGCGAAGTGAGCGCAATGCTCGCGTCGTTCGTCGTCTCGGCGGCGATCTTCGTGCTCGACAAATCCGGGTACGCCGTCGATCCCTCCGTCGCGCTCATCGTCACGGTGGCGGTGACGACGCTCGTGTGGGTCGTCGTCACCCTCGTCACGCCGCCCGTCGATGACGCGTCGCTCGCGCGTTTCTACGCGACGGTGCGTCCGGCCGGACCGGGCTGGAGGCGCGTTCGGGAGCGTACCGGCCTCCCGCCGTCGCCCGATAGCCTGCCGAATGCGTTGCTGGGGTGGACGCTCGGCGTGATCACGGTATACGCGGCGCTCTTCGGAACGGGAGCCTATCTCTACGGGAATCCGCTCCAAGGCGCGTTCGCGACCGTGCTCTTCGCCGCGGCCGGATTCGGGCTCGTGCGGATCGTCGCCGCGAGCCGAAGCACCGAGCCGCGTTCGTAGCGACTTCCCGAGTTGTTCTTCGGCGCGGACGCACCCATCGGGTACGCTCGCCGCATGGAACTCAACCGGCTCCTTCGACGCCAGTGGATACCGCCGTGGGCGCTCCTCTTCGCGCAGCTCGCGCATGGGGCCGCGTGGGTACTGCTCGTCTATGCGGCGGCGCGCTTCGGCGTGCGGGGGCTCACCCCGGGAGCGGTCGCGTGGATTCACGTCGTCGCGCTCGGCTGGATCACGATGGCGGCGCTCGCGATCCTGCTGCACGTGATCCCGCGCTTTACCGATCTTCCCTGGCGCGGTGAGGCGCTCGCGCGTCATGCACTCGGCCTCTTCGCGATCGGCGTCGTGCTCTTTATCGTCGGATGGTTCGCGAGCACGACCCTCGTCGTCACGGGCGCGGTGACGATCGGCATCGCGCTCGTCGCATACCTCACCGCCGCCTTCGCGACACTCGGCGGCCGTACGCCGATCGAGCCGACCGAACGGGCGATCGCGCGCGCGCTCGCGATGACGCTCGGTATCTTCACCGCCGTCGCGTTGCTCGGCGGCTTCGGGCTCGCGGCGCTCGAAGGAGCCGCCCCCGCGACGTGGATCGCGCGCGTGCCGCCCGCGCACGCGGTGCTCGGCATCTTCGGCTGGTTCACGATCTTGATCGTCGGCGTTGCGGCGCGCACGATGCGTCCGATCTGCGGCGTACGTTCGCGCTTCCCGCGTGTACACGCGATCGTCGGCTCGGCGCTCGTGCTGGGTGCGCCCCTGCTCGCGCTCGGGATTCTCGGCGATCTCGCACCGCTACGCTGGAGCGGCGCGACGCTCGTCGCGCTCGGATGCATCGTCTATATCGTCGACGCCGCCGACATCGTGCGTCGTGCGACGCGGCCGCATCGGCCGCCGCAAGCGTTCGTCGTGGCCTCGCTCGTGTGGCTCGCGCTCGGGATCCTGCTCGGCGGCGCGCTGCTTGCGGGCGTCCCGTGCGGCGAGGCGTTCGGCTACGTGCTGCTCGTCGGATGGGTCGGACAGATGGTGAACGCCCACGTGTTCCACCTCGGCGTGCGCGTCATCTCGACCACCGTGCGCGGCGACGACGACGAGACGCGTCCGGGGCTGCTGCTCGACGAGCGCCGCTCGTGGATGACGTTCGTCGGCATGCAACTCGCCGTCGCGATCGGTGGGTACGGGCTCTTACGCGGAAATGCCGACGACGCGATCGTCGCCGGCATCCTGGGTGCGGCCGCGTGGTTCGTGATGATGACGAACCTCGTCGGCGCCTACTTCAACGCGTTCGAAGGAACGAAGACGAGCGCGAGTCCGTCGATGCAGTAACGCAGGTGCGTCGGTGCGGGACCGTCGTCGAAGATGTGTCCGAGGTGTCCGCCGCAGGTCGCGCAATGCACCTCGGTGCGCGGTTCGCCCGGAAGTTCGAAGTCGGCGCGCGTGCGCGTCACGTGCGGCCGTACGGTGAAGAACGACGGCCAGCCGTCGCCGCTGTCGTACTTCATCTCCGAATTGAAGAGCGTCGTCGCGCAGCCCGCGCAGCGATAGGTGCCCGTGCGCTTCTCGGCGATGAGCGGGCTCGAGAATGCGGGCTCGGTGCCGTTTTCGCGCAGGATGTAGTAGCGATCGCCTAAGATGCGTCGCCATTGCGCGTCGGAATGCGTGACCGTGTAGGCACGCGCCCGCGCGCCGGTCGCGCCGAGCGCCGCGACGGCGCCGAGCGCGCCGAGAAACGCGGTGCGTTTCATCGCGGCACCGTGATGTGGCACGCGACGCCGTGCCGCTCGAAATACCGCTGATGGTAGGCTTCGGCGGGATAGAAGGCCGAGGCCGCGACGATCTCGGTCGCGATCGGCTTGGATAACGACGACTGCGCGCGGTCGCGCGAGGCGAATGCCGCGCTATGTTGCGCGGGGGAGAGCGTGAAGATCGCGGAGCGATACTGCGAGCCCACGTCGGGGCCCTGACGATTGTGCTGCGTGGGGTCGTGAATCTTCCAGAAGAAGTCGAGCAGTTCGTCGTAGGTGATCGCCGACGGATCGAAGGTTACTTCGACGGCCTCCGCATGACCGGTGCGGCCGGAGCAGACCTCGCGATAGGTCGGGTCGGTGGTCGTTCCGCCGGTATAGCCGGAGATAGCGTCGTGGACGCCCGGAAGCTGCCGAAAGGCGGCTTCGACGCCCCAGAAGCAGCCCGCGGCAAAAATGGCTTTCTCGGTGTTCATACATCATCAAGAACGCCGCAGCGCGACGGCCGGATGCGTCGGGTCACGTGTCGGCGCGCAAGACGTCTTCGAGGCTCTCGCGGCGTGCCCAGAGCGCTGCATCGCCCGCGCCGAGCGCGATCACCGGCGGGCGCGGAAACCGGTTGTAATTGCTTGCCATACTGTACGTGTAGGCGCCGGTCGTGCAGAAGGCGAGCAGGTCGCCCGCGCGCAGATCGGCGGGCAGCATCGCCTCGCCGAGGCGGTCGTTCTCGCAGGAACGGCCGCTGACCATCGTCGCGACGGGCTCGGCGTCGCTCGCGCGCACCGGCACGATGTGGTGGGACGCGCCGTAGAGCGCGGGGCGGGGATTATCGGCCATGCTGCCATCCACGATGGCGTAGCGACGGCGCTCGAAGCGTTTGATCGCGAGCACGCGATAGAGCGAGGTTCCGGCCGCCGCGATCGCCGCGCGCCCGGGTTCGATCTCGACGCGTACGTTCGCGGGTACGGCCGCGCGAATCGCGGCGAGCGTCGCCGCGATGTCGAGCTCCGATTCGTCGGCGTGCATCGCCACGCCGAACCCGCCGCCGACGACGATCGTGTCGGCGTCGGCGAACGCCGCCTGCGCGTGCACGCGCGCGAGCGCATCGAGCAGGGCCTGGGCGTTCGCGACGAAGGGCGCCGCGTCGGCGATCTGCGAACCGATGTGCGCGTGCAGGCCGCGCAGCCGTGCGCCCATCTCGCGCGCGAGCGCGAGCGCTTCATCCAATTCGTGCGGAGCGATGCCGAATTTGCTCTCGTCGCCGGCGGTCCGCACGAACTCGTGCGTGTGCGCCTCGATGCCGGTATTCAGGCGCAGCAGCAGTTCCACGCCCGCGCAGCGCGTGCGGTTCCCGAGCGCACGCAACTCGTCGAGGCTGTCGGCGACGATGCGCCCCACGCGGCGCTCGCACGCCGCATCGAGCTCGGCCGCGCTCTTGCCTGCGCCGTGCAGCGTGACGCGCGCGGCGGGAAACGCCGCGCGCTCCACCGTGACGAGCTCTCCGAGTGAACTGACGTCGATGCCGATATCGTAGGGCTGCAGATGGCGCGCGAGCCCGGGAAGCAGCAACGCCTTGCCCGCGTAGGATACGCCGATCTCGTGCGCGCGCGCGGCCGAAAGCAACGCGTTTAGCGCGTCGTCGAGAACGCGCAGATCGATGCAGAGCGCGGGTGTGTCGAAGCGTTGGGCGAGCTCGTGTGCCGCGATCCCGCCGATGCGCAGCGTTCCGGATGCGTCGCGCTCGTGACCGGGCGCGAGCCCGTCACGCCAGCGCGCGAAGCTCTTCAATCCGCTCGAAGGCACGGCGCAGGTGCGGAATCACGATCGAGCCGCCGACGATCAGGCCCACGTTGAGCGCATCTTGGAGCTCCGCGTCGCTGAAGCCGATCTTGACGCACTGCGCGAGGTGGTAGGTCACGCAGTCGTCGCAGCGCAGCACGAGCGAGGCCACCAAGCCGCAGAGCTCCTTGACGCGCCCCGGCAGCGCGCCGTCGTCGTACGCGCGCGTGTCGAGGTTGAAGAAGCGCTGGATCCCGAGGTGGCCGGACTCGAGCACGAGTTCGTTCTGCTGCTCGCGCAGCTTGGTCCATTCGTCAATCGTCATGCAAATTGTGCCATGAAAGCGTCGAGGTGTGTTTGATCCACGCCCGCGGCGAGGAGTTGAGCGGCATAGGCTTCGCGCGAAGCCGGCGGCGTCACGAACATCACGTGCGCCCCGCCGTGGGCATCGCTCGAGACGGTACACCAGCGCGCCGCGGCGGGCACGATCGCGCATTGCTCGGGTTCGAGCGTCACCGTCGTGCCGCCCGCTTCGATCGTGAGCGGTCGGTCGAGCGGCATGAAGATCAGCGGGCGCTCGTGCGTGGACATCGAGTGCGGTTCTTCGGTCGCGACGATGCGCTCGACGACGAAGCGCGAGTCGGCGATCAGCGCGAGGCGCGAGAGTCCTTCGAAGCGGTACGCGATCTGCGCGGTCGCGCTCGCGGTGCTGCGATGGTAGTCGAGCACGTCGCCGGCCTTCTGCACGTGGAGTTGACGCGGCTTGCCGTCGGCGCCCACGCGATTCCAGTCGAAGATGCGATAGGTGAGATCGCTCGCCTGCTGCGTCTCGAAGAGCACGATGCCCGCGCCGATCGCATGGAGCGTTCCCGCCGGAAGATAGAAGGCGTCGCCCGCTTTGACGGGCACGCGCCGCAGGATGTCGCCGAGCGTTCCGTCGGCGACGCGCCGCTCGTACTCGGCGCGCGTCGTGTCCTGCGACCAGCCGAGGACGAGGCTCGCGTCGTCGGTCGCGGAGAGGATGTACCAGCACTCCGTCTTGCCGTTGTGCTGATGCTCGACGCGGCGGGCGTAGGCGTCGTCGGGATGCACCTGCACCGAGAGCGCTTGGCGCGCGTCGATGATCTTGGTGAGCACGGGAAAGATCTGCGCCGGATCGAGGCTGCCGAGCAGCGTCGCGCCGAGCTCGGCGCGCAGCTCAGCGATCCGCTTGCCGGCGAGCGGCCCGTTGGTCACGGGGTTGTCGTCCCAACACTTCCAGGATTCGCCGCCCCAAATTGCGGGTGCGGCCTTCGGCTCGACGACGTAGGGATAGAGGTTCTCGTCCATCGCACTTTCGCTTTTCATTCGACGAGCGTCGCGGCGAGCAGGCCGCGCGCTGAATTTCCCACGTAGATCGTCCGCGCTCGCGCGAGATCGTCGCGCGTGATCGTCCGTTCGACCGCCGTGCCATCGGTTACGATGCGGGAGCGTAAAATCCCCGGCAGCAGGCCGCACGAACGCGGTGGGGTGACGAGCGTCCCGTCGAGGTCGAGGACGAGCGTGCTGCGCGCACCCTCGGTGAGCTCGCCGCGCTCGTTCTGCAACAGCGCGTCGAAACAGTCGCGAGCGCGTGCCTCGGCCGTCGCGCGATCGTGTGACGGGCGCCACGAGCTCTTGATCGCGAGAAACGGGTCGTCGCTGGCGACGCGCGCGCTCGAAAGGCAGACGCGCACGGGCTCTGCGCTCTCGGCGAGCGGTTCCCGGCGCAGCACGAACGAGCCGTCGGCGCGCACGCGCACGCGCACGAGGTCGCGACGTTCGCCGCGCTCGCGACACGCATCGAGCAGCGCCGCCGCATCGTAGGCGATGCCCATCCGGGCGGCCGATGCGGCGAGCCGCGCGAGGTGCGCGTCGAGCACGCTGGGCGGCGCGTCGCTCGCGAAGGTCTCCCAGAGTTCGAACGGCGTCGCCGCGTCGCGCAGAAACCGTGCCTTCAGCAGCACTTCGCGCGCCTCGTCGTCGGCATCCGAGTCGCACACGATCCCGCCGCCGGCGTCGAATCGTCCCGCGCCGCGCGCATCGACGACCGCCGTGCGAATCGCAACGTTCCACCATCCACGGCGCTGCGGCGAGAGATAGCCGAGCGTGCCGCAGTAGGCGCCGCGCGGTTGCGCTTCGAGCGCGGCGATCGCGGCGATCGCGGCGCGCTTGGGCGCTCCGGTCACGCTCCCGCACGGAAAGGCCGCTTCGAAGATCGCGCGCAGCGAGGCGTCGTCGTGCAGCGTACCCGCGATGGTCGAGGTCATCGTATGAAAGGTCGGATAACGCTCGCGTTCGCAGAGACGCTCGACGCGAACGTCGTCGCAGACGCGGTGGAGATCGTTCCGTAGAAGATCCACGATCATCACGTGCTCGGCGCGATTCTTCGCATCGTCCAGTCGTTCGGGAGCGTCGAGCGGGGCGGTGCCCTTCATCGGGCGCGTTTCGACGCGAGCGCCGTCGAAGGCGAGAAAGAGTTCGGGCGACCACGAGAGCACGTGACGCTCGCCGTCAAAGGCATAGGCTTGATAGCGCGCGTGCGTGGTGCGCGCGACCGCGCACCAGAGCGCGTAGGGGTCGCCGTCGAGCGCGAAGGCGAACGGCGTGGTGTAGTTGACTTGATAGACGTCGCCGCGAGCGATCGCCTCCCGGATCGATGCGATCGCTCGCGCGTAGCGCTCGGCGGTGACGAGCGACAGCAGCGGCGAGAGCGCGACCGGCGCGAGATCCGGCAACGCCTGCTCGTTCGGCGCATCGTACGCGCCGAGCGCGACCAGCGGGATATCGCTCGCGCGCGGCGGTTCGCGCACGAATGACGCGCCGAGGTCGTAGGCGACGCTTCCGGCGATCCATGCGCCGTCGCGGCGTGCGCGATCGGCGGCGTCGAGCGCCTCGCGGGCCGCGTCGGTATCGCGTGCGATGAAGAGTTCGCGCGGGCGTTCGAACCCGAGTAATCCGCCGTCGCGAGCGAAGCGTACCGTCAGCATCATGAGACGCCTCCTCTCTTCGTTATCGCTCGCCATACTGCTTGGCGCCGCGCCGCATGCCGCTCCGAGCCTCGCGCCGGTCGTCGCCGCACGCGACTGGATCGGTCCGGCGATCGCCGCCTCGGAACTGCGCGGAAGGGTCGTCGTGCTCGACGTCTTCACCGTGGACTGCATCAATTGTCGCAACGTGGTGCCGACGCTCCGGGCGTTGAACGCGGCGGATCGAGCCAAGGGCCTGCGTATCATCGGCATCCACGCGCCCGAGACGCCCGCGGAGCAGCAACGGCGCTATGTAATGGAGAATCTTCGACGCCAAGGCATCACCTGGCCGGTCGCGCTCGACAATGCGTTCTCCCTCTGGAAGGCCTACGGCGTGGACGCATGGCCGACGCAACTCTTCTTCGACCGGCACGGTCGCTTGCGGAGGGTCATCGTCGGCGACTCGCAAGACGACGCGGTACGGGCGACGGTGGAGGCCCTGCTCTCAGAAACGTAAGGTACATGCACAGCGTCCATATCGGAATCGGTTCGAACCTCGGAGATCGTCAAGCGAACATCCTCGCCGCGCTGCAGCGCTTGCGCGCGCGCGTCGCGATTCGCGCGGTCTCGTCGTTTTACGAGAGCGCGCCGGCCGACGGCGCACGCGGCCCGGCGTTCTTGAACGTCGCCGCGAGCCTCGAGACCGACCTCGATGTGAACGCGCTCGATGCGATGCTGCACGATGTCGAGATCGCGGTCGGGCGCACGTCGAGCGCGCGCCTCGAGGCGCGCGTGATCGACATCGACGTGCTCGCCTACGACGGCCGCCCCACGCGTCCGCTCGCCGCGCGCCCCTACGATGCGGTGCCCCTCGCCGAGATCGCACCGGAGTTCGCCGATGCCGCGCAGGGTGCGAACGGGGTGCGGCGCCTCGCCCGTAGCCTGCACTTTCAGGCGAATCGCCAAGAGGAATCACCAGACGTTCGTCTCTCGCTCAATCGCGTCGGCGTATCGAGCGTGCGCCGCATCGTGCAGTTGGAGATCGACGGCCGCCCGCGCGTCTTCAACGGCGAATTCACGATGGTCGCCGACCTCGCGCCCGATAAGGCAGGCGTGCATATGTCGCGTTTCTCGGAGATTCTCGAAGAGACGACGCTCGACGTGCTCGCCGCAACGAAAGAACCGGCGCGCATCGAGCGGCTGGTCGAGTCGATCGCCCGCGAGATCGTGCGCAGTCAGCGCGCGATTCGTGCCGACGTGCGCCTGCGCGCCGATTTCGGCCTCGAACGGTGGACGCCGGTGAGCGGCAAGCGCGGCGAAGAGACCTACACGCTCGTCGGTATCGCGCACGCCGACGAGCGCGGCACCCGGCGCGTGGTCGGCGTTGAGGCGGAGGGGATGACCGCGTGTCCCTGCGCGCAGCAGATGGTGCGCGAGCACTCGATGCACGAACTGATGGACGCGGGCTTCTCCGAAGCGGATGCGCGACGCGCGCTCGACGCGCTCCCCGGCGCGACCCACAACCAGCGCGGACGCGGCGCGATTCTTCTCGGCGTCGACGACGCGCACGCGGATGCGGTGCGAGCCGAAGATCTCGTGGAGATCGTCGAGAGTTCGATGTCGAGCGAGACCTACGACCTGCTGAAGCGACCCGACGAGTTCTTCATCGTCAATAAGGCGCATCACAATCCGAAGTTCGTCGAAGACGTGGTCCGCGGCATCCTGGCGCGCTCGCTCGACATGTACGCCGACCTCCCCGACCACACGTTCCTCTTCGCGAGCCAGGTCAACTACGAATCCATTCACAAGCACGACGCCTTCGCCGAGGCCTTCGGCACGTTCGGCGAGTTCCGCGAGGAGCTGCGCAGCGCGCGATACGTGACCGTGAAGACCGATCTCGCAGGGTGGCTCGGCACGCGGCCGTCGCCCGTCCTCGTGCCGTAAGTCCCAGCGTCGGGTACAGGTCGTCGCCGCGACGCGGCGCGAATGCTCCCGCATGCATGTCGTCCGTCTTGCGTGGTGTGTCGCGGCGTCTCTTGCGTTACTCGCGCTCGCCCCGAAATCGTCCGAACCGCCGCCGTCGCTCGGCACCAACGTCATTCCTCGCGCCTACGATCTCACCCTGAACCTCGGCGCCTCGACGAGCGCGCGAACGTTCGGTGCGCGGGACGTCGAGGGCGACGAGACGATCGTCGTCACGCTGCACCGCCCGTCGCGCGCGATCGCGCTCAACGCCATCGGCATCGCGATCGAGCGTGCGAGCATCGACGATGTGCCCCTCGCCGTGCAGAGCTATCCCGCCGCGCAGCAGGTCGCGCTGCGCGGCTCCGCGCCGATTCGCGCGGGTCGACACGTGGTGCGGATCGTGTTTCGCACCCGTACGCGTACCGATGAGCCGGGACTCTGGTCGAACAGCACCGACGCGAAGGCTCCGGCGTTCGTATCGCTCTTCGAAGGTGCCGCGGCGCGCACGCTCTTCCCGAGCTTCGACGAACCGCAGTTTCGCGCACCGATACGGCTGCGCGTCGTCGCGCCCGCCACGTGGCGCGCGATCTCCAACATGCCGCCGGCCTCGGTACGGACGCTCCCAGACGGCACGGCGGTTACCACGTTTCGCACGACGCCGCCGATCCCGACCTACCTGTTGACGCTCGATGCCGGCGTGTTCTCTCGCGTGCGCGGAAGCGCCGACGGGGTTCCCGTCACCGTGTACGCGAGACCCGGTGCGCTCCCGCTCGCTCGTCGCGTACTCGCGACCGCGACGGCATCGCTCGATTTCTTCGCGCGCGATTACGGCGTGCGCTATCCTCTCCCGAAGCTCGACGTCGTCATCACGAGCGGCATTCTCGTCGACTCGGAGCAGGGGTACGGGGTCGTGAATATCTTCACCGAGTCGGTGCTCGACGGGAAGACGCGCAGCGGCATCCTCGGCGAGCAAGACGCGTTCACGTACGTCGCGCAGCCGATCGCCCTGCAGTGGTTCGGCGGGCTCGTCACGCAACGAAACTGGGGCGATTCATGGCTCGTGTATGGTCTCACCGATTGGGAGATGGCGCGCGCGCAGCACGCCTTGCGTCCCGCGCTGGACGTACTGCCCGACGACCGCGGGTGGCGCTTCCAGGCAGCGCGCGTGGTTCCGCTGCGCGCGCACGTCGTCGACGATCGCGATCCGGCCGCGCTGCGGATGATCGCAAGCAGTGAAACCGCCCCGCTCTGGTCGCAAGTGACCGCGATGTGGGCGGCCTTCGTTGGCGACGACGCGATGCGTGCGGCCAATCGGCGCTTTCTCTCGAATCATCGCAACGAGGCCGCGAGCGTCGCGGCGTATTGGCACGCGTTCGGTGTTCCGCAAGCGGTTTCGTACGAACGAGCCTGGTTCGATGGCCGCACGCTCCCGATTCTCGATGCGTCGCTCGCGTGCGTGGAGCACCGCTCGATCGTTCGTGTCGCGCAGCAGCCGTTCGACGTGCATGCCTCGGAGCGGGCGCCGACGACGTGGCCGGTGCCGTTGACGCTCACGGTGAACGGGCGGACGCGTGCCGAGTTGCTGACGACGCCCACGGCGACCTACGCGCTCGGCGCATGCGGGCAGCGCGTCGTCTTGAACGCCGGTTTGCGCCCGCCGTACTTCACGCGCGACCATGGGATCGCGCTGGGAGCCGGCGCTACCGATCGCTTGCGCGAGCTCGAAGACACGCAGCTGCTCTACGACGCGGGCAACGTGGGCCTTCCGGCCTTGATTCGTGCCGCGACGGCCTACGTGCCGTCCGGCGATTTCTTCCACGTGCGCGCCTCGCTCTGGGACCTGCGCGATGCCGCGGCCGCGCTGCGCGATTCGGCGGACCAGGAGCGCTTCGAACGAGCCGTCGCGCCGCTCGGCCGCGAACTCGCGGAAGCCGTTCGCCGTCCGATGTCACCCTTCGAACAGAATTCCGCGGAGGCGGCCTACGAGTTTTTATCGTGGGTCGGCGATCATCCGGGCGCCGATCGTGCGCGTTCCTGGCTCTTGGCGCATCTCGACGGTGGTTTCACCATGACGGGATGGGGCAGAGCCGAGCTCGCCGCGCAGATCGCGAACGCGCCGGATGTGGCGCGCGCGTTGCCGCTCCCGGTACAACAATACGGCGGCGTGGAATCGATCCGCCGTCTCTATCTCGGGTCGCTGCCCTCGTTCGCGCTCGCGCGCCCGGTGATCGACTCCGCGCGCGGCGCCGACCGACTGGAAGTCGTGGCGTCGATCGGTGCGCGCGACCCACGCGACGGCGCAGTCTATCTCGACGCGCATCTGGGCGAACTGCTCGCGCCGCTGCCGCCCACGCAGCAGTGTTGGGCGCTGCGCGACGCAATCGTCGACGGTCCCTTCGCCGCGCGCTCCGTGTCGGCGTGGAGCCGCGTGTTCGCTCGCGTTCCCACGTGCGACGCACGCACGCGTCGCGCGGCGCTTGCCGATATCGCCGCAAAATGGATGCTGCGCGAGCATCTGGAACGACAATTGCATGGCGCAGATACTCGGTAAGCAGTTCGAGCGGGAGATTCGCGAGCAGCCCGAGGTGTGGGAGCGCGTCGCGCGCGGGAGCGTCGCGGCCGCGCTCGCCGAGCGACTCGTCGGCGAGATCGTGCTCGTGGGGAGCGGCAGCTCGCTCTTTGCGGCGCAACTCGGCGCACAAGCTTTGCGCCGCCGGGGCATCACCGCGCACGCGCTCGCCGCAAGCGAGGCACTGCGCGACCATCGCGCCTATGTCGGTCGCACGGTCGTCGCGCTCTCGCAGAGCGGTGCCTCGACCGATCTGCTCCGCGCACTCGACGTGCTCGCTCCCGCGCACGCAATCGCGCTGACCAACACCGTCGCATCGCCGCTCGGCGAACGCGCGGAGACGACGCTCGACGTCGGTGCGGGGCCCGAGCGTGCGATTCCGGCGACCAAGAGCGTCACCGCGACGATCGCGATCTTGCTCGCCGCGGCCTCGCATCTCGGCGGAGAGCATCCGCGGACGGTCGAGGATCTGCTCGCCACGGCGGCGTGCGTGCGTGCGTGGCTCGCGCGCGAGCGGCACGACGAGATGCTCGGCGCGGCCAACGCCATCGCCGCGCGGCACGACGTCGTCTTTCTCGGCACCGCCTACGGCGCGCCCATCGCGCGCGAAGCCGCGCTGAAATTCAAGGAAGCAACGTACCTGCACGCCGAGGGATTCGAAGCGGGCGAGTTTCGCCACGGCAGCGCCGCGATGGTGGACGCGACGACCGCGCTCGTCGGCATCGTGGATGCCGATGCGATGGATGTCGTCGGTCGGCCGCTGCGCGAACTCGAAGCGACGGGCGCGCTGCGCTTTGCGATCGGCGGCGTCGCTCCCGAGCGCGTCGCGCGCCTCGGGCCCGAGGTCGGTGAGGCCTACGACACGCTCGGCTGGCTCGTGACGATTCATTTGCTCGCGCTCTACGTCGCGCGCGCGCGCGGCATCGAGAGCGATGCGCCGCGCGGTTTGACGAAAGCCTTGCTTTGACCGCATCGCCGTTGATCCGCGGCGTCGGCACGCGCGCCGCCGTGGCGATCAACGTGATGTCGATGATCGGGATCGGGCCGCTGATCACGATCCCGCTCGTCCTCGGCTCCCTGCACGGTCCGCTCTCGCTCGTCGGCTGGCTGCTCGGCGCGCTGCTCGCGCTTTGCGACGGTCTCGTGTGGGCCGAACTCGGCTCGCGCTATCCGGGCTCGGGCGGCACGTACGGCTTTCTGCTGCGTGCCTTCGGCGAGCATCCGGTCGCGCGCGCGCTCGCGTTTCTCTTCGTTTGGCAGACGATCATCGTGGTTCCGCTGACGCAAGCCACCGGGTATATCGGCTTTGCAAACTACGCGGGCTATCTCGTGCCGTGGATATCGACGCACGCGTTCGGCGTGCAGGCGGTCGCGCTCGGCGCGGGTCTCGTCACGCTGCTCGCGCTCTATCGCCGCATCACGACCGTCTCGAAGGTCGGTCTCGTGCTCGGCGCGATTGCGATTCTGACGCTGCTCTGCGTGATCGTGGCGTCGTACGCGCACTTCTCGCCGCACCTCGCCTTCGCGATGGACGCGCACGATTCGGTCTGGATCGGCCTGCGCGCCGGGCTCGGCCAAGCGCTCGTCATCGCGATGTACGACTACATCGGCTACGGTCAAGCCGCGTCGCTCGGCGACGAGGTGATCGCGCCCGCGCGAACGCTGCCGCGCGCGATCGTCGCGGCGATCGCGATCGTAGCGGTGCTCTACGTTTCGATGCAACTCGGCGTGCTCGGCGCGGTCGATTGGCATGCGTTCGTTCCGCTCGCCGATGGCACGCTTCCGCCGCTCGGTCAGCATCTGGCTTCCGCGGTGGTCGAACGCGCCTTCGGCTTCGGCGCGGCGAGCGCCGTGACGCTGCTCATCTTGGTCACCGCCTTCGCCTCGACGTACGCAAACTTGCTCGGCGCATCGCGCATTCCGTACGCCGCCGCCGTGGACGGGAATTTTCTCAAACCCTTCGCGCACGTCCATCCGCGCGAGCGCTTTCCCGACGTCGCGCTCCTCGTCATGGGTGTCCTCGCTCTCGCGGCGTGCCTCTTTCGCCTCGATCAGGTGATCAACGCGCTCACCGCCGCGGGCGTATTGATCCAGTCGGTCGCGCAGATCGGCGCACTCTTCGCGATGCGCGCGCGCGGCGAGCGTGCGCCGTATCGGATGTGGCTCTTTCCGCTCCCGGCGCTCGTCGCGCTCGCGGGGTGGGCGTACATCTTCGTGAGTTCGGGCGCGCCGGCGATGCTCTTCGGTGTCGCGACGCTCGCGCTCGGCGGTGCGGTCTATGCGGTGGCGTTCGTCTGGCGGCCCGGCCGCGTGCGCTCGTCCTGACGCAGCGCGCGAATGCGCCGACCGAGGCTCGGGTGCGAAGCGAAGATGAGTTCGTACCAGCGCGGCACGTCGTCCTCGGCAAGATTCCGTTCGCGTAAGCGCTCGAAGGCACGGACCCCCGCACCGGGATCGTCGGTCGCCGCGAGCGCGAAGCGGTCGGCGGTCCACTCGCGCGAGCGCGAGTATGCGGCGAGCGCGGGACGCAGGAGCGCGAAGGCGACGCCGATGCGCGCGGAGATGCGCGCGAGCGCGTGTTCGGCTCCGAGATCGCGATCGGCACGCGCGCTCGCGGCGGCGAGCGCGGCGATGCTCGCGAGCTCGGCCGCGCCGATCATGCGCCAGGTGTCGCGCTCGACGTAATGCCCGAGTTCGTGAGCGACGACGAAAAGGATCTCGTCGTCGGGAAAGTGCTCGAGCAAGGTATCGCCGAGCACGATGCGATGCGTGGTGCCGATCCCCGCCACGAAGGCGTTCGCCTTGTTCGTCTGGCGACTCATGTCCATACGCAGAATCTCCGCGTCGCCGACACCGTAGCGAGCGGCTAGGGTGCGGATCTTTCCTTCGAGCGGTCCGCGCAGCGGCTCGAAGCGATTGAAGAGCGGTAGGACGTAGAGCGGAACGACGATCTGCGCGAGCGCGTAGAGCGGCAACAGCCCGGCCGCGGCGGCGTAGGGCCACGCGCGCGGAAAGCGTCGCACCGCCGCACCGCCGAGCGCACCGAGTACGGCTGCGACGCCCGTGCCGAGGAGCGACGCTTTGACGTAATCGGAGGCCCACGCGCGCGCGCTTTGCTCGCTCTGCGCGAAGCGCCTTTCGAGGTCGTACCCTTCGGCGAAGGCGATGCCGCCGTCGAGCAGGCTCGTGCCGAGCGTCGCGACCGCGGCGAGCAGCGCGGGACGCAACCACGCCGGCAGCGGTGCGAGCGCGCGCTGCAGGCGCGGCGCGAAGGGACCGTAGGCGAACGCGAGGGTCGCGCTCGTCTCGCGCAGCAACGCGGCGAGCGCGAGCGCGCGTCGGGTGCGCCCGTATCGCACGGGATTGGGCGGCAACGGCGGGCGCGGGGTTCGAAGCGTGCGCGCGGTTTCGTACCAACGCCACGCGGCGTACCCGGCGCTCGCGCCCGCCGCGGCGCCGAGCAAGAATCGGTTGAGCTTCATCGGAAGAACGTCGGGTGATCCTCTTCGAAAACGTGCGTGCGTATCGGTACGATGCCGCCTCCCGACGCTTCGTCGCCCATCGCTCGGTGCTCGTGGACGGCGAATCCATCGTGGCGCTCGACACCGAGCCGACCGGCGTCGGCGTCGATCGCATTGACGGTGACGGCGCGACGCTCGTTCCCGCATTCGCCGACTGCCACGTGCATCTTGCCGAAGCCGGATACTATGCGGGCCCGCGCTCGCTCGCGGCGGTACGTTCGTATGCGGAGTTCGATGCGGCCGTCGCGCGCGCGCCGCGCGACGGCGACATGCTCTATGCGGGCGGCTACGACGACGCGCTCTGGCACGATGCGGCTCGCGCCGACGCGCGGCCGCTCGAACGCCATCACGCCGATACCTACGCGCTGCTCGTGCGGGTCGATAGTCACTCGTGTATCGTCAACCGCAAAACCCTCGCGTGGCTCGACCTGCCGCCGGAGACGCCGGGTATCGAACGCGACGACGCGGGCGAACCCACGGGTCGTCTCGCGCTCGAGGCGAATTGGAGCGCGCAGGCACGCTTCATCGCGCGCATTCCGAACGAGATGCGGCGGGCGAGCGAGCGGCGCGGTGCCGATCTCGCGCGCGAGCGCGGCATCGCGCACGTCCACGCGCAACTGCTCGGGCGCGACCGCGACGGGTACGCCGCCGATCTCGAGGCGTTGCGCGCGCTGCCGATCGCGGTGCATCCGAAGATCTGCGAGCCGGACGCCGCGCTCGCGGAATGGTTCGGTCTACCCTACATCGGCGGCGACGTGTTTTTGGACGGATCCATCGGCAGTTGCACGGCGGCGCTCTCGCAGCCGTATCGGGGCGGGCGCGGTGCGGGGAACCTGCGCTTTAGCGATGACGAATTGCTTGCCTACTTTGCCGGTGCCGAGGCGCGCGGCATCGCGGCCGGCGTGCACGCGATCGGCGATGCCGCGATCGAGCAGTGCGTGCGGACGTGGGAGCGCGTGCTCGGCGGCAAGCCGTCGCCGCGCGGCGCGCGCCACTTCATCGAGCATTTCGAGATGCCGGACGACGCGCACGTCGAGGCGTGCGCGACGATGGGCATCACGCTCTCGATGCAGCCGCAATTTCACGCGACCTGGGGCGCCGAGGGCGGTATGTACGAAGAGCGACTCGGAACGCAGCGGCGGAGCCGCATGAATCCGCTGCGGGCGCTCGTGGCGCGAGGCGCACACGTGTGCGGCGGCTCCGACGCTCCGGTCTGCGCGCTCGATGCGCTTGCGGGCATGCACGCGGCCTGCGCGCAGCAAGAGCCGCACGCGTGTCTCGACCCGCACGAAGCGCTCGCACTCTACACGGTCAACGCGGCACGCTTCGGATACGCCGAGGAGCGTACGGGCAACATCGCGCCCGGCTTACGCGCCGATCTCGTGCTCTTGGATCGCGATCCGCTCGAGGACGGTGCGTTCGCGCGGGCGCGCGTGCTGCGTATGGTGATTGCCGGGGTCTAGTGCGCGGCTTTGACGGCGGCTAGATCCTTTTCGAGGATCGGCAGCGCTTCGGCCGCGTAGGCACGCAGTTGCCCGGCGCCGCCGGCACTCGATTCCTGTTTGAAGAGGCCGACGAGCTGGCCGAGCGACCGTTCTTGATTCGCGACGAACGCCGATGCGTCGCCGTTGCCCTTGGGCATCGTCGTGTCGACGTTGATGTTGTAGTAGCCCGAGATGGTCGCGAGTTGGTCGCCGATGGTCAGTTCGTCTTTTTGCAATTCCGCGGCGAGCTGCTTGACGCTGCCGGTCGCGTTCGGCTGCACGGCCTCGGCGTCGGCGATGCTCTGGAGCAGCGGCTTCATCGCGGTCGTGCTGAAGTGGGAGTCGGCCGGATTGGCGACGCCCAGGAGGGCGATGCCGAGCGTGCCGACGAGGGCGACGGCCGGCAGCGAGCGGAGAAGATTCGTGTTACGCATGCTCGTAGCGTGAGCCCGGCGCGTGGGTCGGCCGTGCGACTAATTCGTTAGCCTGGCAACAAAATTTCGTCAAACGGGAACGCGAGTCGCTTTTGGGTTGCGCGTTTGATCGCCGGAGGCTCAGGCAAAGAGGCGAGCGAGCGCACGGTGCTGCTCGGCGGCGATGCGCCAGCGCGGGTCGTCCGCGTCGGCGACGTCTTGCGCGTGCGCTCCCGCGATGCGGATGTGCGCCATTGCCTCCAGCTCGGCCGTGTCCTCGGCAAAGCGCTCGACGATCGCGAGCGTATCGCTGCGCTCGAGCGGCGCGAAGGGCGCTTCGGCACCGGCCGGGTCGCACGGCGGCGGATCGATGCCGCGTCGGGCGGCGATGCGCGCGGCGACCTGTGCGAAGGTGCCGCGTCGATTCGCGTTGGGCAGCGAGATGCGTAGATCGCGCGCGGCGAGACCACCGTGCAGGCGCGCGAGCACCTGCAGCAGGTCCTCGACCAGCGCGCGCGGCTCGCGCCCCTCGACATAGGGACGCACGACGATCTGCTCGGGTCCGAAGATATCGGCGAAGCGCAGCACGAGCGGAGTATAGGCGAGCGGAAGCGGCGTCGCGGCGACGCCGGTGACCGCGCCCGCCGCCGACGCATCGGCGACGAACGCGTCGAATGGCGCGGGTTCCATCTCCTTGGTTAACTCGGCGTAGAGCGATTCGAGGTAACCGGACTGCGCGCGCACGTACAGCACGATCGTCGTCGCGTATCCGGCGCGCGCGAACGCATCGCGCAGCAGCCTCGCGCGTTCGGGATGCGCGTGCAGAGACTGCATATCCTCGGAGCTGATGACGACCGTCGGCGCGTCGGCTTTGCGCAGATCCGCGAGCACCTCGCGCAAGCGCTCGACGTTGCCGGCGAGCACGTCCCACGCGAGGGCATGGTGTCCGGGGGAGAGCGCGCCTGGGGCGAGTTCGTGCCGCCCGGCCGCGGGAACGTAGATGCCGCCGCGCGCGAGCGGCAGGCGGTTCTCGATCAAGAATGCTTGGAGCGTCTTCGTGCCGGTCTTATGCGTGCCGACGTGCAGCACGACGCGCTTCGATCCGGTCATCACGCTCAAATCAGCGAGATCGTCTCTTTGGGTTTGGGATGCGCGTCGAGTGCGGTGAGCAGCGCATCGGCGAGCCGATCGCAGACGGGATCGTCGATCTCCTCGACGCGTCCTTCGTCGGCGAGCGCCGCCTTCCGCGGGTCGATCGGGATGCGTGCGAAGACGGGCGCCTGCGCGAGCTCGGCGACCTTCTCGGCGTACGATGGGCCGAAGACCTCGTAGGTCGTGCCGGTATCCGGTGCGACGAAGTACGACATATTCTCGACCACGCCGAGGATCGGTTTCTTGAGCTGATGCACCAGATTCGCGGCTTTGCGCACGATCATCGTGGCGAGCGCCTGCGGCATCGTCACGAGCACGACGCCGTCGACCGCGAGCGACTGCAGCACGGTGAGCGGCGCGTCCGAGGTGCCGGGCGGGAGATCGATGAGCAGCACGTCGAGATCGCTCCAGAGCACCTGTTCGTAGAACTGCCGGATCACGCCCGAGAGGATCGGGCCGCGCCAGATCATCGCGGTGTCCTCTTTGTCGGTGAGCAGGTTCGCGCTCACCACTTCGATCGCACTGCGCGAGACGGCGGGAACCATCAGCGGCTGCGGGTTGCCCTGCGGCGTTTTCGGGGCGTTCGGATCGGCCTCGATCGCGAGCGGCGTACGCAGACCGAAGAGCTTGGGAATCGACGGTCCGGTGATGTCGCCGTCGAGGATGCCGACCGAGAGTCCGCGGCGGCGCAGGCCGATGGCGGTGAGCGCGGTCACGAGCGACTTGCCGACGCCGCCCTTTCCCGACATGATCGGCACGACGTGCTTGATGCGCGCGCGGCCGCTAAACGTTCCCGGCGCGCGGCGCACCGCCATGCGATCCTCGTTCGAGATCAGCGGCACGAAGCCCGAGAGGCGCGCCTGGGCAAGCGCGGCGAGGATCGGCTCCACGCGCAGGCCGTGGGCTTTGGCGCCCTGCTCGATCGTCTCGTACTTACTGACGCTGCAACCCGAACAGCCGAGGCCGAACTGCGTCAGCACCTCCGCCGCGATGGGCAGGGCCGCGACCAGCTCCTGGATGTTGCTCGTGCCGGAAATCTCGATCTCGATGTGAGGCATAACGCCTCTATTAAACCCCATCGCGCCCGAAGCGTCGCATACCGTTGTGGCCCCCCTTCGACAAGCTCAGGGTGACACGGTGACAGCCTCAGGGTGACACAGTGACAGGCTCAGGGTGACGGCGGGGGTTAGGCTACGCCGGCGGTCCGTAGGGCGAGGCCTACGGCCTCTTCGTCGGCGAGCGCCGCTCCGGCGGCGATCAGCCGCGCGAGCGTCGCCGGTTCGAGCGACTCCTCGAGCGACGTGCTGAGCCGCTCCCAGGTGTAGCGCTCGGTGTACTCGCGTTCGAAGCCGAGCTCGCGTACCGCCCGCGCGACGAAACCGTAGAGGCGCGCGGCCCGCTCGCGCTCGCCCGAGAGGGCGGCGGCGAGCGCCATGTGCTGGATCGCAAGCACGCGCCCGACGCGAAGTTCGCGTTCCCACGTCTGCGCGATCACGACGCGCGCGACCTCGCGCGCTTGCGCGTAGCGCCCGGCGGCGACGAGGTAGCAGGTGAGGTTGGTGTCCATCACCATGCGCTGCGACACGTCGAGCGCGAGGCACTCCGGCTCGTAGGTTGCCGCGATCGCCGCGTCGACGTTGCCGCGAGCGAACTCGATCTCGGCGAGACTGCGCAGCAGGACCGCCGCTTGATGATCGCTCCCTTCGGCGCGGTAGCGCAGCACGAGATCGGTGTAGCGCCGCTGCGCTTCGTCCCAATCCTCGCGCATCAGCGCGGCGCGCGCGCGGGCACGCGAGACGTGCGCGTCGTAGCGCTCGTCGCCGATCTCCGCGGCGATCGCGTCGGCGCGCTCGAAATCGCGCAGCGCTGCATCGTGCTCGCGCAGGTTGGCGAACGCCTGCGCGCGCCGCAGCAACGCGTCGAAACGGCTCGTACGCTCGCCCGAGTCCTCGGCGAGTTCAAGCGCGCGCTGCGCCGCGTCGAGTTGCTCGCGCGGGCGCTCGCCGAAGTAGTCGAGCATCCACGAGCGCGCGATCCAGAGATACGGATGCTCCGGCACACGCGCGATCGCGAGTTCGACGTAGCGCATCCCCTCGCGCACGCCAAAACTCTCCCACACGCTCGCGATATCGGCGGCGATCGCCGCTCCGAGCGCGGGCTCGTTGCCTTCGACGAGCGCCCATGCGAGCGCGGCGCGATAGTTGTCGATGTCGGTACCGACGCGAAACATCCATGCGGTGCGCGCGCTCTCTCGCTCCGAGCGTCGCGCGCGCAGCGCGAGTTGCGCGAAGTAGGCGGCGTGTCGCGCGGCGAGCGGCGCGACCTCGCTCGCCGCATCCAGCTTGGCGCGCGCGAATTGCCGAATCGGTTCGAGCAAATGGTAGCGTCCGTCGTTCGTGGTCGCGACCATGGACTTTCGCGCCAGGCGCACGAGCACGTCGTACACCTCATCCGGAACGTGCGTCGCATCGGAGCAGACGCTCGCCGCCGCCTCGCTCGTGAACCCGCCCGCGAAGATCGCGAGGCGGCGCAAGAGCACCTGCTCCGCGCCGGTGAGCAGGGCGAAGCTCCAGGCGATCGTCGCCTCCATGGTGCGCTGGCGCGGCTCGCTGCGATAGCCGTCGCCGAGCGGCAATAGCGACCGGCGCACGTGCTCGGCGATCTCTTGCGGCGTCGTGACGGCGACGCGCGCGGCGGCGAGTTCGATCGCGAGCGGCAACCCGTCGAGCGTGCGGCAGATGGATGCCACGTGCGGCGCGTTCTGTTCGTCGAGCGCGAAGGCGCCGCGCACGGCGCGCGCGCGATCGACGAAGAGGCGAACGGCGTCGTAGTTGGCGATCTCCGCGAGTGCGAGCGCGTCGCTCGGCGGTACGCCGAGGAGCGGGAGTTCGTAGAGCACCTCGCCCGGAATGCCGAGCGGTTCGCGGCTCGTCGCGAGCACGCGCAGCCCGCGTCCCGCGCGCAGGAGCGTGGTGACGATCGGCGCGAGCGCTTCGAGCACGTGCTCGCAGTTGTCGAGCACGAGCAAGAGCGAACGCTCCGCCAACTCGTCGGCGAGCGCGCGCACCGCATCGTCGCCGCTCGGCACGCTCGCGCCGACGAGCGTGGCGATGCTCGAAAGGATCGTCTCGCGCTCGTGCAGCGCGGCGAGATCCACAAAGTGCGCTCCGTCGGCGAAGCGCTCCGCGAGATGCTCCGCCGCCTCGGTCGCGAGGCGCGTCTTGCCCGAACCACCCACGCCGACGAGCGTGAGCAGCCGCTCGCGCGCCGCGATATCGAGCAGTTCGTCGATTTCGCGCCCGCGGCCGACCAGCGGCGCGAGCGGCAACGGAAGGTGGTTGCGCGTGCCCTTGCGCACGGGGAGCGCGCGTTCGGCCTGCGATTCGTAGTGCTCGCCGCACGCGCGATTGCGGCCGTTGAGTTTCGCGCGATAGAGTTCGTGATCGGCGACGGCGACGAGCGATTCGGGATCGCTGCCGCGCTCGGGGCGCATGGAGGCGATGCCGATGCTCGCGCTCACGCGACGCAGCGACGAGCCCGCGTGATCGAGACGCAGGGCGGCGATCTCCGCGCGAACGCGCTCGGCGAGTTCGGCGGCGCCGCCGGCGGGCGTGTTGGGGAGCAACGCGACGAACTCTTCGCCGCCGTATCGCGCCACGAGATCGCCCGTGCGCGATACCGCACGGCGCAGCGCCTGCGCGACCGCCTGCAGGCACTCGTCGCCGCGCTGATGTCCGTACGCATCGTTGAAGAGCTTGAAGAAGTCGACGTCGAGCAGCAGCAGCGAGAGCTGCGTGCCCGCGCGTTCGGCATTAGCCCACTCGCGCGCGAGCGTCTCGTCGAACGCGCGGCGATTGGAGATGCCGGTCAGACCGTCGCTGAAGGCCAGTTCGGCGAGACGCGCGCGTTCGGCTTCGGCCGCATCGCGTTCGAGGCGCGTGGCGAGCAGGAGCGCGCAGGCATCGAGCATCGAGCGAACGTCGGGGGCGAGTTCGCCCGGATCGTGGAGGCGCAGCGCACCGTACGTCGCATTGCCGACGCGCAGCGGCAGGTCGCCGTCGGAGGCTTCAGCGACGAACTCGACCGACTGCGCTGCGGCGATCCGCGCGAGCGCGGCGGCGCAGAGCGGCCACAGGTCCGAAAACGAACCTGGGCGCCCGAGAATCTCAAGGAGTCGTGCGAACCCGTCCACGTGTGTAACCTACGTTTGGATTCTTACACACGTCTGTGATGCGGGCAAGCCTCAGCGGGGACGCTCGGCGCGCGTCGAAGCCTCCTCCCCCCATGACGTCACATACGACCAGCACCATCGAACGCGCTCGCGCCGTGCTCGCGGGCGGATGCGATTCGCCCGTCCGCTCGGGCTGGGGGGTCGGCGCGCCGATGTTCGTGCAGGCGCGTGCCGATGGCGCGTACGCGTACGACGAGTCGGGTCGTCGCTACGTGGATTACATCATGGCTTACGGTCCGCTGCTCTTCGGGCACACGCATCCGGCGCTGGTCGCACATCTCGACGACCTCGCGCGGCACGGCTTCGTGTGGGGGACCACCCATCCCGAAGAGATTCGCCTCGCCGAACGGATCCGCACCTATCTCCCCGCGATGGAGCGCATGCGCTTCGTCTCGACGGGAACCGAGGCGGTGATGAGCGCGCTCCGCGTCGCGCGCGCCTTCACGCGCCGCAGCCTGATTCTCAAATTTGCGGGCAACTATCACGGACACTCCGATCTCGCGCTCTTGAATGCCGGCGCATCCGCACACACGCACGACGCCGCGGCGAGCGGCATTCCCGACGGGGTCATGCGCGACGTCGTGGTGGCGCGCTACAACGATCTCGCGAGCGTCGATGCCCTGCTGCACGGGCGCGAAAGCGAGCTCGCCGCGATCATCGTCGAGCCGATCGTCGGCAACATGGGCTACGTGACGCCCATCGCGGGCTTTCTGGAAGGACTGCGCGAGCGCGCGCGGCGCCACGGCGCGCTGCTGATCTTCGATGAAGTGATCACGTGGCTGCGCTTCGGGCCGCGCGGCGCGCAAGCGCGCGTCGGCATCACCCCGGATATGACGACGATCGGCAAGATCATGGGTGGCGGCGCACCGATCGCGGCCTTCGGCGGGCGCGCCGACGTGATGGCGGCGCTCGCTCCCGACGGCAGTACCTTCACCGGCGGCACGCACGGCGGCAACCCGTTCTGCGTCGGCATGGCCCACCGCGTACTCGATCTGATCGAGGCGCATCCCGAGTACTACGACGAGATGCGTGCGCTCGCCGAACGTTTGGCCGAGGGCATCCGCGCGATCTTCCGCGAGCACGATCTGCCGTACGCGGTCGTGCAGCACGAGTCCATCGTGGACTTCAAGTTCCGCGCCGGGCCGCCCAATCGCAACTACGACGATGCGCTCGCCGCCGACAAGCAAAAGTACTCCGCGTACTATGCGGCGATGCTCGAGCGCGGCATCTTGCTGCCGCCATCGCAGAACGAAGTGATGTTCGTCTCGACCGCGCACACGCGCGACGATATCGACGCGACGCTGCGCGCGATCGAGGGATCACTCGAGCGCGCCGCGCATCTTCGTTCGTAACGCATCGCCGATCTCGCGCGCATCCCGCGCTTCGAGCGCGCGTGGTTCGGCGCGCAGGCGAGCGACGTCCCAGCGCTCGTCGTCGCCGCACCCGAAGTAGCCGTCGAGTACCGCGGCTTCGGCGTGCGACATCACGTGCTCGGCGTCGAGCGGCACGCCGTAGTGGCGCGCGAGGCGGGCCGTGACGACGCAGAGTCCGTGCACGAGCGCCTCCGTGAGCGGGTAACGCCCGAAATCGTGCGGCGTCGCATCGAGCATCGCCATCATCGAGACGCCGAGCGCGAAGGAGTTGCGCCGATAGGTGTGCGCCGCATACGGTAGGTCGGGCTGCGCGTACACGTCACGCATGTTCGCTCGCACGTCGTTCGTCTCGACGACGAGCACACCGCCGTTGGGTGCGAGCGCCACGCAGATGTGGTAGGACGGAAAGACCGACGCGTAGTCGTGCCCGGACCAATGGGTGTAGATGCGCTCGATGCGGCCGTCAGGAAGCGCGGGGCGCCAGGCATCGAGCAACCGGTGCGGATAGGATTCGATGCGCTGTTCGGGCGGGCGTTCGCTCATGGGAACCTGCGTCTCGGAGTCAGAATGCGAATCGTGATGAAGGGTGCTACGTTAACGGCGCTGCTCGGGATTCTCCTACTTGGTACGGCGCCCCAGCCGTCGCCGAGCCCGACGCCGACGCCCCCGCATGCCGCCGGTGACGCATGGAGCGCGCGCGAGATTCGAGCGCTCCACGGGGCGATCGCCCGCGCGCTCGATGATCCGACGCTGCGCGGCGCACGCGTCGGTCTCGTCGCGCGCGACGCCGAGCGCGGCACGCTGCTCTTTGCGCGCGATGCGGACGCCGAATTCACGCCCGCATCGAACTTCAAGCTCTTGGTCGGAACGGTCGCGCTGGCACGCTTGGGGCCTACGTTCGCGTACGCGACGTACATCATTGCCGATGCGCCGCTCGCCGACGGCACGATCGCTGGCAATCTCTATCTGCGCGGCGGCGGCGACGCGCTCTTGAGCGAAGACGATCTGCGTGCGGCGGCGAGCGCGCTCGCAGCGAATGGGCTGCGGCACGTCGCGGGCGATGTCGTGACCGATGCGTCGCACTTCGACGCGGTGCGGTACGGTGCCGGGTGGTCGTGGGACGACCTGCCCTTCTCGTACGCGCCGGTCGTGAGCGCGCTCGAACTCGATGACGGCACCGCGCACGTCTTTCTCGAACCCGGCGCACGCCAGGGCGAGCCCGCCGTCGTGATCGAAGCGCCCGCAAGCACCGCGTTCGAGCTTCGCAGCGAGGTGCGCACCGGTGCGCGCGGCTCGGATGATACGTCCACGATCGAACGTCCGTGGGACGAACCGCGCGCGATCGTGCTCGCCGGCTCGTATCCGCTCGACGCGGGGCGTTCCGACGATCTCGCGCCGAGCGTGCCCGATCCGCCCAGCTTCGCGGGTGATGTCTTCGCACGCGCGCTCGCTGCCGCCGGGGTGCGTGTCGATGGTGCGGTGCGCGCGGGTGCGACACCGGCCGGAACCACCGTGCTCTGGACGCATGCGTCGGAACCGATGCCCCGCCTGCTCGCCGATTTTTGGTACCCGAGCGATAATCTGATGGGCGAGTTGCTGCTGAAAGAGCTCGGCGTGGCGCAATCCGGCGAGCCCGGCACGACCGAGCATGGACGCGCCCTCGAACTCGGATTCTTGCGAAGCATCGGCGTCGATCCGGCGACCGTCGATATCGCGGATGGATCGGGGCTCTCGATCTACGACCGCATCACGCCGAACGATCTGATCGCGCTGCTGCAGTACGATTGGGCGAGCTCCGATCGGGCGATCGTGCTCGACGCGTTGCCCGTCGCGGGCGTTCGCGGCACGCTCGCGCAGACGTTCCTCGACGCACCGCTGCGCGGCAACGTCTTCGCGAAGACGGGAAGTCTGACGCACGTGCGCACGATCTCCGGATTCGTGCAGAACGAGCGACACGGTGCGGTGAGCTTTTCGCTGCTCGTCAACGACTGGATGGGCGATCGAGATCCCACGGGCGCGGCGGCGCTCGACCGCGTGCGTGCGGCGATCCTGACCGCCCTCGCGACGCTATGATGCGCGCCCTCGCGCTCGCCGCGCTCGTCGCGCAGGCAAGTCCGCTTCCGTCGCCGACGCCGACCGGCCCGATCTACGCGGGCAATCCGGCGGTGCGCTTCACGCTCGAGTCGCATCCGCTCGGCGTTTCGCCCGACGGCGCGGCGCGGTGGCTCGTCGAGGCCCGCTTCTTCGATGCGAACGGCATGCCGACGCGCATCCTCGCCAATAGCGACATCGGCTGGAGCGCTCCCGGCGCGTACGTGCAGTGGCAGACGCGCATGCGCTATGGAACCCCCGCGGCGATCGTCAGCACCACGCGCGACGGTCCGTTGCGGATCGAGGCGCGAGCGCACGTGCCCGCCATCGGCTCGGCGGTCGCGAGCACCGACACGCGCGCGTGGCCTGCCGCTCGCGTGGTGGCCCGCGCGCTCGGCCCGCACCTCGTGCAGGTCGGCTGGTTTCCGCGCGAGCGCGGTGCGATTCGCATCGTGCGCCTCGACGGGCGCGGCGTGCGCACCGTCGTCGCGACGCTCGCGGGCGGGAGCACCTTTCGCGATGCGAGCGTGCGACCGGGCGTGCACTATCGCTACGTCGTCGAGCGCGCGCACGAGCCGCGCGTCGCGCTCGCGCCGGTACTGACGCCCCCCGACCCGCCGCCGAGTTCGATCGCAAACGCGAGCGGCGTCGGTATGTGGCTCTTCTTTACGAACGATCCGCTCGACGACATCTACGTGGGCAAGCTCGATCCGCGCGCCATCGTCGCGCAAGCGGTTCGCGCTCACCTGCACTACATCGAATTGCGCACGGCCTACGGCGGGTTCTGGGAGATTACGCCGACCGCCAAGCCGATCGTGGACGCGATCGTGGATGGCCTCGCGGAGCACGGCATTCGTACGATCGGCTGGACCGTGCCGCGCGATCTCTCGTTCGAGGACCTGCGGCAGAGCGTGCGCACCGCAACGTATCGCACCGCCCGCGGCACGCCGCTCGTCGGCGTCGCGGTCGATCTCGAGCGCGGGCCGGAATTCATGGGCGGTGCGCCGGAGGGGTTAGGCGCGCTCGCGAGCTACGCACGCGTGCTGCGCGGCGCGCTCGGACCCGCGGCGCTCGTCGTCGCGACCGTCGAGGATCCGTATCTCGAGCACCTCAAGGCCGACGACTACCCGTATGCGGCGATCGCGCGCTCCGCGAGCGTGCTCCAACCGATGAGCTACTGGCGGATGATGCGCCGCACGCCCACGAGCCCCGAGCAGGTCCGGACGCTGCTGCGCGCCTCGTACGAAAAGCTGCGATATTTCGCGGGACGCCCGATCCCGATCTCGATGGGCGGTCAGACGGTCGCCGCGGGGCGCAACGGCGCGCCGTCTCCCGCCGAGATCGCCGCCTCGATTGCGACGAGCCGCTCGCTCGGCGCGCTCGGAATCTGCTACTTCGATTGGGACGGCACGGGCCCGGAGCTGTGGCGCGCGCTCGAGCGCGACCAATGGTGACGTAGGTCGCATCCAATCGCCTTCGCCGTGGGTCTTGAAGGCGGTCATGCCCAAGGCACGCAGCGGGACTGCCGCGCACCAACCGCCAACCCGACTCAACGACCCCACCATGAAACGAGTTTTGTTGGCCCAACCGCGCGGTTTCTGCGCGGGCGTCGATCGCGCCGTCGATATCATCGACGAGCTGCTCCGCAATGCGGGAGAGACCGTGTACGTCCGCAAGGAGGTCGTGCACAACCGCGTCGTCGTCGAGGGCTTTCGCCAACGCGGCGCGATCTTCGTGGACGAACTCGATCAGGTGCCGGCCGGCTCGCTCGTCGTCTATAGCGCCCACGGCGTCTCGCCGGAGGTGCGCGAGCGCGCGAAGGACCTGCGCCTGCACTCGATCGACGCGACCTGTCCGCTCGTCACCAAAGTTCATCGCGAGGTGCGCCGCTTCATCGACGCGGGATGCCGCGTGGTGCTGATCGGTCACGCCGGGCACGAAGAGGTCGAGGGCACGATGGGGCACGGTTACGGCAACATCGCGCTCATTCAAAACGAAGACGAAGCGCGCGCATTTCAGCACGCCGGACCCGAACCGCTCGCGATCGTCTCGCAGACGACGCTCGCGGTGAGCGACGTCCGCCGCATTATCGAGATTCTGCAGGAACGTTTCGGCAACGTCGAGTTGCCGCCGGTCAGCGATATCTGTTACGCGACCGAGAATCGCCAGAATGCGGTGCGCGCGCTCGCGCCGCACTGCGAGGCCGTTATCGTCGTCGGCTCCGCGAACTCATCGAATTCGCGCAGTCTCCGCGACGTGGCCGAGCAACTCGGCGCGCGCGGCTATCTGACCGACGATCCCGCGGCGATTCGCGCGGAGTGGCTCGCGGGCGTGACGACGCTCGGTGTGACCGCCGGAGCCTCGTCACCCGAGGGGTTGGTCGAGGCGGTGATCGCACGCGTGCGGGAACTCGATCCGGAGTTCGTGACGGTGGAGCCTTTCGGACAGAGCGAGCCGCCGATGACGTTTCGTCCTCCCAAAGAGTTTACGGATTTGCTGGCGACGGTCGGCGCAGGAGAAACGCGCGCGCAAGCTGGGTGACGAGCCCGATCCACGCGAGCATCGCGATGCTCGCTCCGATGCGCGAGCGCGGGTCCGCAGTGAACGCGATACCCGCCGCAGTCCAACACACGAGGATGGCATAGCCCAACGCTGAGGCGTTCATCGCCGCGAGCGACGGCGTCGCGCGCGCACCGTCGCGCCGCGCTCGCGCGATCCAGGCGATGAACGGCACGATGCGTTGCAGATACCCGACGACCGCGGTTCCGACGAAGAGCCAGAGGGCGCAAACGATCGCGAGTTGGTTCGCCTCGTACCAGAGCGCCGCGCAGGCGACGATCCCGCCGATGCACGAGACGAGCGCGTACCAAAATGTTTCGCGTTGATAGGCCGGCGCGCGCGCGCGTCCGATGCGCGTGAATTCCGTTGCGAAGAGCGCGCCCGCGCACGCGAGCGCGATCGCTCCCGCGCGAAACGCGAGCGCGGCGAGTGCCGCGAGATGCGCGGCGAACGCGAGCGCGCCGATGCGCGACTCGCGGTCCACGCGCTCGAACATCCGCGCGAGGCGCAGCGAGATCGCGACGATCAGCGTCGCGAAGAAGCCCGCGAGCGCGGCGATCGCGTGTGCGCGCGCGAGCGCCGCGACGGCGATGCCGTCGGCCAAGCGTGCGGCGGCGGCGATTCCGAACGCGAGCGCGGCGACGAGCCACGCGAGGCTTGCGAGTGCGCCGCTCGCCGCGGCCGGCGGTCGCGTGCCGACGACCGTCGCGGCGAGCACCGCGATCTCGAGCGCGAACCCGAGCGCGTGCAGCGCACCGCCGACGGCGACGCGCGTGAAATCGAGCGTCGCGAACCCTTCGACGACGAGCGCGGTTCCGCTCGCGGCGCACGCGAGGTGCACGAACGCGAGCGTCGGCATGCGCAGCGTGCGTCGCGCGACCACCGGAACGAATTGATAGAGCAGCCCGAGCGCGATCGTGAGAAAGACGCCGAGCGCAAGCGCGTGCAGCACGGCGAGAGGCTGCGGCGCCGCGACGAGCATCCAGACGAGCGTCGCGCCCAGCGTCAACACGCCGAGCGCGACGAAGGAGAGCGCGACGCTCGGCGGGGGCGTGCTGCCGGGTGCGCTTGCCGTTATCTCTCCCGGACCGGCAGCGGATAGCTGACGTAGCTGCGGTGACCCTTCGCGTCGACGGCGCGCACGCCGAGAATATCGTCGTCCTTGCTCACCGCGACGGTGGCTTGCGTGACGTTACCGACGTTCTTGACGTGCTGCCATTGCGCGGCATCGGTCGCGCGCCACACGATCTCGTACGAGGTCGCGCCGCTCACCGGCTTCCAACGCAGGGTCGAGTCGTAGCCGAGTCGCTTCATGACGAGTTGCGCGTCGCGCGGCGGCTCGGGCGCGAGCGCGAGCGAAGCCAGTGCCGCGACGTTCGCGCGCGTGGCGTTCGCGAGATACGCGTAGTCGAGGAACTGCGGCAGGTCGCCGTACTGTACGCCGCGTTCGACGCGCACGTTTTGATGCTGATGGGTGAAGTTCTCGTGCGGCTCCACGAAGCGGATCGCCGGAAATCCGTCGGCTTGAAACGATTCCTGATCGCCGCCGCGCAGGAAACGGTCCGCGCGAAAGATCTGTCGCACGGTGAAGCCGCCGACGTACGCCGGAATCACGGCGCCGACGTAGCGGGCGATCTCGCGCGAGGGCGAGTCGTTCTCGGAGCCGATCAGGTTCACGCGCGCGGGATCGGCGCCCAGCGGCAGCGCCTGCGAGAAGACGCGAATGACGTGCGGTTCGCGCGAGCCGTCGCCGCCGTGCGTGTTGCCCACGATGTCGTCGTTGAGGTCGGCGACGACGTGCGCGCCCTGCTGCTTCAACTCATCGGCGTAGTGCTGCGAACCCCACAAGCCGAGCTCTTCACCGTCGAAGGTCGCGAAGACGATCGTGCCGCGGAAGTGATGCGGGACCATCACGCGCGCCGCTTCGAGCACCGCGGCCGTGCCGGAACCGTTGTCGTCGGCGCCCGGCGCGACGCGCGTACCGTTGGTGCAGTCGCCGTTACAGTCGTCGTAGTGACTCGACATGATGTAGATCGGTCCCGGCTCGTCGCCGCGCAGCGTGGCGATCACGCTCGACTCGGTGACGGCGCGCGGCGTGCGTGCGGTCTTCGGCTGCACGTAGGTGTCGAGCGCGACGCTCATGCGCCCGTCGCTGCTCTTCGCGATCGATTCGAACTGCGCGCGAATCCAATCGCGCGCGGCGAAGACGCCGTGCGTGGCGGTAGAGCTCGTTTCGGAGAAGTCGTTGCGCGTGCCGAAGCCGACGAGCTTCGCTTCGTCGGCGCGGAGGCGGGCGACGCTGACCGCGTCGACCATCGCGGCGATCTGCGGGTCGCGCACCGGCGCGGGGATTGCGCCGAGCAGCAGCGCGACGAGCGGGAGGACGGCAAGAAGCTTCATGCCGTCCTCCATTCACGATGCCGCGCTGGTTTCCTGACTACCAGGCGATGCCCGGTCGCGTCGGTAGCGGCCGAGGGTGACCACGGTTCCCGCGCCGGGGCGGCTCTCCACCGAGAAAAAGTCGCTGCAGCGCTGCATGATCGGTATTCCACGTCCGCGCTCGGCGAAAAGGTTGGGGAGCGGCTGCGCCTCGACCGGCGTCGCCGGGAGCCCGCAGCCGAAGTCGATCACGCTTGCGAGAATGTGGTCGTCCTCGATGCTCGCCACGATCTCGAGATCGCGCCGACTCCGGGCATGCTCGATCGCGTTGGCGAGCGCCTCGCCGATTGCGAAGACGACGGCATCGAGATCGTCCCGCGCGATCCCGTGCAGCGAGGCGAAGCCGAGGAGAGCATCGCGCACGGTGCGGGCGTATCGGGGGTCGGGTGGGATCTGCAGGTGGAGGCGCATGGGAGATCACTCTGGTTGTACCGCAACCACCCGTCGGCGAAACGCGAGAGGCGCGGGCACGTCGCCGTGCAATTGTCGCACGATGCCGTACACACCGCCGCAAGCCGACGAGCTTGCCGATTATACCGAGCGCGCACGAACCGCCAAGGTGCGCATCAGCACCGACAAAGGCGACATCGTCTTCACGCTCTATCCCGACGACGCGCCGATGCACGCCGCAGCCTTCATGAAGCTGGCGGAGGCGGGCTTCTACGATGGGCTCACGTTCCATCGCGTCGAGCCTGGCTTCGTGATTCAGGGCGGCGACCCGGACGGAAACGGAACCGGAGGGCCCGGATACCGCTTGAAAGCCGAGTTCAACAAGCGTCCGCACCTCCGCGGAACCGTGGCGATGGCGCGCTCCGCGCAGCCGGACTCCGCGGGCTCGCAGTTCTACATCTGCCTCGACGACGCGCGGTTTTTGGATAACAACTATACCGTTTTCGGACAGATGACCGAGGGCTTCGAGACGCTCGACGCGATCCGCGTCGGCGACGCGATGAACAAGGTCAGCGTCGAGTAAGACGGATCGACGACGATACGATGGGGCGCGCTACGCGCGCCCCGCGTACACGACTTCGGTCATCATGCCGCCCATCATGTGGATCTCGTTGTGGCAGTGCAGCAGCCAGCGGCCCGGCGGCGAGTCCGCGTCGAAGATCCACGTGAGCGTGCCGCCGTTCGCTGGAACGAGCGAGACGTCTTTCGCGAGCGGGCGCGCGAGCGCCGTGCCGTTGACCTCCACTACCCGAAACGTGTGACCGTGCAGGTGCATCGGGTGATCCATATCGGTCTTGTTGGTGAAACGCACCAGCACGCGGTCGCCCGAACGCACGTCGATCTTGGGCGTGTTTGGCCACATCTTGCCGTCGATCGTCCAGGCGCCCGATCCGTACTCGCCGCCGCCGAGCAGCATCTCTTTGCGTAGCGTGATGCCGCTGCGATCGAACGACGCCGCGCTTCCACCGGCCTTTTCGTAGGTGAAGAAGTCCACGCCGTCGAGACTCTGCGTCACACCCGCGGGCGGCGCGTTCTCCATGCCGGGCGTGTGCACGACCACCGCTTGCTCGAACGCGAGCGGATCGGCGGAGACGCCTTGGAGCAGCCATGCGCCGGGCTTGGTCACCTCGAACCACGCATCGTAGCGCTCTCCGACGCCGATGCGCAGCGCATCGACCTCGAGCGGTTGGGCGAGTGGATTCCCGTCGGAATGCGTGACGCGCAGGCGATGTTCGGCGAGGCGCACGTACCGCGTCTGACTCGGATTCGCGTTGAGTACGCGCAGGCGCACGCGATCGCCCACCTTAACGGCGAGCCGCTTGGTCGAGGGATAGCTCGCGCCGTTGATGCAGTGCGCGACGTACGCCGCTTCGTCGCCCATGCGGTCGTCGGGGCGCATGCCCGCCATCTCCGGCGAGCCCATCGGATCCACCATCGGCGCGTCGCTCGTCCCGCGAATCGCGGCCATGACGCTCGCCATGTTCGGCACGTCGTGAAACACGAGGGCGAACTCGGCATCGGCGGGTTCGTCCTTCGGGTCTTCGACGACGAAGAGTCCGAAGAGGCCGAGCAGCGTGCCCATCTTGGCGGCGTGGTCGTGATACCAGCGCGTCCCCGGCGGATTCGGCGCGAACTCGTAGAGAAAGTCGCCGCCCGGCGGCACCGCGGGTTGCGTGACGCCGGCGACGCCGTCCATGGCGTTGGGAAGAATCATGCCGTGCCAATGCACGGTCGTATCGATCTGCGAGCGGTTGTGAAACGCCACGCGCACGCGCTGTCCGTGGCGCGCGCGAAGGAGCGGCCCGGGAATCGAACCGTTGAATGCGACGCCCGCGAACGACACGCCGCTCGCCGGCGCGAAGGTCAACGGCGCCGCAGTCAGTGTGTAGGCGATCGTGTCCTCGGCGAGCGCGCGCGACGAGAGCGCGGGAAGCGCCGCCACGATCATCGCGCCCGCGCCCGTGCGCAGGAAGTGTGCGCGGCGCATCAGTCGCCCACCGTCACGGGCACGTCCATCGTCGTGCCGCCGTAGGTGATGTGCACCGTCCACGGTCCGCCCATCGAAAAGACGACGGACCCACGCAAGACATGCGGGTCGCTCGTCGGCGCGAGCGCGATCGTGACCGGCGCCATCTGCATGGAGCCCATCTGCATGACCGCGGCGGCGTGAACGTCGTTCGGGATCGCGCCGGCGAAACGAATCGAGATCGTCGCGTGCAGCGAGGGCGGCGACGGATCGAAGGTCACGACCGGCCGCGATCCGCTCGCGCCACCGTCGAGTCCCGAAAGGTAGGCGACGATGTCGTCGATCTGCGCGGCGGTGAAGCCGAAGTTCGGCATCGGCGCGCGCGGTTGCGCGATCGCGTGAGCGATCGCGTCGGGCGTGAGGATGTGCTCGATGCCGACGAGTTTCGGGCCGATGTTGCCTTGAAAGGCGGCGCCGTGACAGCCCTGACAACCGTTGCTCGCGACGAGCTTGGCTCCCGCGTTCGCATCGCCGCGCGGCGCGGGCGTTGCGGATTGCGCGCTCGGAGCGGCGACGTCGCCGGCGCCGCCCGCAGGCTCCACGTACGCGCCCGCCGTGGGTTGCCGCTTCAGGAGATAGCGCTTGCCGAGCTGATATGGACCCGCGAAGGCGAGTTGCAGGCTGAACTGCGGTCGCTGCTGCGGACCGGTCAGCACCTCTCCGATCAGCGCGAGGTTCGGCTGGACGTTGTGCGCGTAGTCGAAGAGCAACTGACGCGAGAGCGTGTCGGACGACGCGACGTCGTAGCGCACGAGCAGGTGGTTGCGCCAGCCGAGATCGCGCCCCACTTCGAAGGTCGCGCCGTTGAGCGGCACGTCGTACGTGCCGAGATCGGGATGCGCGTCGAAACCGTGATAGTACATCGTCTGCAGGTGCCAACGGCTCGTTTGATAGCCGAAGTACGCACCCTCACGCGTGAAGGCGTCGCTCGCGACGAAGGTGTTCGTCGCGTCGTGCAACGGTGCGAACCCGCGCATCGCGACCAGGCCGACGCTCCACGGTTGGCTCATGCCGCCGTAGGAGATGTTCGCGTCGAGCGTGCGGGCATTGTCGGCGGCGTTGTAGTCGAAGGCGTTGCCGATCGTATCGGTGCCGGTGAGGTACGAGAAGTTATACATGAACTCGTTCGACATGCCGTTGAAGGCCAGGCCCCAGCGCGCGTCGTTCGGGTTGAAGTCGTTCTGACCGGTCGTCTGCGTGGCGAGCAGGTAGTCGCCAATCGTCCATGCGTGCGCGGGCATGAACGGAAAGGGCGTGTGGAACTTGCCGACCTGGAGCGAGTTGAGGCCGTGGAGCAAACCGTTCCAGGAGACCCAGAGCTGTTCGGTCGCGCCGATCGAGCCGCCGTCGATGACGTGCTGCTCGCCGTACCAGGTGAAGTTCTTGCCGAGAAAGCCGCCGCCGAGAAACGAGAGATCGCTCACCGAGGTGTCGCCCGGGTTCTGCGCGTTCGCGAGGTGCGAGGTGATGTAGAGTCGCACCGCGAGCGGCAATGCCTGATTCTGCAGATGCTCGTTCAGAATCTGGAAGTTGCTCATCATCACCATCATGCCGTACCGGGTCATTCCCGGGAACGTCGTGTGGCACGTCTCGCACGAGACGCCCTGACCGTTGGCAAAGACGGGAACCGCGCGTGCGGCGACGGGGCTGAGAACGAGTAGGGTGACGAGCGCGACGAGCGCGCGGACAAATGCGAACGAAGATCGCAAGGGGACCTCCCGGGGAACGAGCGATGCGAAAGACGAGTGGTGTGGGCGTCTATCGCACGGGAGGTGGGCGTTGAAAGCGCGCCGAGCCGGCGCGAACCGCGAGCGCATGCGCGCGCACGCACGGCGCGCGCGAGACGAAGAGCGAGACGAGTGCGCGGCGTTCGCGTTCGACGAACGAAACCGCGGCGTCGGCGGCGCGCTCGCAGCCTTCGAGCAATCGCGCGAAGGTGAGCAGCGCGAGCGTTGCGAGGAGCGCCGTCGCGAGCTGAGCGGCGAATCCGGCGGCGGTCGGTGTGTTGCCTTCGGCGCGCTCGAGGAGCGCGTAGAGCAGCATCTGCGCCGGTACGAGGCGCACCAGCAACGCTCCGAGGGATTGCTCGAGCGCGAGGAAGCGTCGCGAGCGCAACAGCGCCGCGACGATCGAGCCGCCGACGAGGGCCGTCAACGCGACGAGTGAAAGCTCGAGCAGCGGAGCGACATAGGCGTGCTGCGCGTCGGCGAGCGTACGGCCGCCGAGCGCATAGGCAAACACGTGCCCCAACAGCGTCGACGGGAGCACGGCGCACCACCAGAGCGCGAAACGTTGCCTCACGCCGCCTTGCGTTAGTTCCGCGAGGCGCAGCTCCCTTTTAGGAGCCCGTGCCTTGATAACGGCGCAGTCCCACGCGCCAGAAGGCATACGAGACGGCGAACCACGCGAGACCGATGAGCGGGGTGAGCAGTCCAACCGCCGGATCGAGGTGCAATCCGGTCTCGGTTTTACCGAGAAAATACGTCGCCGGGAAATAGTTCATGAACGCGAACGGAAAGATGAAGGCGAGTACCACGCGCACGCCGCGGGTGTAGATGCTGATCGGATAGCGCGTGAAGTCCTGTTCGAGCGACATCACGACCCAGCGCAACGTGTCCACGCGGACGAACCAGAACGAGATCGTCGCGACGACGAGCGAGATGCCGAGGTCGATCAGCGCTCCACCGGCGACGACCGCGATCACGGCCAGCACGTACGGCGCGTCCACGTGCACGCCCGCGACGCCGGTCGCGACGCAGAGCGTGACGATCGCGAGGATCAGGCTGTCGGGCATCGTCTGCGAGGGTACGGTGAGCACTTGAAAGAGCGTATCGAGCGGGCGCACGAGGAATCGGTCGAAGCGGCCCTCGCGCACGTACTCGGGGACGCTCACGACGTTGAAGAAGAGGGTGTTGTGCAATTCGTGGCCGGTCATCCACAGCGCATACAGAAAGAACATCTCGCGAAAACTCCATCCGTTCATGGACGGAAACGCGCGCATGGTGACGAAGAGCGCGCCGATCGCGACGCCGTGATAGACGATCGAGAAGGCGAACCACATGATGAAGTTCGCGCGATACTCGAGCATCGTCAGCACGTTGATGCGCCAGTATTGCAGATAGGCGGCGAGCATTGATGCAACGTTTCCCCATCCGCGAGCGTCTCCCCGTCACCGCGCCGTATCGGCTCGACCTCACCGCTCAAGCGCTCCAACGCCTCGCCGCGAACGTGGTGGACGTCATCGGCGACGACGGCGTCTATCGTCGCGCGCTCGAACTCGACGGCGCGTGCGTCGTGGTGCGCGTCGCGCAGTCCGAACCCGCCGCGCTCGACATCCACGCGAGCGGCGGCGATCCCGCGCGCGTGCGCGCGGCGGTCGCGCGGATGCTCGGTGCCGACGCGGACCTGTCGGCGTGGATGCGACGCGCGGCGAAGATTCCGTGGCTCGGGCGCATCGCGACGCAGCTCCGCGGCGTGCATCCGCCGCGGTACCCGACGATGTGGGAGGCGTGCGCGCACGCGATCGTGTTCCAGCAGATCAGCATTCATGCGGCGGCCGCGATCATGCGCCGCCTGGTCGAGCGCCTCGGCACGCGCGCGGACGCCGACGGCATCGAACTGATCGCCTTTCCGCAGCCGCGCGCGATCCTCAACGCGAGCGACGCCGATCTGGAGGGCGTCGGCCTCTCGGCGAACAAGCGCGCGCACTTGCGCGGCACGGCCGACGCGCTGCTCGCAGGCGCGGTGCCCGAGGAGGAGATCGCCGCGCTGCCCACGCCGCTAGCGGTGGAGCGACTGACGGGCTTGCGCGGAATCGGCCCGTGGAGCGCGGCCGTGGTGCTGCTGCGCGGGTTCGGGCGCCTCGATATCTTTCCGCTCAAGGACTCGGGCGTGGCGCGCACCGTGCGCGACCTCGCGGGCGATGTGACGGTGGATCTCGACGCCGTGCTCGAAACGTTAGGCCCCCTGCGCGGCATGCTCTACTACCATCTGCTGCTCGGTCGCCTCCGCAACCTTAGCCCGGGCGCGACCGATTCATAGGGGAACCATGAAGACCATGCCCGCCCCGAGTTTCACCGTCCAGCGTTCCAAAGACCGCGCCGCCTTCGATCACGGATGGCTGCGGGCGTATCATTCGTTCAGCTTCGCCGAGTACTTCGACCCGAACAACCTCAATTGGGGCGCGCTGCGCGTCTTCAACGACGACACCATCGCGGGAGGCGAGGGCTTTCCGACGCACCCGCATCGCGATATGGAGATCGTCACCTACGTGCTCGAGGGCGAGCTCGCGCATCGCGACAGCATGGGCAATCACGGCGTGGTCGGCCCGGGCGGCGTGCAGTTCATGAGCGCGGGCACGGGCGTGCGCCACAGCGAGTTCAACAACGATCCCGAGCGCGCGCTGCACCTCGTGCAGATGTGGGTACTGCCCGGCACGATGGGCCAGGCGCCGTCCTACGGGCAGATGGACTTCACGATCGACGATCGCCGCAATCGCTGGCTGACGATCGTGAGCGGCGAGTCCGCGGTCGAGGCGCCGATCCGCATCACGCAAGCGGCCACCTTCGCCGTCGCGCGCGTCGAGGGCGAGATGCTCGTGCGCGAGTTCGCGCCGCAGCGCTACGCGTTTCTCTTCGTCGCCGACGGCAGCGTCGAAGTCAACGGTGAGTCGCTGCAAAAGGGCGACGCCGTGCGCGCCTTCGATGTCGCCCGCCTCGCCGTCAAGGGCCATGGCGAACTCGTGCTGTGGGATCTCCCCGACGCGCCGTAGGCGAACCCGCGCTTAGCCGCCCTGAATGACGACGCGCCGCGAACCCGCGCGCCACACGAGCGTCGAGAGCCCGGCAAAGAGCGTGAGCCACACGATCTGCATCGCGAACGCACCCGCCCACTGGGCGGGCGCGATCACGCCGACGTAGATGAGCAGCGGCGTCGAGTAGATCGCCGCGAACGGCAAGGCGAAGACGAGGCGTCCGAGCAGTCCGGGAAAGAGCGTGAGCGGAATGACCTGCCCCGAGAGCAGATCCGAGACCCAGCGAACGATCAACTGAATCGCAAACGTCTCGAGCGTCCAAAACGCGATCGAGTTCATCAAGAAATTCAAAAAGAAGTTCACGCAATATCCCAGCGCAAACGAGAGCAGGAACGCCCCAATCACCTCCGGCCGCGGCACGTCGATGCGCACGAGCAACAGCGAGAAGAGCAACGACGGAATCACGAGCACCGCATGGAGCCCCGTCTGCCCGATCCCATCGGAGAAGAAGTAAAACGGCACCGAGATCGGCTTCATCAGATCGGTCGCGATCGTCCCCTCCCGCAACTTCTCCCGAATCAACCGCGTCCCATCGACTTCGAGAATCAGCGACATCAGCAGCGCCACCGTCGCATACGTAATCATCGAATGCAGCGGAAGATTGAGCGGCGCTAAATTCTGCGTATACAACGCCGTCCAAAGCGACCGAAGCAAATACACGCGCAGAACCAATGACCCAACCTCGGTCGCCACCTCCATCCGATAAGTAGCCTCCCGAGCAAACGCCTTCTTGGCAAACTCAACGTACGGCTCAATCAACCCCAAAATCCCATCCATCCCAAGCGAAAGAAAAACCCTCAGCCCACCAACGATGCGTCCAGAGCGTGCGGCGCGCGAGCGCCCGCCACGGGGCGTCCCCGCGGCGGGCGCTCACGCGCCGCACGCTCCGCCACCATCCATACTCAGCGAGGTTTCTTCTTGAGCCCCTCCTTGCGGCGGAGTTCCATCTCTTGGAGCTCCAGCATCATCGCATCCACCATCGAGTCCGCCTCAACCGGCGCCGTCAACGCATCGTCCTTCGCCGACGAGGCGCGTCGTGCGTTTGGTGCGCTGCCGACGTGCGCGTCGAGCACCGCGTCCTGCGCGTGCGTCTTGCGGAGAAACTGCGCGTACGTCTGCGCCGCTTTCGCGGATGCGTCGGGCGCGCGGTCGATGTTGAAGACCGCCTCGAAGAAATCGCCGGCGGGTTTGCGCGTCTCGCCCGGTTCGACGCGTCCGTTGGCGGGGATGGCGATGCCGTTGTACACGCTCGCGCCGCTGCCGACGAAGGCGCCCTTGCCGAGGGTCGCGCCGACGACGTAGGCGTGCGGGCCCACGATGCAGCGGTCGCCGATCGCGACGGGGAACTGCAGCGCGGAGCCGCCGCTCGCTTTGATGACGGCGTTCTCCATCACGACGCAATCGCTCCCGATCGTGACGGGAGCGCCCTCGGCGGTGATGACGGCGCCGTGCAGCACGGCGCAACCCGCACCGATGCTGACGTCGCCGGAGATCGTCGCACTCGGCGCGACGTAGGCGCTCGCGTGGATCTTCGGCTTCTTCGTGCCGCTCGAGAGAATCATCGTGAGGCCTCCTCCGGTTGGGCGTATCCTTCGACATAGATGCGTCGGATGATGGATTCGAGATCGGGTTCCTCAAGCGTCACGTCCATGAGGCTGTATCGCTCGCTCGCCTGACGGATGAGGAGATCCGCGCGCTGTTGCATGCGGTTGAAACGAAAGCGTGCGGTGACGCCGTCGGACGCTTCGAGCTCGGCGCCGTCGAGGTGCGGATGCTCCACCGCGCCGTCGAAGGCGAGGACGAGCGTGCGATGCTGACCGTACTCGTTCTTGAGGCGTTCCACGTCGCCGTCGAAGACGATGTGGCCGTGATCGATGAGGACGATGCGCCGACAGAGGCGTTCGACGTCGGCGAGATCGTGCGTGGTGAGGATGATCGTGGTGCCGCGCTCGGCATTGATGCGCGCGATGAATTCGCGGATCGCCTCTTTCGCCACGACGTCGAGGCCGATCGTCGGCTCGTCGAGGTAGATGATCTTCGGATCGTGCAGCATCGCCGCGGCAAAGTCGCCGCGCATGCGTTGGCCGAGTGAGAGTTGGCGCACCGGCGTCCGCAGGAACTCGTCCATCTGCAAGAGTTCGACGAACGCGTCGAGATTGCGGCGGTACTGCGCGTGCGGAATGCCGTAGATCGCGCGGAGCAGTTCGAACGACTCGACGAGCGGCAGATCCCAGTAGAGCTGGCTTCGCTGGCCGAAGACGACGCCGATGTTGCGCGCGTTCGCTTGCCGCGCTTCGTGGGGCACGATACCGGCGACCTCGATCTCGCCCGAGGTGGGAACGAGGATGCCGGTGAGCATCTTGATCGTCGTGGACTTTCCGGCACCGTTCGGGCCGATGTAGCCGACGAGTTCGCCCGCCTCGAGCGACATCGTCACCCCATCGACCGCGACCTTTTCTTCGTAGGCGCGCGAGAAGAGGGTGCGCAGCGCGCCGAGCGCTCCGGGCACGCGCTTGACCGAGCGGAAGACTTTGCGGAGATCGCGGGTGCGGATGATGGGCATCGCGTACCTCATTCGGCGTGATCGTCACGATCTCCAACCAGTACGGCTCGGGTGGCGTCGCGATCGCCGAGCAAGCCGCGCGCGAGCTCGGCTATGCGCTCGTGGACCGTGCGCTGCCGGTCGTCGTCGCCAAGCGCCTGCAGATCACGACCGAAGCGGCGGTGGCCGCGGAGGAGACGGGCAAGTCGCTCGGCTCGCGCCTGCTCGCAAGCCTCGAACTCGCGACGCCCGAACTCGCGGCGCAGTGCGCGCGCGAGAGCTTCGACGACGCCTTCGTGCGCGAGGTACAGGAGGCCGTGCGTGAAGCCGCCGCGCGCGGCAACGTGGTCATCGTCGGTCGCGCGAGCGGCGCGATCCTCGGGCGCCGCCCCGACGTGCTGCGCGTCTTCATGTACGCTCCGCGCGAGTGGCGGATCGAGCGCGTGAGCGAGCATCTCGGGCTCGAACGCAAGGCGGCCACGGCCGAAGTCGAGCGCATCGATCGCGACCGCGCGGCGCATCTGCGCGATTGGTACGGCGTAGAGATCGGTTCGCGCGAGATCGTGGATCTCGCGCTCGATACCTCGGCCTTCGGCACGCGGGCGAGTGCGAGCGTGCTGATCGAGGCGGTGCGTGCCCGAGAATAGTATCTTCGCCGCGCTGCGTTTTCGCGATTTCCGCCTGCTCTGGTTCGGCTTGATGGTCTCGAATCTCGGCACGTGGATGCAGTTTACGGCGCTCGGGTACTTCGTCGCGCAGATCGCGGGTTCGCCCGCGCGCGCGGCGCTCGATCTCGGCATCATCGGCGGTGCGCGCGCAATCCCCGTGCTGCTACTCTCTCCGTTCGCGGGCGTCGTGGCCGACCGTTTTCCACGCCGCCGCGTGTTGCTCGCAACGAACGTCGTCATGTCGCTCGCGGCGCTCTCGCTCGCAATCCTCTCCACGCTGCATCGGCTCGATCTCGGCGGCGTGATCGCGATCGCCGCGCTCAACGCGGCGGCGAACGCCTTCGATTCGCCCGTACGCCAGAGTTGGACGCCGATGCTCGTCGAGCGCCCGTTCGTCGGTAACGCGATCGGCTTGACCTCGGTCGCGTTCAACGCGCCCGCGGTGATCGGCCCGGCGCTCGCGGGCATCCTGATCGTGTGGGTTGGCGTCGCCGGATCGTTCTACGTGAATGCGATCGCCACGCTCGCGGTCGTCGTCGCGATCGCGATGATGGCGCCGTCGCCGCCGACGATCGCGCGTCGCGAGCCGGTGCTCGCCTCGATCCACGGCGGCATCCGCTTTCTCTTCGAGCATCCGATCCTGCGCTGGATCATTGGCGTCTTCGTGGTGACGGCGATCTTCGTGCGTCCGTACGCGCAACTGATCCCGGCCTTCATCGTGAACACGCTGCGCGGCGGACCGCAAGCGCTCGGGTGGGCGGTGGCTGCGGCGGGCATCGGCGGCTTCGCCGGAGCGCTCGTAACCGCGGCGTTTCCGTCGCACGTGCCGCGCTCGCTGCAGTGGGTGATCGCAGGCGGCGCGATGGCCGCGGGCGTGCTCGCACTCGCGACGATCTGGTCGGTCGCGTTCACGATTCCCGTATTCTTTTTCATCGGGTTCGGCACGCTCGCGTTTCTCGGCGCCTCGAATACGCTGATCCAAACGCTCTCGCCCGACGAGATGCGCGGGCGCGCGGTCTCGGTCTATACGATGATCGCGGTCGGCGTGGTGCCGGCGGGTTCGCTCGTGCTCGGAACGATCGCCTCGCGCATCGGGCTGCACGCGACCTTTGCGATCGGCGGCGGCATCGCGCTCGCGCTCGTGATCTTCGCCTACGCCGCGCATCCGGTCGTCCGCAGCGTCTAGGCAAAAAAAAAGCGAGCCGCGGTTGCGACTCGCAAAACGGCATCGAATGCCGATCGAGTGTTAGGCTGCGGCCTTTTTGCGGGTCGTCTTGCGAGCCGACGCCTTGCGGGTCGTCTTGCGAGCGCCGGCCTTGCGGGTCGCCTTCTTGCGCGTGGTCTTCTTGCGGCCTGCGGCCTTCTTGCGCGTCGTCTTCTTGCGGGTGGTCTTCTTGCGGCCCGCGGCTTTCTTGCGCGTCGCCTTCTTGCGGGTGGTCTTCTTGCGGCCGGTGGCCTTCTTGCGCGTCGCCTTTTTGCGCGTCGTCTTCTTACGGCCGGCGGTCTTGCGCGTGGTGGTCTTCTTGCGCGCCGCAGCTTTGCGCTTCGGAGCGGCTTTCTTCGCGGCGGCGCGCTTCGGCGCAGCCTTCTTCGTTCGTTTGACTGCCATGTGCGTGGAGTCATCCTTTCTCTAGCTGACAAACAGCCAGGGTTGTTGCCTACCTTATACAGTATTACCGGGACGATTGCAAGTTTTGGTGATATGACGGAGTGATGCGACTGCGGTGAAGATACGTAACGACGACGCGCAGATCAACGTGCGCGTAGATGGCGATGGCGACGAAACGATCGTGTTGATCCACGGTTTTCCGCTCGCGCACGAGATCTGGGATGCGCAAGTCGCGGCGCTCGCATCGGCGTTTCGCGTGGTGCGACCGGATCTGCGCGGCATGGGCGGTTCGAGCGTTCCGGATGGTCCGTACTTGATGGAAACGCTCGCGGGCGATATCGCGGCGGTGCTGGATTCGCTCGGCGTCGAGCGCGCGACGCTCGTCGGTCATTCGCTCGGAGGCTACGTCGCGCTCGCGTTTGCGCGGATGTATCTGGAACGTATCGCGCGACTCGCGCTCTTCGCCAGTCGCATCGACGCCGACGCACCGGAGCGCGCGGCGTGGCGTCGCGAGCGAGCCGACGATCTGGAGCGCACGCGCGAGAACGCCGGGTTGGTCGAGGAGATGTTGGGAGCGTCGTTTGCGCCGGGGACGCGCGAGCGCGCGCCGGAACTCTACGCGCGCACGGCGGAGCTCGCGCGACGCAACGATCCGCGTGGGCTCGCGGCGATGCTGCGCGGCATGGCGCTACGCGATAGCGCCGAGGATATCGTGCCCGACCTCGCGCTGCCGGTGCTGATCCTGGCGGGCGCGCTCGATCCGTCCGTTCCGCTCGAGACCGCTCGGGCGAGCGCGGCGGCGTTCCCCGCGGCGCGTCTCGCGCTCGCGCCCCAGAGCGGCCACCTGCCGATGCTCGAAGAGCCGGAGGTCGTGACCGCCGAGTTGCGCCGGCTTATGAGCGAACGGCCGGCAGGTTGACGCGGCGCCGGATGAGGTTATAGAGGAAGAGGCCGCCGATCACGACCGCGGCGAGGACCGCGGCGACCAGGACGATCTTGACGATGAAGAAGACCGCGACCAGCGCGATCGCGGCGAGCGCGATCAGCAGGGTCAGGCGGATGAAGGTACGAGTGAAGGGATGCATGGTTGGACCTCTCGATGCTGGAGTTCTCATCCGAATCTACCGATAAGAAGAATGGAGGTTTCAGCCAGCTATGGATCTATCGAGCATCGCGACCGGCCTTGCCGCGGCAAGTGTGACTCAGGGCATCGATATCGGCGCCCTCAAGGCGACCCAACAACTCGACTCGATTCAAGCATCGGTGCTCGCCGCCTCGATCGGGCTCGGCCGGAATATCGACGCGTACGCATAGCTCGGCTGCCTCGGCAGAGAATCACCGCATAGGCTCGAACGTTCGTTCGGGCCTATGTCGTTCTTCGAGGCGCTGCACCCCGACGTGGCGCGGTGGTGCGCGGAGCATCTCGCCGATCCCACGGCGCCGCAGCGCGACGCGCTGCCGCACGGTCTCGCGCGCCGCAATCATCTGATCTGTTCGCCCACCGGGACGGGCAAGACGCTCGCGGCGTTTTTGCCGGTGATCTCGCGCCTCGCGGCGCTGCGCGACGAAGACGAACTCCTCGCGCGAACCTACGCGCTCTATATCTCGCCCTTGCGCGCGCTAGGATACGACGTCGAGCACAACCTGCGCCGCCCGATGCGCGAGATGGGACTGCTCGAACGGCCGAACAGCGAGCGCGGCGCGCGGCGGCGCGGGCGCATCCGCGAGCGCTTCGTGCGCACGGGCGTGCGCACGAGCGACACGCCGCCGCAGGAGCGCCGCCTGATGCTCGCGCGCCCGCCGCACATTCTCGTGACGACGCCGGAATCGCTCGCGGTGATGCTGGCGATGGAGAGCTACCGAAAGACGCTCCGAACGCTCGAAACCGTGGTCGTGGACGAAGTCCACGCGCTCGCCGGAAACAAGCGCGGTTCGCAACTCGCGCTGACGTTGGAGTCGCTGGAAGAGCTGGTCGATCGCCCGTTCAATCGCGTCGGACTCTCGGCGACGGTCGCGCCGCTCGAGCGGGTCGCGCGCTTCGTCGCCGGCGGCGACCGGGCGTGCGAGATCGTGGATCATCGCGGTTTGCGTGCGATTCGCATCGAGATCGACGCGCCGTTTGCGGGCGCGATGGCCCCGCTCGCGACGGTCGCCGCGCGCGCGGTCGAGTACTCGCGCGACGTGCGCACCTCGCTCGTCTTCACCAACGTTCGCAGTCAAGCCGAGCGTGTGGCGCTCGAGATGGCGAAGGCGAGCGGCCAGGCCGACGAAGTTCAGACAATCGCCGGCGAAGAGCCCAAGCGCGAGCGCGACCTCTCCGCGATCGGCGTGCATCATTCGGCGCTCGAGCGCAGCGTGCGCCATCGCGTCGAGGCGGAGTTACGCGCGGGGCGCTTGCGCACCGTCGTCTGCAGTTCGAGCCTCGAGCTCGGCGTCGATATCGGCTTCATCGACCGCGTGCTCGTCGTCGGTGGCGCGCGCGGCGTCACGCCGACGCTGCAACGCATCGGGCGTGCGGGGCATCGTCCCGACGCAATCGCGCATGGCGTCGTGATCGCCCAGGATCGCGACGATATCGTGGAGGCGGCCGCCACGCGTCGCTGCATCGCCGACGGCGCGATCGACGAGATCGTCGTTCCCGAGGCGCCGCTCGACGTGCTCGCGCAGTGGATGGTCGCGAGCGTCTGCTACGACAAGCGCGTGGCGATCGACGATCTGCTTGCGCTCGCGCGGCGCGCCTATCCGTATCGCGCGCTCGAGCGCGCCGACATGATCGCGTGCGCGCAGTATCTCTCGGCGGGCGGCGTCGGCGACGACGAGGCGCACGTGCATCGCCTCGGCTTCGACGGCGAGGCGATCTACGGGCTCGGTCGCGACGTCTGCGCCGCGTTCTTCGAAAACGTGGGAACGATCCCCGACGAGTCGCACGTCATGGTTCGCGTGAACGGAAGCGATGTCGGGCGCATCGAGGAGGGTTTCGTCAACGAACTGCGCGTCGGCGACGTCTTCGTGTTGAGCGGCCGCACGCTGCGCGTCAAGGAGCTCGGGCCGCGCGGGCTCGTCGCGGAGCCCTACGCGGGGCGCCCGACCGTGCCGCAGTGGAGCTCGCACATGAAGGGCGTGCCGCTCGCGCTCGCGGCGGAGATCGTGCGGCTGCGCGTCGGCGTCGCCGAGCGTTTGCGCGAACGCGATGCGCGGGGCGCGCACGCATTCTTGCGCGCGCGCTATGCGCTCGAAGGGCCCGAGGCCGCGCATGTGGTGCGCTACGTCGCCCAGCAGCAGGCGCTCTCCGCGGTCCCCGAAGAAGGCCGTCCGATCGTCGAACTCTATCGCATGGATCGGCGCCAGACCGCCGTCTTTCACACGTGTGCCGGTCGGCGCGTCAACGAGACGCTGGCGCGCGTCGTGGGTGCGCGCGTGTTTGCCTATGCGCACGCGAACACGCAGATCACGACCGACGACAACGGCTTCCTCATCGCGCTGCCGCCGAACGCGCAGCTTCCCGATGAGGTGTGGACGCGTATGCTCGATCCCGAATGCTTCGAGCGCGATCTGTTAGAGGGCCTGCGCAGTTCGCATCTGCTGCGCAATTACTTTCGTTACGTCGCGAACACCGGACTGCTCGTGCTCCGTCGCGCGGGCGGCCGCACGCTGCGCCGCGGCGCGCAGCGCTGGAACGCGCAAAAGATTTTCGACCGCCTTTGGCGCAGCGACCGCGCGTTTCCGCTCGTGCGCGAGACGCTGCGTACGGTCACGCACGACCTGCTCGACGTGCCCGGAGCGCGCGCCTATCTCGCGAGCATCGTCGCGCCGCCGCGCGTCCTGCATCCGGCGGCGGCAACGCCCTTTACCTTCGGCATCATCACCTCGTCGTTCGGCGACAACGTCGTCCTCGAAGATCGCGCGAGCATGGTCGAAGCATTGCACGATCGCGTCCTCGCGCTTCTCGGCGAGCGCGCCGCCGAGGGGGTGGACCTCGCCGATCCGGCGCTCCCGCTGACGTACGGAACGTGAGCGCGCCGCGCCCCTCCGCGCCCTCGGCGGCGCTCGCCGACGGCGCCGTTGCCTTACCGCAGGGACTGCTCTGGCTCGAGCGCTCGCGCGTGCTCGTCGCCGCCGACGCGCACCTCGCATACGAAGACGTCATCGGCGGGGCGCTGCCGCTCTGGAGTACCGCGGAGAGCCTGCACGCGCTCGTCCTGGCCGCACGGCGCATGGCGGCGCGCGAGTTGGTGCTTCTCGGCGACATCATTCACGGCAGTCGCATGAGCGACGGGGCCGCGCGCGTCGTCGCGGACGCGCTCGCGCTGCTGCGCGTCGAGACGACGGTGACGCTGGTGGCGGGTAATCACGAGGGGCGCTCGCGCGGCATCGCGGTGCTCGGTGCGACGCACGAAGCGATCGAGCGCGACGGATGGATGCTCGTGCACGGCGACGAGCCGGTCGCCGCGCCGCGCACGATCGTCGGACACCTCCATCCGAGCCTGCCGCTCGGCGGAGGGACGCACGTTCCCGTGTTTCTCGCGTCGCCCCGGCTGATCGTCGTTCCCGCGCTCACGCCGTATTCGAACGGACTGAACGTGCTCTCGCCCGCGGCGACCGGCGCGCTGCGTGCCTTCGTACCGACGACGAGCGAACTCACCGTCGTCGCGAGCGCGGCGGATCGCGTCTATCCCTTCGGCGCGCTGGGAGCGCTACGCGCGGCGTTGCGCGGCGGCGGTTCGGCACCAGCGCGCTACCGTCGCCGCTCGCTGCGCTCGGATCGTCCCTAGCCGCCGCTCTTTTTCAGCGCGGCGAGCGCCGCGCGAAAGCGATCGCGATGGTTCGCCTCGTCGGCGCCGATCGATCGGAAGAGCGCGCTTGCGTGGGTGTTGCCGGCGCGCTGCGCGTCGTTCGCAAAGCGCGGGTACATCGTCGTCGTCTCGTAATTCTCACCGGCAATCGAGTCTTCGAGGTTCGCCGCATCGCTGCCGACCAGGCCGTACTCCTGCGCGTGCACGGCGAAATGTGCGTTCAGTTCGATGGCGGCGGTGCGCTCGTAGAGCGCGGCGAGCGAGGCGTTGCCGTGTTCGCGCGCTTGCCTGGCGTATGCCATGTACTTTGCGTAGGCAAACGCTTCGCCGTGCATCGCCGACATGAGATCGGTTTTCGTGACCGGCGCGAGTTGCGTGCCGGCCCCGATCGCGAGACCGCCGCCGAACGCGCCGACGGCGAGCGCGGCGACGAGTGCAAGGGTCGTTTTCTGATTCATACCCCCGATGCTATCGGGAAGTCATGGCGAAGTCGTGAAGGTTGCGAGACGATCGAGCGCGGCGAAGGTGACGGCGATACATGCGACCGAGCCGAGTTCGCCGGAGCGCGCGAGGTCGCGCAGTTCATCGAGCGAGACGGCGTGCGGCTCGATGATTTCGGTCGGGTCGAGATGTTGAGCGGTCGTCGGCACGGCGTCGTAGGCGATGAAGGCGTGCAGCATCGACGTGGAGCGCACCGGCTCGGCGGGGATCCGTACGAGCGGTTCCCAGCGAGATGCCGTGTAGCCGGTCTCTTCGGCGAGTTCGCGTTTCGCGCACGCGAGCGGGTCTTCGCCCGCTTCGAGGCTGCCCGCGGGGAGTTCGAGCGCGATGGAATCGTTTCCGTAGCGGTACTGACGCACCAGCACGACCTCGCGCGCGCTCGTGAGGGCAAAGATCATCACGAAGCCGTGCGACTCGCGTACGTAATAGGGCACGACGCTTCCCGACGGGAGTTCGAGTTCGTCGAGACGGACGCGCATGAAGGGCGAGTCGATGACGTACGAGGAGGAACGGACCGGCCAATTCGGCTTCTGCATGGGCTCCTAGTTCCACGAAGCGTTTCGGGCCCCGCTCGCGAAAGAGACGTTCCGTGCAAGAGATCGTGATCGTCGTCGGCGCCGGAACGATGGGCGCCGGAATCGCCTGCGTCGCGGCGCGGGCCGGATACATCGTCGAGATCGTCGAGCCCGACGCCGCCGCGCGCGAGCGCGGGCGCGCGCGGATCGAACGCGACGCGTCGCGCGGCGGAGATGCCGCGTCGGTGCTCGCGCGCATTCGCTGGAGCGACGCGGTGCCCGAGCGCAGCGAGGCGGCGATCGCGATCGAAGCGGTGCCGGAACGCCTAGAGTTGAAGCGCGCGGTATTCGCACAGCTCGCGCGAGCACTCGATCCCCAGGCGCTGCTCGCAACCAACACCTCGTCGCTCGCCGTCGCCGAGATCGCGAGCGGCGTGCCCGCTCCCGACCGCGTCGTCGGGCTGCATTTTTTTAACCCGCCGGTCGCGATGAAGCTCGTCGAGATCGTCGAGATCGAGCAGACGTCCGATGACGCGCTCGCCGCGGCGCGCGCGTTCGTCGCGCGGCTCGAGAAGACCGCCGTCGTGACGGCCGACACGCCCGGCTTCATCGTCAATCGCGTCGCGCGTCCGTTCTATCTGCAGGCGATGCGCGCGCTCGATCGCGGCGTCGCATCGGTCGAGGAACTCGACGCGCTCGCGCGCGGCGCCGGCTTTCGCATGGGCCCGTTCGAATTGATGGATATGATCGGCCTCGACGTCAATCTCGCGACGAGCGAATCGGTGTACGAACGCGTCGGCGCCGCGCGCCTGGAGCCGCAAGCGATGCAGCGCGCGCTCGTGGAGCAAGGGCGTCTCGGGCGCAAGAGCGGCATCGGCTTCTACGACTATGCGAACGGCGATCCCGAGCGACTCGAACTCGTCCCCGAGGGGCCGAGCGAGGAGAAGATCGACGAGTGCGTGACGGTGATCGGCTTCGGTGCCGCCGCCGACGCGCTCGTGGAAGAGCTCGAAGCGCGTTACGCCGACGTACGACGCGTCGAAAATGACGAGTTGCTCGACGAGATCTCGCCCGAGACCACGATCGCCATCGACGTCGGCGACGGCGTTTCGGACCGCGCGGAGATCCTCGCCGAACTCGATACGCTGCTCGCGCCCGAAGCGATCGTGGCCTGCGATGCATACGCGACCGACCTCGCGGCGGCGACGCGCAAGATGAAGCATCCCGATCGCGTCGTGGGGTACGGCGTGCTCGGCGCGCTCGCGAGCCAGCGCGTGGTGGAGATCGTGGATTTCGAGAAGAGCTCCGACGATGCGCTCGCGGTCGCACAAGAGCTCTTCGAGGCGCTCGGCAAGGGCGTCGTGCTCGTCGAGGACGTGCCCGGACTCTTTCTCGGGCGGGTCGTCGGCGCGATCGTGAACGAAGCGGTGATCGCGGTGCAAGAGAACGTCGCGACGCCCGACGACATCGATCTCGCGATGCGCCTTGGGGTCAACTATCCGATCGGGCCGCTCGCGTGGGGACGCGAGATCGGCGGCGCACGCATCGCGCAGATCCTGCGCCGCGTGGCGAAGGACGACGGCGACGCGTTCGCGCCGCACCGCGCGCTCTGGGTGCTCGACGCCGACGACGGCGAGGACGCCGACGAACCGATCGACGTGCCGATGGAGCGTCCCGTTCTGTGATTGCGGGACGCGAGGTATGGGTGATCTCCGCGGCGCGCACGCCGATCGGACGCTTCAACGGCGCGCTCGCGCACGTGCGCCCCGACGATCTGGCCGCGAGCGCGATGCGCGCGGCGGCGGAGCGCGCGGCGATTCCGTTCGAACGCATCGACGACGTCTATTTCGGCGCGGCGAATCAGAGCGGTGAAGATAATCGTAACGTCGCGCGCATGGGTGCGCTCCTCGCCGGTTTTCCGGTCGAGGTTCCCGGTGTCACCCTGAACCGGCTCTGCGGTTCGAGCCTGCAGGCGATCAACTCCGCCGCCGCCGCAATCGCGTGCGGTGAGGGCGAGCTCATGATTGCGGGCGGCGTCGAGTCCATGACGCGCGCGCCGTACGTGCTGCCCAAGGCCGAGCACGCCTTCGCTCGCGGCGCGCAGCTCTGCGACACGGTGCTCGGTTGGCGCATGGTCAATCCCAAGATGCCGCGCGAGTGGACGATCGCGCTCGGCGAGACGGCGGAGAAGGTCGCGGAGCGCTACGCCATCACGCGCGACGAACAAGACCGCTTTGCGCTCGACTCGCAGCGTAAATGCGCGCAGGCGGTCGCCGCCGGACGTTTCGACGACGAACTCGCGCCGCTCGACGCGCTCGCGCGCGACGAGCATCCGCGCCCCGAGACCACGCTCGAGGGCCTGGCCAAGTTGCGTCCGGCGTTCGCCGCTCAGGGCAGCGTGACGGCGGGCAACTCGTCGGGCATCAACGACGGAGCCGCGGCGCTGGTCTTGGCCGAGGCGGGATTCGCGAGGGAGCACGGGCTGCGCCCCCTCGCGCGCATCGTGGGCTTCGCGAGCGCGGGGCTCGCCCCCGACGTCATGGGGCTCGGACCGATCCCCGCCACGCGCAAGGCCCTCGCGCGCGCCGGGCTGCGCGTCGCCGACCTCGACCTGATCGAGATCAACGAGGCCTTCGCCTCGCAGTCGCTCGCCTGCATGCGCGACCTGGAACTCGATCCCGACAAGACGAATGTCAACGGCGGGGCGATCGCGCTCGGGCATCCGCTCGGCGCGAGCGGCGCCCGCATCGCGACGACGCTCGTGCACGAACTGCGCCGCCGTGGCGGACGCTACGGCCTCGCGACGATGTGCATCGGCGTTGGCCAGGGCATCGCGACCATCTTCGAACGCTTCGAGTAGGAACCACACACACGATATGACCGCAACCCAGTCCGCAAGCACCTACGACGACATCAACCCGGCAACGGGCGAGGTGATCGCGCAGGTTCCCGAGTCCACGCACGACGATCTCGATCGTGCCGTTCGCGCGGCGCGCACCGCCTTCGACGGCGGCAAGTGGTCGCAGATGGCGGCCTCGCGACGCGCCAAGATCGTCAACAAGATGGCGCAGTTGATCGCCGAGCGCGCGAACGACCTCATGCTGATGGAGGTGCGCGACAACGGCAAGGCCATCTCCACCGCCAAGGGTGAGATGGGCGCGATCGTGGACTGCTTCGAGTTTTACGCGGGCGCCGCGACCAAGAATTACGGCGAGACGATGCCCCCGCCGCTGCCGACCTACCTCGCCAACACCGTGCGCGAGCCGGTCGGCGTGGTCGGCGCGATCATTCCGTGGAACTTTCCGCTCTTGCTCGCATCGTGGAAGGTGGCCCCGGCGCTCGCCGCCGGCTGCACCGTGGTATTGAAGCCCGCGCCCTCGACGCCGCTCACCGCGCTCGAACTCGGCAAGATCGCGCTCGAGGCCGGCGTTCCCGAAGGGGTGCTCAACGTCGTGACCGGCTCGGGTCGCGACCTCGGACAGTGGCTCGTGGAGCACCCGCTCGTGGATAAGATCGCGTTCACCGGTTCGACCGCGACCGGGAAACTCGTCGCCAAAACCGCCGCCGAGACGATCAAACGCGTGACGCTCGAGCTCGGGGGCAAATCGCCCTCGATCGTGTTCGACGACGCCAACCTCGACGCGGCGGTCGCCGCCGCGATCTACGGCATCTACTACAACGCGGGACAGGCCTGCGAGGCGCGCTCGCGCGTGCTCGTGCAGAAGAGCATCTACGACCGCTTCGTGGCATCGTTCGTCGAGCGCGCGCGCAACGTGCGCGTGGGCGATCCCGAGGATCCGCAGACGCAGGTCGGCGCGATCACCCTGCCCGAGCAGTTCGAGAAGATTCGCAGCTACTGTGAGATCGGCGCGAGCGAGGGCGCGCGCGTGCTGCTCGGCGGCGAGCGGGCGAAGCTCGACGGCCGCAACGCCGGCGGCATGTTCTGGAGCGTCACCGCCTATGAAGCCGCGCCCGATGCCCGCATCGCGCGCGAAGAGATCTTCGGTCCGGTCGTGACCTTCGTGCCGTTCGCCGATGAAGCCGAGGCGATCGCGCTCGCGAACGCGAGCGAGTACGGGCTCTCGGCAAGCGTGTGGTCGGAGAACATCGGTCGAGCCAATCGCGTCGCTCGTGCGCTGCGCAGCGGCACCGTCGCGATCAACACGCCCTACGCGGTCTTTCCGGGCGTGCCGTTCGGGGGATACAAACAATCGGGGTACGGTCGCGAACTCGGCATGGAGACGATGAAGCTCTACTCCGAGACCAAGAGCGTGCTCACGTTCATCGGGGAGAAACCGATGAACCCGTTCGGCGTCTGATCGCGAGGAGTCGGCACCATCGAACCGCTGAAGATCGGCAGTTACTACGACACCACCTACGGGACGCTCTGGAAGGACGGTACGTACTTCCCTCGCGGCACGCGGGTGATGATCGTGGGCGTGCATCTCGATCAGGGATTCTGCGTGCGCTTTCCCGCCGACGTCGAGGGCGAGCCGCTCGAGACGTGGGAGGAGTGGAGCGAGTCGGCCTTCCTCGCGCCGGAAGGGTCGGTGACACCGCCGGTGCGCCCGCTCTCGCGCGCGGTGTTGAACGAAGCGCGCGACGTGCTCTCCGACGCGGAAGACGGCTGTCACCTGCACTTACACGAAGACGAAGAGTAGGGGGTTAATGCCGGAATAATCTCCGGCTGGTAGACTCTGATGCAGCACGCGGATTCCGCGTGCTGCTTTGTTTCCAACTCTTTGGAGGACCTCGTGTTTTTTCGTAACCTCCTGGTCGCCGCGGCGCTGATCGCCGTTGGGCTGCCGATCGCCGCTCGTTCGGACGAGGCGATCGCGAAGCTCACCGGAACGGTCCGCACGACGAGCGGCGCACCGGTTGCGGGCGCCGACGTCACGGTGTCCGGCATCGCTCTCAAGCACACCGTCTCCGACGCCTCGGGCGCGTTCGCGGTGGCGCTTCCGCCCGGTCTGTATCGCCTGACCGTCGTTCGCGGCGGCTATCTGCCCGCGCAACTCGACTCGCTCGCGCTCTTCTCGGGCGAGACGCAGAACGTCGACGTCGTGCTGCAGAGCGCCGACTTGAGCTCGCTGCGCACCATCGCGCACGTGACCGTCGGTCGCGCGAGCGCGATCAACACCGGAGCGGCATCCATCTCGGTGCTGCCGCGTGAAGAGATCACCAATCTCGCCGCGCCGCAGATCAACGACGTGATCCAGCGCATCCCCGGCGCCTCGCTCGAAAAGGGCAGCTCGTCGCCGAACACCTCGATCTCGCTCGGCGGTTCGCAGCCGTACGAGACGCAGGTGCTGATCGACGGTCATCCGCTCTCGGCGGGCCGCTACGGCGTGTGGTTCTCGCAGTTCTTCAACTCGTATCTGCTCGGCGGCATCGAGACGCAGATCGGCCCCGGTAACACGACCGCACTCGCGGGCACGGCCGTCGGCGGCACCGCGAACCTCACGACGCCGAACTTCACGTCGAAGCGTGAGTTCTCGTTCATCACCGGCATCGACAATTTCGGTTCGCAGTACTCGGCGCTCTTGACGAGCGGCCGCGCGGGACGTCTCTCGTACGTGCTCGGCGGCGCGTACGGCAGCGAGAACGGACTCTACCACGGTCGTCAGGGCTGCGTGCTCAATCCCGCCACGAAAAATACGTGGCAGACGGGCGCGCCGACCGGGATCATCCAGTTTTGCGGCGATCTCGGCAGCGCGTTCTTCTCCAAGGGTGAGATCGTCAAAGCGCGTTACGACTTCTCGCCCGTGACTTCGTTCGAAGTCGGCTTCATCGGCTCGCAAGCCGGCTATCTTCCGCAGGCGACGAGCTACGGCGTCTATGCGGGTCTCGTGAAGATCGTCAACTGTCTTCCGGGCGGCATCGAATGCACCGCGCCGAGCGGACAGCAGTACGTCGGCAAGACGATCGACGGCTATTTCTTCTATCCGGGGTCGAACGTCTACAACAATCAGCCGCTCTTCACGGCGCAGCTACGCACCGCGATCGGCAACAACACGCTGCTCCTACGTCCTTATGCGGGCAATATCGCGCGCATCATCGACGGATCGGGCGAGGCGAATTACGCGAACTATTGGTATCCGTCGTCGCAGCCGAGCTCGGCCTGTTCGGGCATCGTCGGCACGACGGTCGTCTCGGGAAATCAGTCGCTGACCGCGTGTAACAACAAGCCGTTCAGCCTGCTCGAGTCGGACAAGCTCCGCGGCAACACGCTCGAGTTTCTGCATCCGTTCGGTGCGAATCTCGTGACGTTCACGTACGACTTCCACACCGATGAGACGTTCGCGTACTACAACTCGCCGGCGAACGTCGCCACGCCCGATACGCTGGCGCACTTCAACCAGCTCTCGCTCACCGGATCGTTCGCGCTTAACCCGATGCTCGACCTCAAGGTCGGCTTGTACGACAGTCTCTGGGCGCTCTCGGGCTCGCAGACCGGCACCGTCAGCGGTTCGGGCGGCGGTAAGCCGACCGTCACGACCGTCGGTCTCACGCGCACCGTCGGTCGCTTCGATCCGCACGTCGCGCTCACGTTCTCGCCCAAAGGCGGGCTCTCGTACCGCGCGGCTTACGGCACCTCGACGACCTTCCCGTACGCGTCGCTCGTGAGCGGCACGTCGTTCGTCAACCAAGCATCGGGAACCGGCGGCACGGTTAACACGCTCGTGCAGAAGAACCCGGGCCTCGCGCCGGAGCGCGCGTACGAACTCGACCTCGGCGTTGACAAGCGCTTCGGCCGCAACACGATCGTGAGCTTCGACTACTTCAACAGTCAGATTCACGACGTCTTCGAGATCCTCACCTCGCCGGTCGTGAATCCGAACTACTCGCTCGTGCAGCAGCCGCTCAACGCGGCGAAGCTGGATTCGCAGTTCGCGATGCTCACGATTCGCAACCAGCCGGAGACGGGCTTCGGCTATTACGCGACCGCGACGCTCGCGCGTTCGGTCGTCGACGGGATCCCGCTCTCGTTCTACCCGAGCAAGGGCTACGGCATTCCGGCCAACGGCGTGCAGCAATGCAGCGACGGCGGAACCGACGCGTGCATTCCGTACTTCAAGGCGTACGCGCGCGTCGAGTACACGACGAAGGCGAAGGACTACTTCGGCCTCGGTATGGATCTGGAAGGCAAGAACAACACCTACTTCCAGCCGCCGTTCGCGCTCTTCGACTTCACGGTGCGTCACCCGCTGAATAAGACGCTGACCGCACAGATCTCCGTGCAGAATCTGCTCAACACGAACGTCTTCGCGGGCCTCGTGCAGCCGAACTCGGGCGTGGCGATCTCGGGTGAGAACAGCGCCGGTCAACTCGGTGCATACGGTGGGTCGGGGCTGCAGTACCCGCTCGTGCCGGCGACGCCGCGCACGGTGCGCTTCCAACTGCAGTACGCGCTCGGCAAGCAGCCGTAACGCTCGCATCGCGTAACGCACAGCGACGGCGCTCCGCAAGGAGCGCCGTCGCGTTTTATTCGGTTACGTGCGGGGTGGGCTTAGAAAGCGAAGAGGATACCGCTCTGCCACTGATCGCCGCAATAGTATTTCGTGATCGGCAATGCCGGCGCCGGCGGTGCATAGACCGTGGTGAAGCAGTAGAATCCGCCGCCGGTGATCGGATTGAACGTGGTCTTTCCGGTCGCGTCGGTATTCTGCGTTGCGAGGGTCGTGCCGGCCGTGCCGTTGTTGTCGGTCGAGAGTGTGACCGGCTGATTCGGCAGCGGTGAACCCGCGACGGTGACCGAGACCGGAGCCGCGGTGATCGCGGGGTTCGGGGTCGCGGTCGCGCCGACGGTCGGCGCCGGCGTTCCGTAGATATTGTTGATATTCGCGCCGCTGTTACATGCAGCGAGGGCGCACGCGCTCGCCGCGATGAACGCGAGGGAGAGAATCCGTTTGGGCATGGCGCCGGGGCTTCGACGCCTACCCCGGAGCCGCCTGGCCTACGGCTCCCCAGAAAAATCTCAGCGATTTCGCGTCGATCGCGGCGTAGTATTCGCGAAAGAGTGCCGCGGCCGTGGTGCCGGGCCAGTGCGCGGGCAGGAGGGTGCTGGGAAGGCCCGGATCCACGTAGGTGAACTTGCGGTAGTCGTGCACGAGCCACAGGCGCTCGACGAAGGCCTCTTCGGGCGTGAGGTCCTGGCGCTCGCGCTCGCGGACCAACCGCGACTCGTAGGCGTGGATGAAGTCGCGGTAGGCGTTGGAGATGGCCTCGAGGTCCCAGCATTTGCGCAGGAGCTCGCGGTCGCTCTCCGGGCCGCGATGGTCGGCTTCGAAGAGGTCGATGTTCTCGTGGACGCCAGCCGCGCGGGCCGCTTCTTCGACCTCCGCCAGCGCGTCACGCGGCGAGAGCCAGGTGGAGGCCGAGAGCGGCGCCCAGCCGAGCACGGCGAGCTCCTTGCGCAGGCGGTCGCGCCCTTCGCGCTGGTTCTCGGCGACCGCATAGGTGAGCATGCGCCAGCGGCCGTCCCACTCGACGACCGGGCCGTAGATGCGAGGGTTCAACTCCTCGATGCGCCGCAGCCCGCGCTCGGTCACGCGGTAAAAGGCGCGGTTGCCCAGCTTGTGAGCTTGCAGCCACCCTTGGCGCGACATGCGCGAGACCGCCTGGCGCACCGCGGCCTCGGAGAGCCCGAAGGTCGCCATCAGGCGCACGAGGCTCGAGATGGCGAGCGCCCCGTCGGCGACGTGGCGCGCGACGACGTCCCCGTAGAGGGTGAAGATGAAGGAGTTGGGCCGCGTGATCGGCCGATGGTTCAGGCTCTTAATTGACACGCTCCCCTACCCGTAGCGTAGTATATCAGTATTCTCACGGATATCATTAAATCTGTCACACGGGACCGCCTCCCGAGGAAGGGTGACGAGCGCACATGGCACGCATTTCCACCTTCGACGACTGGATCGACCTGCTCAAAGATTGGCAGAGCGACATCGGGCTCGACCAAGAGCTGATCGAGCGCTTCATGCCGGGCTATACCTTCGAGGCCAAGTACGGCGACCTGCCCACGAACGAAATCTTCTTCGGGGACTTCAAGGGCGACCGCCGCTGGGAGAAGGTGCGGGAGATTCCCGATCAGCGCATGCGCGACGCCGTCCTCAATATGATCGTGTTCCAAGGCGATACCGAGTTCGCTTCCAACGAGCAGCAACGCTTTCTCGTCAACAACGCGCCTTCCGAGTACGATTTAGCCGCGCTCGTGCGCATCATGGTTGAGGAGACGCGCCACGGCTATCAGATGTGCCATCTGCTTGTGAACCACTTCGGCAGCGAGGGCAAGATCGAAGCGCAGAAGATGCTCGAGCGCCGCGCGTTCGGCAAGAAGAATCGCCTGCTCAACGCGTTCAACGACGATGTGACGCACTGGCTCGACTTCTTCGCCTACACCAACTTCATGGATCGCGACGGCAAGTTCCAACTCACGATGCTCTCGCACTCGAGCTTCGCGCCGCTCGCCCAATCGATGGGACCGATGCTGCGCGAGGAGTCGTTCCACATGGGCACCGGCATCACGGGCCTGCGCCGCATCGCGAAGGCGGGCGTGATTCCGGTCCAGATGCAGCAGAAGTACTACAACAAGTGGATCTCCGGCTCGCTCGACCTCTTCGGCACCGATCACTCGGGCTCGGCGCAGTGGGCCTACACGTGGGGCATCAAGGGCCGCGTGGACGAGGATAAGACCGACGAGTCGGTGGACAAGGAACGGCTGAACGAGCGCGCCCGCGAGCAGTTCTTCAGCGAAGTCGAAGCGACGGTCGCGCGCGTGAACGAAGTGAACGCGAGCGAGACGAAGCTCTACGCACCCGACATGCGCTTCAATCGCCAGATCGGCGCGTACGCGGGCAAGTACTTCACGACCGACGGTCGCGAACTCACCGCCGAGCAGTGGGAAGCCTACGCTCCGACGGTGCTCCCGACCGCAGCCGACGACAAGATTCTCACCGAGTTTTTCAAAAACCCCGACTGGATCGCCCCGAAGGGCAACCTGAGCGCGAACTAGCGCCGACGAATAAGGAACGACGATTATGAGTGGAAACGGAACGACCACGGTACAGACGCCCTTCGGACGCGAGGCGCGCCCCTTCGACGGCAAACGCGTCGTCAACTACTGGAAAGACGGGCACATCGGCTTCATCGAGATGAACGATCCGCCCGCCAACACCTACACGCACGAGATGATGCGCCAGCTCGACGAAGCGATTCTCGATGCGCGCTTCGACGGCGACGTGGAAGTGATCGTGCTCACCGGCAGCGGCGAGAAGTTCTTCTCGGCCGGCGCGAACATCGCGATGCTGAACTCGGTGACGCCGGAGTTCAAATACATGTTCTGCCTGCACGCGAACGAGACGCTGATTCGCCTCGAGCAGACCCCGAAGCTCGTGATCGCGGCGCTCAACGGACACTGCGTCGGCGGCGGCATGGAGATCGCGATGGCGGCCGACATCCGCATCGCGCGCAAAGACGCGGGCAAGATCGGCCTGCCCGAGGTCGCGTTGGGCGTGCTCCCCGGTACCGGCGGCACGCAGCGCCTCGCGCGTCTGGTCGGTAAGTCGCGTGCCATCGAACTGATGGTGACGGGCAAGACCTTCAGCTACGAGCAGGCCCTCGACTGGGGCGTCATCAGCGACATCTTCGAGGGATCGGCCGAGGAGTTCCGCGCGCAGATCATCGACTTCGCGCGTCAATTCTGCACGCCGAACAAGGCGCCGATGGCCGTCGGTCACATCAAGCGCAGCGTGCAGACCGGTGCGGAACTGCCGCTCCAAGACGCGCTCGCGCTCGAGCGCGAACTGCAGTCGCTGCTCTTCAAGAGCGAAGACGCCAAAGAAGGCATCGCCGCCTACAACGAAAAGCGCGTCGCCAAATTCAAAAACAAGTAACCGACTGTGTCACCCTGAGCCTGTCGAAGGGGCGAATGAAAGAAGCCGCTCGTATTACGAGCGGCTTCTTTCATTCCGCCAGGATTCGCCGTAGCGCCGCAAGCGTGGCGGCGATCTCGTCGTGGGTGTTGTAATGCGCGGCGCCGATGCGCACCACGCCCCGTTCTTCGGGGATGCCGAGTTGGCGCACGATTTCGAGCGCGTAGTTGTGCCCGCTCCACACGAAGATATTCTCGCGCGCGAGCGCTTCGGCGATGGTATCGGGGGCGATGGTATCGTGAACGAAGGAGACGGTCGGCACCCGATGTGCGACGCGCCCCGGATCGTCGATGCCGACGATCCGGACGCCCGGAATCGCGCGGAGTCCGTCGATCAACTCGAGCGCAAGCGTGGCTTCGTGCGCGATCGAGCCCGCGAAGCCGCGCCGGATACGTTCGCGGCGAGAGCCGCCTTCGCCCAGCAACTCGCCGATCCACGCGAGATGTTCGACGCTCGCCTCGAGCGCCGCGAAGAGCTCGATCTGCGGCGTGCCGAGTTCGAACCGCCACGGTAGATCGTTGGTCGACGGACGCACCTTATAGGCGCGCAACTCCTCGAGCAACTCCTCGCGACCCCAGACGATGCCGAGGTGCGGCCCGAAGAATTTGTACGACGAGCAGGCGAGAAAATCGCAGCCGAGCGCGGTAACGTCCACGAACCCGTGCGGCGCGAACTGCACCGCATCCACGTAGGTGAGGGCCCCCGCGGCCTTCGCGCGCGCGGCGAGCGTTGCGACGTCGTTGATCGAGCCGGTGAGGTTGCTCGCGTAGTTCAGCGCGACCAAGCGCGTCCGATCGGTGAGTACGGCGTCGAGCGCCGCGGGCTCGATGCGCCAGGTGCGCTCGTCGAAGGGTAGCCACCGCACGGTGAGGCGCCGTTCTTCGGCGAGCGTGAGCCACGGCGCTACGTTCGCGTCGTGATCCATGCGCGTCACGACGATCTCTTCGCCGGGCAAGAAGTCGCGTGCCAGCGCGCGTGCGATGCGGAAGGTGAGCGAGGTCATGCTCGGCCCGACGACGATCTCGCGCGTGGAAGCCGCGCCGAGCATGTCGCGCATCGCATCGCGCGCGCGCTCGGTGACGGCCTCGGCTGCGATGCTCGTGCGGAAGAAGCCGCCGAGATTCGCGTTGCTCTCGATCAAGCAGCGCGCGGCGGCGTCGGCGACGCGTTGCGGGACTTGCGTTCCGGCCGGATTATCGAGGTAGCGGCGTGGCGTGCCGTCGTCGGCGATCGCGAGCGACGGGAAAGCGGTGCGGATCGTTTCGATCGGAAAGCCCATGCTGCGCGCGTTTCGCGCGCAGGCGAGCGCGTGCCTCGTGCGGTAGTCGTCGTCATGCCCCGCTGGGAGACGCTCACCGCTCTGGTCGCCGTCGTGGCCGCAGGTCTCGGCGCCTGGCCGATTCGCTGGCACGGAGCGTTTACGATCCTCGCGCTCGCGTTGCTTTCGGTCGTTGCCGTCGCGCGCGTTCGCGCATTCGCTCGTACGCGCGCGGGGCGCATGTCGACCGATGCAGGCGAGCGCGCGGCGCGCATTCGCGCGGAGCGCAAACGACGGCTCGATCGCTAGCGCGAGTTCACGAGGCACCCTCGCGCGCGAGCATCTCGGCGTAGATCTCGTCGACGCGCGCGAGGGTGTCGATCTCGCTGCTTGGCTTATCGTCGCGAATGCGCACGATACGTGGAAAGCGCAGCGCGTAGCCGCTTTCGTGCAGTTCACTGCGCTGGACGATGTCGAAGGCGACTTCGATCACGACCGTCGGCTCCACCGCGAGCGCGCGCCCGCGCCGACCGGTTTGGTGCGCGAGAAACCACGGCGTCAACGCCGCGATCTCCGCATCGGTGAGTCCGGAGTACGCCTTGCCGATGGTGCGCCGCGTGCCGGCCTCGTCGCGTACGGCGAACGTATAGTCGGAGAGCACCTTCGCGCGCTTGCCGTGCCCCCATTCGACGGCCACCACGACGACGTCGAGCGTCGAGAGCTCGCGCTTGAGTTTTAACCACCACTTGCCACGGCGTCCGGGTGCGTAGGGCGCGTCGGTGCGCTTGAGCATCAGGCCCTCGTTCCCGCGCGCGCGGGCGGCTTCGAAACGCGCATTCACGTCGCCGGGACTCGTTCCGGCCTCGAGGCGTTGGAAGGGCGCGAGCGTGACGTGCTCGTTCGGCACGAGCGCGTCGATGAGACGCGCGCGGCGGTCGAGCAGGGCCTCGTCGATCAAAAACTCCTCGTCGATCGCGAGCGCGTCGAAGACCACGTAGCGAAGCGGCACGTCGGCAAGGAGCGATGCGTCGATCTCCTTGCGTTGCAGACGCGCCTGTAGCGTGCGGAAGGGCAACGCGCGGCCGTCGCGCCACGCCACGATCTCGCCGTCGAGAATCATGCGCGTGCGCGCGCCGCCGAGGGCGCGCGCGATCTCCGGGTAGGATTGCGTGACGTCGTTGAACGTGCGCGAGAAGATACGAACGCGCTCGCCGTCGAGATGCGCCTGTGCGCGAATGCCGTCGTATTTGTCCTCCACGATCCAGTCACTCGCGCCGAGTTCGGTGTATCGCTCGCCGTAGGGGATGGGGGAGGCGAGCATCATGCCGATCGGCGTTCCGTACGCAACGTGGAGATGGTCGAGCGTGCGGTCACGTGCGGCCGACGCCACGGCGCCGACGTCGCCCGTCGCCATCACCGCGCGCCGTATCACCTGAATCGGCGCATCGAACGCTGCCGCGATCGCTTCATGCACGAGGCCGTCGCGCAGGCCGATGCGTAGATCCCCGGTGACGATCTTGACCACGTACTTCGCTTCGAGCGGCCCGCCGCACGCGCGGAGCACCCGCTCGAGGATCGCTTCGCGCCGCTTCCCGGCGTGCTTGCCCGTCGCCTCGGCGATCGCGGCGAACGCGAGCGCGAGGCTCGACGGCGAGAGCGGATCGGGGGCGAAGAGCGCGAGATCGTTCGATGGAGTGACGAGCGGCCCGATCGCGGCGCCGAGATCGCCCGTTTCGCGATAGCTTGCGGAGAGCGCATCGCGTGAGAATCCCCAGACCCGCTGCGCCACCGCCGCGACCGTGCGAGCGCCGAGTTTGAGACTGCGTTGGTCGCGCGCCGCAAACGCATTGCCGGTGAAGAAACGTGCCGCCGAGCTCAGGTCCGCGTCATCGAGCGTACGCAGGTACGCGGCGATGCTCGCCACCTTCTCGAGCTTTCCGCTCTGCGCGGCTACGGCGTCGGCGACCTCGGCGAATCGGCGCATCACTCCCTATACCCGCCGAACGGGCGAAGGGCTGCGTTGCGGCGGTACGGAAGGCGCGGGGATGGTTACCGCCTTTATTCTGATGAACGTCGCGCGCCCGCGTCTGAAGTCCATCGCCGACGATCTGCTCGCGATCGACGGAATCGCCGAGGTCTATTCGGTCGCGGGACCGTTCGACATGGTCGCGATCGTACGCGTGAGACAGCACGAAGATCTCAACGATCTCGTGACCGAGCACATCGCCGCGCTCGACGGTATCGAATCCACCGAAACGCTCATCGCTTTCAAGACCTTCGCAAAGAAAGATCTCGGATTGCTGTGGGACATCGGCGTGGACTAAGCATGCGGACGCGCGCCCTTCCGTGCACGTAGTTGGAAGGGCCTCGTCCAATGACGCTCCGCCGTCGCTCCGCTATCATGTGGAGACGCTAAAACGACGGAGGAACGTATGTCTGAGATCTTTCGTAAACACTACTCGTACGGCGAGACGATTCCGATTCTCGAAACGCACGTCGGATTGACCACCGACATCTACGAGGACAGCGAAAAACAATCGCCCGCGGGACCGTACCTCAAAGCCGTGCTGCTCGCGTTCGCCGGCCCGATCAAATCGTTGCCGATGATCGTCGAGCCACTGCAGGACGGCAATTCGAAAGTCGTCCATCTGACGAACATTCCCGTTCCGATCCCCTTCGTGAAGACGGTTGACATGTCCCTGATCAGCGACATCGTGAACTATCGCTGGACGCCATCGCCCGAAGCCGTGCAGCAGCGCGAGAACGGCGTGGTGACATTCGACCTGCGCCTGCGCGCCGCGTTCTCGGTGCTCGGACGGTCGTTCACGCTCGCGCTCGATCAACGTCCGTGCAGCATCACCCTCACGAAGCCGCTCGTCGCGGGCGTTCCGTTCCAATTCAAAGCCGCGATGGGCTCACCGACGAGCGGCACGACCGGCGAGTTGAACCCGCAAACACAAACGATGCAAACCGGCGGCTATCGCTCCGAGGAACGCGCGACGACGACAGGCGTGGTCGACGGCGGCACCGAGAGCGCGACAATGTTCACAAGCCAACTCGACATCGAAGAACGCCTCCGCGAACTCGGCACCCGCATCCTCGCCAAAACGTAAACCGCGTGCGTCGCGCGGTTGTGTCACCCTGAGCCCTAACCGTGTCACGCAGAGACCGAACCGTGTCACCCTGAGCGTGTGTGGGGCGTGCAACCCTTCGACACGCTCAGGGTGACACGTGTGTGGGGCGTGCGGCCCTTCGACACGCTCAGGGTGACACACGTGGGGAGCTCAGCATGACACGGTGGGTGTGTCATGTGTGTGCGGAGACCTAACCGTGTCTCGCGGAGACATAACCGTGTCACCCTGAGCCTGTCGAAGGGCGGTTCAACCCTTCGACACGCTCAGGGTGACACGTGTGTGTGGGGCGTGTGGCCCTTCGACAGGCTCAGCCCTTCGACAGGCTCAGGGTGACACTAGAAGAGCGAGAGTTGGGCGTTTGGTTCGAGGTATTCGGCGTTGATGCCGAGGGCGCGGAGGCGGTGGGTGAAATCGCGCCAGCCGTGATTGAGGATCACGTTTTTCGGTTGCGCGCGTTCGATGTATTCGAGCAGCGCGGGGTAGTCGGCGTGGTCGGAGAGCGCGAAGCCGCGCTCCGTGCCGTAGCGGAAGAATGCGCCGCGGTCGAGCGACCAGCCGGTGAGGATCGCGGTGCGCACGTTGCGTCCGCGCAGCGCTTTCGGTAGCGCCTTTCCGCCGGGCGGCCAGATGAGCACGCTTGCGGGATCGAACGTTTCGGCGTGATAGCGGGCGAAGGGCGGTAGCGCGACGCCCGCTTCGAGATAGACGTGCGCGAGCGTGTCCACCGCGCCGTGCACGGTGAGCGGGAGCCCCGCCCCGCCGAGAATCGCCATCGCTTCTTGCGCTTTGCCGAGTGAGTACGCGAAGAAGACCGGCACCGCGTCGTGCTCGAGGCAGTCGCGCGCGAAGGCGATCATCTCGCCCGCCACCTCCTCGCGAGGCGGAAAGGCATACTGCGGGCGCCCGTAGGTGCACTCCATCAACACGACGTCGCAGCGTTTGACCTCGGGCGGCTCGACGGTGAGCGAAGGCGCGAGTTTGAAGTCGCCGGTGTACACGAACGAGCCGGCCGCACCCTCGATCAGCAGTTGCGAGCTGCCGAGCACGTGCCCGGCGCTGAAGAGCGTGAGACGATGCTCGCCCTCCGTCCACGGCTCGTTGAACGCCCGCTCCTCGAAGCGCACCTCGTCGCGCGGGCGCTCGTCGCGTGCGAGCAACGAGAGTTGCGGCGCTCGTTCGGCGCGGCGCGCGAAGCGCGAGCGGCAGATGCGCGCGGTGTTCGGCGTGGCGACGACGGTGCGGTGCGGGCGCGCATGATCGCTGTGCCCGTGGGAGACGTAGCAGCGCTCGCGCGAACTCATGCTGTCGATCCACAGATCGAGCGCCTCGACGTAGAGCGACTTGCCGGCGAGCGAGAACATGGTCGAACGAACGTTCGCGTTCGAGGCGAAAACTCATGGCCGCGCGAGCGGTTGTAGGGGGCACTATGGCACGGATTTACGACAATTTGGCCGACACGTTCGGCAACACGCCGCTGGTGAAGATCCCGCGCTTGAACGCGGGCCTGCCCGGCACGGTGCTCGTCAAGATGGAGTCGTTCAACCCCGCCGGGTCGGTAAAGGACCGTATCGGCGTGGCGATGATCGAGACCGCCGAGCGCGACGGGCGTTTGCTTCCGGGGATGACGATCATCGAACCGACGAGCGGCAACACGGGCATCGCGCTCGCGTTCGTCGCCGCGGCCAAGGGCTATCCGTGCATTCTCGTCATGCCCGACACGATGACGGTCGAGCGGCGCAATCTGCTCAAAGCCTACGGCGCGCAGGTCGTGCTGACGCCCGGCGCCGACGGCATGAAGGGCGCGATCGCGAAGGCGGCCGAGATCACCGCCACCGCACCGGCCAAGTACTTTATGCCGCAGCAGTTCGAGAACGGCGCCAACCCGCTCGTGCATTACCGCACCACCGGCGAGGAGATTCTGCGCGATACCGACGGCGCGGTCGATGTCTTCGTCGCGATGGTCGGCACCGGCGGCACGATCTCGGGCGTGGGGAAACTCCTCAAAGAGCGCAAGCCCGGCGTGCGCATCGTTGCGGGCGAACCCGATGCGTCGCCCGTGCTCTCGGGGGGCGCGGCCGGTCCGCACAAGATTCAAGGCACGGGCACGGGGTTCGTGCCGAAGGTGCTCGACACCGCGATCTACGACGAAGTGCTGCGCGTGAGCGATGCCGACGCGATCGCGACGGCGCGGCGCGCCGCGCGCGAAGAGGGCATGCTGGTCGGCATCTCGGCGGGCGCCAACCTCTGGGCCGCGCTGCAAGTAGCCGCCCGGCCGGAGTCGAAGGGCAAGACGATCGTCACGATCGGCTGCGATACCGGCGAGCGCTACCTGAGCAATCCGGTCTTTGCGGAGCAAGAAGCCGTCGTGGTCGAGCCTGCCCTCGTCAACTAACGAACGGATCGCCTTGCAGCAACCCTCCGGAGTCCCCATGGTCGACGTCACCCGCGGTGAGATCGTCGAATCGGTGCATCACGTCGCGGCGTGCGCGGCGACGCCCCGCGGCGAGATCGTCTTCGCCGTGGGCGACGTCGAGACGCCCGTCTTCCTGCGCTCCACCGCCAAGCCGTTCATCGCGGGCGCGGCGATCGCGGCCGGCGTGCGCGAAGCCTTCGACCTCACGATGCAAGAGATCGCGGTGATGGCGGCGTCGCACTCGGGCGAAGCGTTTCACGTGGAGGCGGTGGAGGCGATCCTGAACAAGATCGGGCTCGATGCGAGCGCGCTGCAGTGCGGGCCGCATCTGCCGTACAACGAGCGCGCCGCGCACGCCATGCTGCGCGCGGGCGTCGAGCCGACCGCGCTGCACAACAACTGCTCGGGCAAGCACGCGGGCATTCTCGCGCTCTGCAAGGTGCTCGGCGCCGATACATCCACGTATCTCGAACCGAGCAATCCGGCGCAGCAAGCGATTCTGGCGTTCTGCGCGCGGATGTCGGACGACGATGCCGCGACGTGGCCGATCGGCGTGGACGGTTGCGGCATCCCCGTCTATGCGACGGGCCTGCGTCGCGCGGCGATGGCCTTCGCGCGCTTCGCGTCGCTGACCGAGTTGCCGCCGCACGACGCGATGGCGCTGCTCGTCGTGCGCGACGCGATGGTGTCGTATCCGGAGTATGTGGCGGGAACCGGCGAGTTCGACTCGGTGCTGATGGCGGCGGCCGGCGGCGCGGTGGCCTGCAAGGTGGGCGCCGAGGGCGTGCACGGCGTGGCGCTGATTCCGCGTGGGCTGGGCTTCGCGAGCAAGGTGATCGACGGCATGGGCGGCCGGGCGCGCCCGCCGGTAACGATGGCCGCGCTGCGGGCCCTTGGCCTGGCGGTTGCCGATGCGACCGAGCTCCGAGGCTTTGCGGAACCGGTCGTGTATAATCGAGCTGGGCGCGCGGTCGGAGCGATTCGGCTGAACGCCGACTTCGCCGTCGAACAAGCGAGTACAACGTAATTGAGTCAGTATTTGCACCTGCTCTCCGAGCGGGTTTTAGTGTATGACGGCGCCATGGGCACACAGCTCATGGCGCTCGAACTTTCCGCCGCCGATTTCGGCGGGGAGCGCTATCTCGGCTGTAACGAGGCGCTCGTGCTCACGCGACCCGATGCGATCCGCGCGATCCACACCGCGTATCTCGAAGCGGGCGCCGACGTGGTCGAGACCGACTCGTTCACCGCGTCGCGTTTGAAGCTCGACGAGTACGGACTCGGCGAGAAGGCCTACGAGATCAACGTGGCCGCGGCGCGGCTCGCGCGCGAAGCGTGCGATGCGATCGCCACGCCCGATCGCCCGCGCTTCGTCGCGGGCTCGATGGGGCCGACGGGCATGCTCGTCTCGTCGTCGGATCCGACGCTCTCGAAGATCACCTTCGAAGAGCTCGCGACGATCTACGGCGAGCAGGCGCGCGCGCTAGTGGACGGCGGCGTGGACCTGCTCTTGCTCGAGACGATGCAGGATCTGCTCGAACTCAAAGCCGCGATCGCGGGCATCGTGCGCGAATTCGACCGCGGGTTGCGGCGCGTGCCGATTCAGGCGCAGCCGACGCTCATCACCGAGGGGCGCATGCTGCTCGGTACCGATATTCGCGCGATCTGTGCCACGCTCGACGCGTTGCCGATTGACGTGATCGGCCTCAACTGCTCGACCGGACCCGCGCAGATGCGCGACAGCGTGCGGTATCTCGCCGAAAACTCGCGCTGCTTCGTGAGCGTGATCCCGAACGCCGGGCTGCCGCTCATGGGCCCGAAGGGCGAAACGATCTATCCCGAGACGCCGGAGGAACTCGCCCGCGAGTTGCTCGCGTTCGTCACCGAATTCGGAGTGAACACCGTCGGCGGATGCTGCGGTTCGACGCCCGATCACATTCGCGCGTTGCGCGAGGGCGTGGATCGTCTCGCGACGCGCACGCGACGACCGGAGCCCGCGCAGAAACAGAACGTAGCGTCAGCCATGACCGCCGTCGCGCTCGAACAAGAGCCGCGCCCGCTGCTCGTGGGCGAGCGCATCAACAGTCAAGGTTCGCGCAAGATCAAACGCCTGTTGCTCGCCGACGATTACGACGAGATCATGCTGGTCGCGCGCGAGCAGGTGGAGGGCGGCGCGCACGTGCTCGACGTGTGCTGTGCGCTCACCGAGCGCACCGACGAAGACGAGCAGATGCGCGAACTCGTGCGCCGTCTCGCGCAATCCATCGAAGCGCCGCTCATGATCGACTCGACGGAGCCGCGCGTCGTGCAGGTGGCGCTCGAAAACTATCCCGGACGCGCGATCGTCAATTCGGTGCACCTCGAAGCGGGGCGCGCGAAGATGGACGTGGTGATGCCGCTCGTCGTCGAACACGGCGCCGCGGTCGTGGCGCTGACGATCGACGAAGCGGGCATGGCGAAGACCGCGGAGCGCAAGCTCGAGGTGGCGCGGCGCATCCACGATATCGTGGTGGGTGAGTACGGCCTGCCGCCGGGCGCGCTGATCTTCGACGATCTCACCTTCACGCTCGCGACCGGCGATCCGGAGTTCGCGGAGTCGGCCGTCGAGACGATCGAGGGCATTCGTCGGATCAAACGTGAGTTGCCGGGCGTGCTCACGTCGCTCGGAGTTTCGAACGTCTCGTTCGGGCTCACGCCCGCGGCGCGCGCCGCGCTTAACTCGGTCTTTCTGCACCACTGCGTGGACGCCGGGCTCGATCTCGCGCTCGTGCACGCCAAAGAGATCACCCCGTACGCGGAGCTCGAACACGACGTGCGCGAGCTCTGCGACGATCTCGTGTTCAACCGTCGCGCCGATGCGCTCGCACGGCTCATCGAGCACTTCGCGCAGCGACAGGCGCAGGGCGACGCGGGCGCGTCGAAGGGCCCCGAAGAGTCCGACGCCGAGCTTCCCATCGAGCAGCAGATCCACAACGCGATTCTCCGGCGGCGCAAGGACGGCATCGAAGCGAAGATCGACGTTGCGCTGCTGGCGCGCGGGCCGGTCGAGGTGCTCAACGAGATCCTGTTGCCGGCGATGAAAGACGTGGGCGATAAGTTCGGAGCGGGCGAGTTGATTCTGCCGTTCGTGCTGCAGTCGGCCGAGGTGATGAAGAAGGCCGTCGCGCATCTCGAGCAGTTTCTCGAACGCAAGGCGGGCACGACGAAAGGGACCGTGGTGCTCGCGACGGTCTTCGGCGACGTGCACGACATCGGGAAGAATCTCGTCAACACGATCCTCACCAATAACGGCTACACCGTGCACGATCTCGGCAAGCAAGTGCCGATGAACGTCATTCTCGACAAAGCGGTCGAGGTGAACGCCGATGCGATCGGTCTCTCGGCGCTGCTCGTCTCGACGAGCAAACAGATGCCGATCTGCGTCGCCGAGCAAGATAAACGCGGCCTGCGCTTTCCGGTGATCGTCGGCGGCGCCGCGATCAATCGCGACTTCGGGCGGCGCATCGCGCTGCTCGACGACGGCAATCGCGTCTTCGAACCCGGCCTCTTCTATGCGAAGGATGCGTTCGAAGGCTTGGAGGTCATGGACCGTCTCACCGCGTCGCCCGAGGCGCGCGAGCAGTTCGTCGAGCGCATGCGCGCCGAAGTCGTCGCGCAGCGCGATCGCCAGCGGACTGCACGCGAGCACGTGCCGCGCGAACCCGTGATCTCCGCGGTGAAAGCCGAGCGCGCGCCGATTCCCGTGCCGCCGTTCTGGGGCGCCGTCACGCTCGATGACATGAACGTGTCGCAGTTGTGGCCGTGCTTCGATCTCAAGAGCCTCTACCGGCTCTCGTGGGGCGCGAGCAACACCAAGGGCGAGGCCTTCGAGAAACTGATGCGCGAGGAGTTCGACCCGCGACTCGTGCGCTACCAGGCGGAGGCCGAGCGCGGCGGATTGCTGGCGCCGAAGGTCGCGTACGGCTACTATCCCGCGGCCGGCATCGGCGACGATGTGGTGCTCTACGATCCCGCCGACCACACGCGCGAGATCGCGCGATTCGCCTTCACGCGCCAGCTCGGCGGCGAGCACCTGTGCTTGGCCGACTACCTGCGCGAACCGCACGATGGGCAGCCGGTGGACGTCGTGGCGCTGCAAGTGGTGACCGTGGGCACCGAAGCGGCGAAACGCACCGAAGCGCTGCAGGCGAGCGGCGACTACAGCGAATCGTACTTTCTGCACGGCTTCACCGTGCAGTCGGCCGAGGCGCTCGCGGAGTGGACGCATCGGCGCATCCGTACCGAACTCGGGCTCGACGCGGAGCGCGGCAAGCGCTACTCGTGGGGTTACGGCGC
>JAGWSR010000097.1 GCA_028869385.1 bacterium
CGGTAGAGATCGGTGAGCGCGAGGCGCGTGGTGATGCCGTGGAGCGGCAGCGTGCTCGCGTCGAGCGTGAAGCCTTGGATGAAGGCGTGATCCACGTTCAGCGGCACGTAGATCGCGCCGACGGGCGTCGCCACGATCAGATCGTTCGTGCGGTTGGTGAACCAGCCGAGCGAGATGCCGCCGAGCGCGCGGTGATCGGTGAGCGTGAGGTCACCAACCTGCGCCCGTTCGGGATGCAACTGAGGATTGCCGTAGCCGGGGAAGTAGAGCTCGCTTGCGTTCGGCGCGCGGAAGGCGCTCGCCGCATTCGCTCGCAGCGTGAACGCGCCGAAGTCGTTGCGCCAGCCGACTGACGGCGAGAACTCGCCGCCGAGCGCGCCGTCGCGCTCGCCGCGCAGGCCGAACGAAAACTCGCCGGTGCGCGTCTCGATGCTCTCCTGCGCGTACGCGGCGCTCTGCGCGAGCGCGTTGTTCGTGATGTCGCCGTTACCGTCGTCGCTTCGCACGCTGCCGCGCGCGAGGTCCACGCCGTAGATCAGGCGTTCGCGCGCGCCGTGCACGGTGGAGCGCAGGCCGAGCCCCACGCGACCTTCGGTGTTGAGAGACGGTACCGCGGTGTAGCAATTCGCGTCGGTTGCTGCGTTGCAGGCGAAGCCGATACGCTGCGAGCTACCGAAGAGCTGAAGTTCGGTCGTGGACTGCGCGCGGTCGCGAGCGAGCGAGAGCGTTACGCCGTCGTTGACATCGTGCTCGCGGCTGGTGGACGAAAGATACGGAAAGAAGCCTGCGGCACCGATGTCGTCGGATTCAGCGGTCGCGTGCAGCGAGGCGCGGATCGCGCGGAGCGTGCGGCTCCCGTCGTAGCGTACCGTGGTTGCGCGATAATCGCCGTTGTCGCGCGTCGTCGGATTCGGCGTACCGGCAAAGGGATCGAGGCTCGGCGGCAGCGCGTACGTGTTGGTCGCAACGGTGCGATCGAACGAAAAGCCCGCCGCGCCCACCTGCACTTCGCGATCGTCGAACGTGCCGTAGCGCGCGAGCACATGCGGGTGCTGCGTGCGGTCGGTAATGACGTTGATGATGCCGCCGATCGCGCCCGTGCCGTAGAGCGTCGAGCCGCCGCCCTCCACCACTTCGATGCGACGCACGCCCACGGTGGAGAGATTGCCGAGCGTCACGGAATTCGCCAGGCTGCCGGTGATCGGCACGCCATCCATGAGCACGAGCACCTGCGCCGAGCTGCTGCCGCGGATGCCGTAATCCACGCTCGCGCCGATCGGCCCGTAGTTGAAGAGTTCCACGCCCGGAACGTCGGCGAGCGCGTCGCCGACGGTGCGATAGCCGCGCCGCGCGATCTCGTCGGCGGTCACCACGAAGGTGGTGCGAATGGTGTTGCGCAGCGTGGTCTCCGAGCGGTCGCTCGTCACGACGTGCACGATCTGCGGCGGTGCCGACGGCGTCGGCGAAGGAGAAACGGCGGTGATCGCTGCGGCGAGAACGCGCAGCGCTCCGATGAGAGCCATGAAGACGACCTTCCTTTACGCGAGGAACGACGGTGATATCGGATCCGCTGCGGTATCCTGACTCGCAGATCGTCGCCTCGGATCGCTCCGTGTCTCGCGCCTTCCCACCCAAACGGACAGTGACGCTAAGACGGCTCCCTGCATACAGTGGCGCGACCGTGCCGGCATCTCACCGGCTTCCCGCGCTGCAGACCTGAGCGAGCCTGATTGGCAGAGGCGCCCGAGCGCACCTGCTGGAACCGAAGCGGCCGTGCAACGCGCGCTCGGCATCGTCGCTGCGGGAACCGGAGAGGGCAAGACGCTCGTCGGCCTCGCCTTTGCGCGTGCGCTCGCCCGCGCGCGCTACGCGGTTATGCCGTTCAAAATCGGCCCCGATTTTCTCGATGCGCGCCTCTACGAGCACGCCTGCGGCGTGCGCGCGCGCAACCTCGACCTGTACCTCGATGGGCAAGAGCGCGTGCGCACGGAACTCGCGCAAGCGCACGGTGCGGTGGTGATCGAGGGGATGATGGGCCTCTTCGACGGTGACGACGCGGGCGAAACGTCGAGCGCGCACGTGCTCGCGCTCGCCGACGTGCCGACGCTGCTCGTGGTTGACGGATGGCGCATGTCGCAGTCGGCCGCCGCGGTCGCCATCGGGTGCGCGACGATGGAGCCGCGCGTGCGTCTGCGCGGCGTGGTGCTCAATCGCTGCGGCGGCGCCGCGCACGAACGCGCCGTGCGCCGTGCGTGCGAAGCGGTCGGCATCCCGTTGCTCGCCACGCTGCCGTACGATGCGTCGTGGACGATGCCCGAACGGCATCTCGGACTCGTCGTCGAGCGCAGCGATGCCTTCGACGCGATGCTCGACGCCGTCGCCGATGCGCTCGCCGCGCAAGTGGATCTGCACGAATGGTTCGGCGCGCCGCAAGCGCCGCGCGCCGCCGTTGCGAGCGCCGCGGGGCCGCGCATCGCCGTCGCGGCCGACGACGCGCTCTGGTTCACCTATCCGCAAACGCTCGATGCGCTCGCGGCGCTCGCCGAACCGGTGCCGTTCTCGCCGCTGCGCGATCGTGCGTTGCCGCCGGGAACGCGCGGCATCTGGCTCGGCGGCGGCTATCCCGAACTGCACGGCGCCGCCCTCGAAGGCAACGGCACTATGCGCGAGGCGTTGCGCGCTGCCGCGCGCGACGGACTCCCCATCTACGCGGAGTGCGGCGGTTTGATGTATCTCGCCGACCGACTCGACACGGCGCACGGAAGCCACGCGATGGCGGGCGTCCTGCGCGGCGCGACGACGATCGCGCAGCCGCGTCTCACGATCGGCTACCGCGACACGTACGCATCGCGCGCGACGATTCTCGACGATGCGGGCGATCGCGTGCGCGGCTACGAATTCCACTACGCAACGAGTACGCTCGAGGAGCCTCCGGCCTACGATGGGCCGGGCGACCGCGGCGCCGTGAGCGAGAACGTGCTCGCGAGTTTCATTCACCGACGCTTCTTTCCGGGAGACCGTACGATATGGCGATTCGTCGAACGCTGCGCGCGCTGAGCCTCATTCTGATGCTCGCGCTCGCCGCCGTCGCGCCCGCGCGGGCCGGCGACGTGCGCATCGTCGCGCTCGTGCCGTCGCTCGCTGAAGACGCCTTCGCGATCGGCGCGCACGTCGTCGCCGTGTCGAACTTCACCGACGATATCGCGGGCGCGCGGGGCCTGCCGCGCGTCGCCGACTTTCAGAGCGTAGACGTGGAGCGCATCGTCGCGCTGCATCCCGATGTCGTCGTGGGCATTCCGTCGCAGGCCCGCTTCGTGGCACCGTTGCGTCGCGTGGGCATTCGCGTGGTGCTCGTCGCCGACGACGGCTACGACGATATCTTTCGCGACATCCGCATGCTCGGCACGCTCGCGCATCACGAGCGGCGCGCAGCCGAACTCGTGCGCTCGCTGCAGGCGCAGACGGCCGCGCTTGTGGCGCGCGCGCACGCCGTGCACGGGCATCCCTCGGTCTTCGTGGCGCTCGGTACGGGGCCGGTATGGACGGCGGGTGCCGGGTCGTATGTGGCGCACTTGATCGAACTCGCGGGCGGGCGCGATGCCGCAAGCGACTTGCACGCGCCGTGGGGCGCGTATAGTGACGAAGCGCTCCTGCGCGCGCAGCCCGACGCGATCGTGAGCGGGCCGGGAACGCGTCTCGCCGACGTGGTCGGCACCGAGCCGTGGCGGAGCTTGCGCGCCGTGCGCGAAGGGCACGTCTTCACCACCCCAAACGCGCGCATCGAAGACGCGCTCTTTCGCCCTGGACCGAACTACAATGAGGGACTCCGCTGGCTGATCGCGCGCTTGTCGTCGCTGTAGATACAAACGACCCGAATCGTCCACTCGAACCCGAACTCGCCGAGTTCGAGGCGCTGGCGCATGCCGCGGGCGCCGAAATCATCGAACGCATCGTGCAGCGGCGTCCGCACGTGGATCCCGCCACGCTCGTGGGCAGCGGCAAGGCGGCTGAGATCGCCGAACGCGCGCGCGAGCTCGACTCCAAGCTCGTCTTCGTGCTCAACGATCTGCGCCCGCGCCAACGCAAGAATCTCGAACGCATCATCAGCGTGCCGATCGTGGATCGCACGATGCTCATCCTCGACGTCTTCGCGCAGCACGCGCGCAGCCGCGAGGGCAAGCTGCAAGTCGAACTCGCCCAACTGCGCTATCGCCAGTCGAATTTGATCGGCGTCGGCGCCGATCTCTCGCGCCTCGGCGGCGGCATCGGCACGCGCGGCCCCGGCGAAACGAAGCTCGAAGTCGATCGCCGCCGCATTCAAGCGCGCGTGAGCCTGCTGCGCAAGCAACTCGAAGAGGTGCGGCGCCAGCGCGGCACCCGGCGTTCGGCCCCGCATCGCGAGCCGCTGGTTGCGCTCGTCGGCTACACGAACGTGGGCAAATCCTCGCTGCTCAACACCCTCGCGCGCTCCGACGCGTTCGTGGCCGATCAGCCCTTCGCCACGCTCGATCCCACGATCCGCCGCGTCTATCTCGCGCCGGGCCGCTACGTGCGCATGGCCGATACCGTCGGCTTCATCACCGATCTGCCCAAGGATCTGGTCAATGCCTTCCTCGCCACGCTCGAAGAGCTGCGCGAGGCCGAGCTTCTGATCCACGTGCTCGACGCCTCGAATCCCGATTGGCCGCGCCAACGTACCGCGGTCGAGGCGATTCTGCACGATCTCGAGCTCGATGCGACCCCGCGCCTGCTCGTCTTCAACAAGATCGACGCGGCCCACGGCGAGGTGCCGAGCGAGCCGGGAGCGCTCGCGGTGAGCGCCCGCTCGGGCGCCGGCCTCGATGCGTTGCGAGCAGCGCTCGTCGAGCGGAGCGGCGCGCCCGCGTAGCGAACCAGCGGCCTCGTCCCATGCGTATCTTCGTGCTCGCGCTCGTTACGGCGCTCTCCCTCATCGTGTCCGCTTGTTCGCCGGATTATCCGGACGATCGCATCGTGCGTTCGGTGCGCACGCTGCGCCCTTCGGTCGTCCTGCTTACGATGCGCGTGCCGCCGGAGAAGAAGAGCGACGGCTACGACGATGCGTACGCGACGGGCGTGGTTATCGCGAGCGGTCCGTGGGGCAGCGATATCCTCACCGTCGAGCACGCGGTCGAGGGTGCGTGGCAGATGCACGCCACCATCGGCAACAAGCGCAAGGTTCCGGCGCGCGTCGTCGCGCTCGATAAGACGCTCGACGTCGCGCTGCTGCGCACGCCCGCGCGCGGGCTCACCGTCGCGCCGCTCGGCCATTCGGCGCATCTCGACGCGGAGATCGGCCGCGACGTCGGCGTGCTCGGCTATCCGATTCCCGACGAGTTCCAAGACGAAGAGCTCGGTCTCGCCACCTCGGTGAATACCGGGCGCCTCTCCTCGGTGCGCAAGGACGCGCTCGAAGTCTCGCTGTCGATCGTGCCGGGCGAAAGTGGCGGGCCGATCTTCCTCACCGATACCGCCGAGATCATCGGCATCGCCGAATCACGCTTCGACGACGAGCGCTCGATCGGCTTCGCGCTCCCGATCGACGACGCACGCGCCTTCCTTCACAAACACGACGCCGAACACGGTTTCTAGCTCTGCTTGTGCGCGCTCTCGGTATCGAGCGTGGAGCGGTCGCCGACCCATTGCAGCGGTGGGATGGAGAAGAAGTGCGCGAGGGCGTTGAGCGATCCCGCATACTCGCCGCGCAGTTCGGAAAAACGCGTCCACGCGCGATCGCGTTCGTGTAACTCGTATCCCGCGCTCTCCAGACGATCGCATGCGTGCTCGAACTCGCCGCGCGAGATACCGGCGTCGTTGATCGTGGAGCGCACGCCGAAGTAGCGCGCGAGGTCGCTTGCAGCGTGCCGCCCGAGGTTGTGAAAGATGCGCGCCTCGCCCGCGTTGCATTTGACGGTCGTGAGCGCGAGCGTCGATGCGTCGAGCAGCGTGCCGAGGGTACCGACCCAGGATTGGTTGTCGTGACTCGAACGAAAGTACGCAAGCGTCGGATACGCGAGATGCGTCTCCATCACCACGGCGCACCAGCGTTGCGCGTCCCGCATCACATCGGGAAGACTCTCGACGATCCCGGCGTAGCCCGCGATCGCGAGCAGGCCGACGCCGCTCGGCGGCGTTCCCGCGCGCGCCCCGACGTTCACGACAAACGCCTCGCGCGTTTGGAACGAGCCGAAGATCGCAAAGAGGTACGCGGTGGTGGTCGAGACGACCGCGAGACCCGATGCGCCGGCGGCGAGCGAGATCAAGCGCGTGACGCCGTGCGCGCCGACGAAATCGCCGAAGCCGATCGTGAAGTATGCGGTGCCGGCGAAGTAGAGCGCCTGCGCGAAGGATTCGAGCGGCGGACGCACCTCGCCGCGCAACGTGTAGAGCATCAGCCCGTAGCCGAGCAACAAGAGCAGCGACCAGAACCCGAGGATCATGATGAGGTTGAACGGCGCGAAGACCGCGAGCATATCCTCGCGCTTGTCGTTATCGCGTGGGTGCACGCGCCAGGCGAGCTTGGGCCAGAGTAGCCAAAGCAGGTGCGTGAGATAGTAACTCGGCCGAAAGCGGCGTCCGACCGCGCGCGGCACGATGACCGACTGGAAGACGTCGTTCAGCGCCAAGCCCACGAGGCCAAGCCCGATGACGAAGGCGGCGATTCTCTCGGCGACCATGCTCGGGCAGAGTTCAACGCGCGTGCGCCGAAGGCATCCGCATGGCCGTCACGCTCGTCACGGGTCCGGTTCGCGCGGGCAAGAGTCGCTACGTCAACCAGATCGCGCAGGCATCGGGCAAGCGCGTGCGTTTCATCGCGACCGCGATTCGCGAAGCCGACGACGGCGAATGGGACGTGCGTCTACGGCGACACATGCAAGAGCGGCCGCGCGAGTGGGAATTGGTCGAGAGCGCCTCGCTCACGCACGAAGAGTTGGTCGAGATCATCGCGAGCGCGGGCGAGGATCGCTGCCTCGTCATCGACGCGCTCGGCACGTGGCTCGCCGCGCGCATCGCCACCCACATCGAAGAGTTCCAACGCGACTACGCCGCATTCGAAGCCCAGCTGGACGCTGAGGCCGCGCAGTTGGCCGACGTGATGCTCCGCTCCGCGGCCGACGTGGTAGTGGTCGCCGAAGAGGTCGGCTGGGACATCGTGCCGGTAGCCGCCTCCGCGCGTCTCTTCCGCGACGTCCTCGGACGCATGAAGCAGCGCCTCGCGGCGGAGAGCGCGAGCGTCTATCTGGTGGTCTGCGGGTACGCGCTCGATCTGCGCGCGCTGGGCGTCACCATCACGTGACCCAAGCGCTGCTCCTCGTCGTGCTGCTCGCGGCCGTCGTCACGGTCGCGATCGTCGCGAAGCGCGTCGCGGTGCCGTACCCGATCGCGTTCGTCTTCGGCGGTATCGCGCTCGCCTTTATTCCGAATCTTCCGCGACCGCATTTCGATCCGAATCTCATCTTCTTGATCGTGCTGCCGCCGTTGCTTTACGGCGGGGGCTGGTCCACCGATTGGTTCGAGTTTCGCCGCAACGCCCGCCCGATCGGCCTGCTCGCGATCGGGCTCGTCGTCTTTACGACCGTCGTTGTGGCGCTCGTCGCGCACGCGCTCGCAGGACTCGACTGGACGATGGCATTCACGCTTGGCGCGATTGTCGCTCCGCCCGATGCGGTAGCGGCCGAAGCCGTCTTTCAGCGCCTGGCGGTGCCGCGCCGCGTCGTCGCGGTGCTCACCGGCGAGGGTCTCGTCAACGACGCGACGGCGCTCGTGCTCTATCGCTTCGCGCTCGCGGCCGCCGTCTCGGGAACGTTCTCGCTCGCGCACGCAAGCGCGACGTTCGTCTTCGCTTCGCTCGGCGGCATCGCGATCGGCTTGGCGAGCAGCATGCTCGTCGCGGGCGTGCTGCACGTGCTTGCGAAGCGGGGCATGCAAGATGCCACCATCGCGAACGTGCTCTTATTGCTCGCGCCGTACATCGCGTATCTGCCCGCCGACGCGCTCGGCGCATCGGGCGTGCTCGCGTCGGTCGCCGCAGGCATCTACATGAGTCGTCGCGCCATCGTCGTCCTCGACGCCGAAGGGCGCATCGTCGGCACCGCGGTGTGGCAAGTGATGATCTTCTTGCTCAACGCGTTCGTCTTTCTGCTGATCGGATTGCAACTGCCGGGGCTGGTCTCCGTGCTCGAATCCACGCGCACCTTCGTGCGCGATGCGCTCGTCGTGAGCCTCGCGGTGATCGTCGTGCGCATCCTGTGGGTCTATCCGGCGACGTGGCTTCCGCGCGCGCTCTCGCGGGGGCTGCGCGAGCGCGATCCGATGCCGCGCTCGTGGAAGCCGATCGCGCTCGTGGCGTGGACGGGCATGCGCGGCATCGTCTCGCTCGCGGCGGCGCTCGCGTTGCCGTTCACCGACGCGCACGGCGCGCCGCTCTCGGGGCGCGCCGAGATCATCGTTATCACGCTCTGCGTGATCGCGGTGACGCTCGTGGTCCAGGGACTCTCGCTCGCGCCGCTCATTCGCTGGCTTGGGATCGGCGAGACCGCCTCGGCGCAAACGCTCGAAACGACGATCCGCATTCGCGCGCTCGAAGCGGCGATGGCGCATCTGCGCACGCTCGAGCCGAGCTTCTCGTCACCGCAGCATTGGGAGGTGGCCGGCCGTCTGCTCGGCGAGTACGAGCAACGCATCGCGCATCTGCGCGGACATCTCGATGACGCCGCCGACGCCGACGAAGCCACGAGCGAGAATGCGGTGGCGCACCATCTCGAACGCTCGACGCTCGACGCCGAGCGCGAAGAGATCGCGCGCTTGCGAACGGTCGGCGAGATTCCCGACGACGTCTATCGCGCGATCGAGTACGATCTCGATCTCGCGGACATGCGTTTGCGTTAGGGCGTCGGTGAGGCGGTCGCCGAGAGCGTCGGCGAGGCTGTCGGCATCGGCGTGGGTGAGGGCGTGGCGGTCGTTCCGGGCGGCGACCACGTCGGAACTTCGGTGGCAGCCGGGGTCGGCGTTGCGGGCGGGGCGAGCGTCGGCGTGCCGGGCGGCACGGTCAGCGGGACGAGCCGCAGATACCCGGCCGCTGCCACGCGATCTTTGCGCACGAGAATCTGATGCGAATCGGTCGTGTACCCGGGCATACGCGCGGTCACGATCTGGCGACCGATCGGAATATTTTGGAGCGTGAACGCTCCCTGCGGGTCGGCGCTTCCGGTGTAGAGCGAGCCGACGGAGACCAGGGCGTTAGCGATCGGGCGATTGGTCGTGGCGTCGAGAATGCGTCCGGTGACGCTCCCGTAGTCTTGCACGCCGACGACGTTGTTGCTGCAGCTGTCGCCGAGGGCGAGCAGCATCACGAGTCCGAGCACGAGATTGCGCATACGCATGGAGAGTACGCGCTCATCCTGACGGTCGCCTGTGCGCGCTACCTGCTCGGAAGCCAGTGGCGAATCGAGATTTCGTAGTCGTCACGGTAGTCATCGTAGGTGCGTTGCGCGAGCGATACCGTAATCTGCGCGGTGCCGTCCTCCCAGCGGTAATCCGCGGCGCCCTTGTCGGCGTCGGCCGACGTTTTATACGAACCGGGCAGCGCATCCCAGATCGTGGAGCGCAAGAGCTCCAAGAGCTCCTTCTGATCGCCGCCCAAGGCCGCCGTCTGACACGTGAGCTCCCAATAGCCCGCGCCGTTCGCTCCCGACGTCGGCGGGGTCTCCGAGATCGTGCAGCCTCCGACCGTCTCTCCGAAGGAAACGTTGGCCGCGAACGATTCGCTCGCGTAGCTTTTGCCGCGCAGCGTGGTGAAATCGGTCGGCGCATTCGCGAGTCCGAGCGCGAGCACGTTCTTCACGTCATTCTTCAATTGCGTCTTTTCATCCGACGAGAGCGGACTGGAAAATTTCACGACGTGCGCGTTCTTTTTGAGGTAGTGTCCGATGCGCACCTCGACGCCGGTCGCGTCTTTTCCGGAGAACGTCTCGACGTACACGAAGGTGTCGTTCGAGCGCCAATCGAGATAGGTTTCGCCGTCGTCGGTCGAGCCCGTCTGCAGGTCGAACGAGCGCATCAGCGGTCCGAGCGCGCTCTCCACGAACTCGATCATGCGCCCGCGCTTCCATCCCTTGTGTCCGTAGTAGTCGAACTCGTACACCCAGCGTTCGCGCACGTTCGTACCGATCGCGTACTCGTCGATCACTTCGCACGTCGCGCAGTGTGTGGCGAGCGAGCCGGCGACGCGATAGTGGCGTGCTTCGTCCGAACTGCGTGTCGCGGGGCCGTAACCGCCCGCGAAGTTTCTCGGGACGAGGGCGAGCCCGCGCTGCACGATGCCGCGTAGCTGCACCACGGCCTGCGCCGTGGTCATCGGCGGCGGTGTCGGCGTCGGGCGTCCCGCGGCGAGCAGCAGGGCGGCAAGTAGAAGTACGGCGGTCGGTCGCATGCTGACAACATTGATGTACGTTCGGATTTCACCTGCGACTTTTCCGGCAGAAGGGAGCATCCTTGTATGGGCCTTAAGCCCTCCATTGGCGTGGTCGCTGCAGTCCAATCGTATGGAATTGGCGGGCTTTTCCGAGTCGTTTCCCAGGTAAACGACCGACTTTGTGAAAAATTTCACAAGCCATGAATCCGTACGGACCGGTCGCCATCTATTTGTGCGTCGCGTTAGCGGCCGCACTACTCTTCACGTTCTTGCCCGGCTTGCTCGGGCGCGCGAAGCCGAATCCTCAAAAACAAGAAGCGTACGAGTGCGGCGTCGAGCCGACCTCGGCGGTGCAGGGCCGCTTCCCGGTGCGCTTTTACCTGATCGCGATGCTCTTCGTGATCTTCGACGTCGAGGCGGCGTCGTTCTATCCATGGGCGGTGCAGATGCACGCGCTACGTGTCTTCGGTCTGCTCGAGATGATCGTCTTCGTGATCGTCCTCGCGATCGGGTATGCGTACGTGTGGAAGAAAGGCGGATTTCAGTGGAGATAGGTCCCGGACAATTTTTGCTCGCGCGCCTCGACGACGTCGCGCGCTGGGCGCAGAGCTCGTCGGTGTGGCCGCTCACCATGGGTCTCGCCTGCTGCGCGATCGAGATGATGACGGTCACGTCGGCCGAGTACGATATCGCGCGCTTGGGCTCGGAAGTCTTCCGCAGCTCGCCGCGTCAGGCCGATTTGATGATCGTCTCCGGCCGCGTTTCGCAGAAGATGGCGCCCGTCGTCAAGCGCCTCTACGATCAGATGGCCGATCCCAAGTGGGTCATCTCGATGGGCGCCTGCGCGAGCTCGGGCGGCGTCTTCGATAATTACGCCGTGATCCAGGGCGTCGATACGGTGATCCCGGTGGACGTGTACGTTCCCGGTTGCCCGCCGACGCCCGACGGTCTGCTCTACGCGGTCAACCTGATTCAGCAGCAGATTCGCGAAGGCGGACGCGGCGGAATCCTCGCCCGTTCGTAGCCCACTGCTTCCTCAACGTTAAAAGAGACAGCTATGCCAAGCACGCAACAACCGCCGATCGCGGGTGCCGCGATCGATCCGCCGAGTCTGCGCCCGCAGATTGACGATGCGCTCGTGGAGCGCGTCGCGCCCGCCGAGTTGCTCGCGCGTCTCACCGCGCTCAAAGCCGAGGGCTACTCGATGCTGCTCGACCTCGGCGCGGTAGATTACCTCGGCCGCGCTCCGCGCTTCGATGTCGTCTATCATCTGTTGAAGATGCCGACGACCGCGGCGAGCGTGGCGCAAGTGGGAACGCCGCAGCGCCTGCGCGTGCTCTGCGGCATCGAGGACGGCGAGCATCTGCCGACCGCGATGAACCTGTGGCGTTCGGCCGACTGGGCGGAGCGCGAGGTGTTCGACCTCTTCGGCATCGTCTTCGACGGGCACGCCGACCTTCGCCGCATTCAGATGCCGCACGATTGGGAAGGCTATCCGCTGCGCAAGGATTACGCGCTGCGCGGCCCCGCGCGCGAACGCGCGCCGCGCCCGGCATTCGCGCTCAAGAGCAACGTCCAGGCGGGCACCCCGCCCACCGGCCGCACGCTCGAAGCGTTGCAGGAACAGATCAAAAAGGCGCAAGCGGAGGGTGAATCCCAGTGAGTATGTCAACGACGCCGCTCACGCCGGAGATCGTCTCGCAAGAAGGCAACGCGATGGTCCTCTCGATGGGCCCGCAGCACCCTTCAACGCACGGCGTGCTACAGATCATGCTCGAGATCGAGGGTGAGACGGTCGTGAAGGCGGAGCCGGAGATCGGCTATCTGCACACCGGCATCGAGAAGAACTGCGAGAATCTCTTCTGGTCGCAGGCGCAGACGAACGTCGAGCGCATGGACTACCTCGCGCCGTCTTCGAACGCGCTCTGCTACGTGCTCGCGGTCGAAAAACTGCTCGGCATCACGAACCAGATCCCGGAGCGCGCGCAGGTGATCCGCGTGCTGCAAGCCGAGCTCACGCGCATCGCCTCGCACTGCGTGCAACTCGGCACGCACGCGATCGATCTCGGTGCGATCTCGGTCTTTTTCTACTGCTTCGACCTGCGCGAGAACATCCTCGATCTGCAAGAGGCCGCGGGCGGCGCGCGCATGCATCCGAACTACCTGCGCGTCGGCGGCGTCAACGGCGATCTGCCCGACGGGTACCTCGCGCGTCTCGACGCGTTGATCGAAAAGTTCCCCGGGCGCATGAAAGACCTGCGCGGGCTGCTGCAGGCTAACCCGATCTTCCAAGACCGCACGATCGACGTCGGACACCTGAGCCCCGAAGACGCGATCGCGTGGAACGTCACGGGCCCGTCGCTGCGCGGCTCGGGTATCGCCTACGACGTGCGCAAAGCCTTCCCGTACAGCGGCTACGAGCACTATTCGTTCGACGTGCCGACGCGTGCCGAGTGCGACGCGTACGCGCGCTTTCTCGTGCGCCTCGATGAGATGGAAGAGTCCATGCGTATCGTCGAGCAGGCGCGCAAGAAACTCGATGCGGCCGGTCCGGTCGTGATCGACGATCCGAAGATCTTCGCGCCGCCCAAGGAGACGATCGCGCTCTCGATGGAGGCGCTGATCCATCACTTCAAGATCGTGAGCGAGGGCTTCCGCGTTCCGCCCGGCGACGTGTATCAGAGCGTCGAGGGGCCGCGCGGCGAGCTCGGCTACTACATCGTGAGCAACGGCGAGAACAAGCCGTATCGCGTGCGCACACGTCCGGCGAGTCTCTACAATCTGCAGGCGCTCAAAGGCATGGCGCCCGGCAATTTGATCGCCGACCTGGTCGTGCAGATCGGATCGCTCGATCCCGTTTTCGGTGAGGTGGATCGCTAATGGCCCTTCGACAAGCTCAGGGTGACACGGGAGCTCAGGGTGACACGGGAGCTCAGGGTGACGCGTTTGATTTTGCGGGGTTGGCGGCGACGTTGCGGCCGCAGTGTGAGGCGCTGGTGGCGCAGTACGAGCATTCGCGCTCGGCGCTCTTGCCGATCATGCACCTGTTCCAAGATCACCAGGGCTACGTCTCGCAAGACGCGATGCGCTTTGCGGCGGAGTTGCTCGATCTCTCGCCCGCGATCGTCGAATCCACCGTCTCGTTCTACACGCTGTTCTTCCAAAAGCCGGTCGGCAAGTACATGTTGCAGGTCTGCCGCGGATTGATGTGCGAGATCAACGGCGCCGACGCGACGATGGAGTACTTCCGCGAGAAGCTCGGCATCGGCCATCTCGAGACGACCGACGACGGGCTCTTCTCGTACGAAGAGGTCGAGTGCCTCGCCGCGTGCGACAAGGCGCCGTGCATGCAAGTGAACCTCGAGTTTCTCTACAACCTGACGCCGGCGATGATCGACGAGATGCTCGATCTCATGCGCAAGGGCAGCTACCACATCGCGCCGCTCGCGCAGACCGCGAAGCCGGAGCGCACGTGGAAGGTGCGTCAAGACGCGCAGGTCTCGACCGGCGCCAAGTCGCCCGGTACGCTGAACGCCACCGAGCCGAACAACGCCGGCGGCGTAGGCGACGCGAGCGGCGTCATCATGCTCGACCGTTTCGTCACCAAGGATATCGCGTTCACCGGACGCTCGCGCGAGCGCCTCGTGCGCGACGCGCGCGCGGTCGCGGAGATCGTGGAAGAAGAGGGAGCGAACAACCATGCCGGTCACTAAGGTGTTGACGGCGGGGATCGGTGAGGCCGACCTTCGCGATATCAACGTCTATCGTTCGCGCGGCGGCTACAAGCAATGGGAGCGCGCGGTGCGCGAGCTCAAGCCCGCCGACGTGATGGAAGCGTGCGACAAGTCGGGGCTGCGCGGCCGCGGCGGCGCGGGCTTTCCGACCGGACGCAAGTGGAGCTTCTTGCCGAACAACGGCAAGCCGCGCTACATGGTCTGTAACTGCGACGAAGCCGAGCCCGGCACGTTCAAAGATCACATGCTGCTCGAAGAGACGCCGCATCTGGTGCTCGAGGGCATACTGCTCGGCGCCTACGGCATCGGCTGCACGCACGCGTACATCTATATCCGCGGCGAGTTCAAGCGCGGCTTCGCGATCTTCCAGAAGGCGATCGACGACGCGCGCGCCGCGGGACTCATCGGCAAGAACATTCTCGGCACCGGACTCGACATCGAAGTGACGGCGCACCGCGGCGCGGGCGCGTACATCTGCGGCGAAGAGACCGGACTGCTCAACTCGCTCGAAGGCAAACGCGGCGAACCGCGTCTCAAGCCGCCGTTCCCCGCGATCGCCGGTCTCTACGGCATGCCGACCGTCGTGAACAACGTCGAGACGCTCGCCTATCTCGTGCCGATTCTCGAAAAGGGCCCCGAGTGGTTTGCTTCGGTCGGCACCGAGCGCAGCAAGGGCTTCAAGATCGTCTCCGTCTCCGGCCACGTGCAGAAGCCGGGCAACTACGAAGTGCCCATCGGCACGACGGTCCGCGAGATCATCGAGATCGCGGGCGGCCTGCGCCCGGGACGGAAGTTCATGGCCGTGCAGCCGGGCGGACAATCGTCGGCGTGCATCTTCGAAGAGCATCTCGACGACCCGTACGATTACGAGTCCATGGCGAAGGCCGGTTCGATGCTCGGCTCGGGCGCCTTCACCGTCTTCGACGACACCACCGACTTCGTCAAGGCCGCGCTCAACTCGGTGCGCTTCTACGCGCACGAATCGTGTGGCCAGTGCACGCCGTGCCGCGAAGGCGGTCACTGGCTCGAGCGCGTGCTCCATCGCTTCGTCGAGGGACGCGGCCTGCGCAGCGATCTCGCGATGATCGGTCGCGTCAGCGGCACGATCACGGGGTTGAATCTGTGCGCGCTTGGCGATTCGATCGAACCGTTTTTGAAGTCGGTCGTGAACCGCTTCCCCGAACAGTTCGAAGCACGTTTACTTAAAGAGGCTACGCCGGCGTGAGCGCGCCATGCGTTGCGTCTCCGGGGACGTTCGCGATTTTCCATCCATGGAAAATCGCTACTGCCTCACGTCGCGCTCTCGCCATCCTGGCTTCGCGCGCCGTTGAGAGCCCCCGGAGCCGCAACGCACGACGCGCTCACGCCTACATTTCGCACTCGCTGATGGGTTGGATATAGATGGCCGAGCAGGCTACGGATATGGTGAAGCTGACGATTGACGGGGTGGCGGTGGAGGTTCCGAAGGGGACCTTGCTCGTCGAGGCGGCGAAGAAGATTAAGCAAGAGATTCCGGTCTATTGCTATCATACGAAGCTCGGCCCCGCCGGGCTTTGCCGTGTGTGCCTCGTTGAAATCGAGGGGATGCCGAAGCTGCAGATCGGGTGCAATACGCCGGTCGCCGACGGTATGGTCGTGCACACGCGCAATGAAAAGGTGGAGACTGGGCGTTCGATGATCCTCGAGTTGCTGCTCGTGAATCATCCGCTCGATTGTCCGATCTGCGATAAGGGCGGCGAGTGCGATCTTCAGGATTATGCGATGGCGTATGGACGCGGCGCGTCCGATGTGGCCGATCCGAAGCAGAGCAAACCGAAGGGCGTGGATCTCGGGCCCACGATCGTGCTCGATGAGGAGCGCTGCGTGGTCTGTCAGCGCTGCGTGCGTTTCGACGACATCATCGCGGGCGAGCGTCAACTCGTGGTCAAGGATCGCGGGCACAACGACATCATCGCCACCTCGACGGGCGATCCGTATCGGCATAACTTTACCGGTAACGTGACCGAGCTTTGTCCGGTCGGCGCGCTCACCTCGAAGACGTATCGCTTCAAGTCTCGTCCGTGGGATCTCAATCGCACGCAGACCAGCTGCACGCAGTGCGCGGTCGGGTGTCAGCAGTTCGCCGACGTGCGGTATGGCACGCTCGTGCGCACGATGTCGGTCGAGAGCGATGATGCCATCTCCGATGGTTGGCTCTGCGATCGCGGTCGGTACAATATCGGCTACGTCGCGGCGCCGGAGCGTCTCACGCAGCCGCTCTACAAGCGCGACGGTGAGTTCGTGCAGATCGGCTGGGACGATGCCTTCGCGCTCTGGGCGAACGCGATCAAGGATGCGCAGAGCGCCGGCAAGCAGGTCGGTGCGCTCGGCGGCGGACGGCTGTTGAACGAAGAAGCGTATCTGCTGCAGCACGTCTTCCGCGCGCTCGGGGTGAAGAATCTCGATTGGCGCACGGGGCGGCAGCTGCAGGCGTCGCCCGGCGGCGCTGCGAGCTACGAAGCGCTCGAGAACGCCGAGTCCATCGTCGTCGTCGGCGACATCCCCGAGCTTGCGCCGGTCTTGTGGCTGCGCGCGATCAAGGCGGCGACGCGCAAGGGCGCGCGTCTCGTGCGCGTCGGCGCGTGCGGCCAGGCGCCGAGCTTCGCGCATACCGACGTCGCGACCGCGGCTGAGGCCGCGAGTGCCGTCGCGCCGCAAGGCCGCGTCGCCATTCTCTGGGACGGTTCGAATCTCGAAGTCGGAAAGGCGCTCGCGGCGGCGTTCGCCGCGCGCGAGACGCTTGCGTACATCGCGAGCGAGCAGGGCAATGCGCGCGGCGCCGAAGCGATGGGCATGCTGCCGAGTGACGGCGGCAGCGACTTCACCAAGATCGTCGCCGATGCGGCGGGCGGCGCTTACGGCGTGCTCGCCATCTTCGGCGCGAATCCGGTGCGTAACGCGCCGAACGCGCAGGACGTGCGCGCCGCGCTCGACGCGACGCCGTTCGTCGTGGTGAGCGAACTCTTCATGACCGAGACCGCGCAGGCGGCGACGCTCGTGCTTCCGGCCAAGGGCGCCTACGAAAAGAGCGGAACCGTGCTCGACATCGCGGGTGACGCGCTTCCGGTCAACGCGTCGCTACAGGCGCCGGTCGGCGCGCTCTCCGATCTCGAGATGCTCGTCGGGCTCGCGCAGCACTTCGATCTCCCGCTGCCGACGAGCGAAGAGCTCGGCGCGGCGGTGATCGCGCGCGCCGCGAAGCCGCTCGCCGTCACGCTCGGCGACGCGCGCTACGCAACTGCCCACGCGCTCGCGCCGAGCGACGCGCGTTCGATCTGGGACGGCGGCGGCACGTGCGCGCACGACGAGCGTATCGTAACGCTGCGTCGCGAACCCGCGAAGGTTGGTGCCTAACTCATGCACGTTCCCGATTGGATCGTCATCCTCATCAAGTCCGCGATTCTGCTGCTCGTCGTCGTGACGACCTTCGCCTACGCGATGCTCGCGGAGCGCAAGGTGCTCGGCTGGATGCAACTGCGTCCGGGTCCGAATCGCGTGGGACCGTGGGGGCTCATGCAGCCCGCGGCCGACGCGGCGAAGCTGATTCTCAAAGAGGATCTCACGCCGAAGACCGCCGATCCGCTGATCTACCGGCTCGCCCCGTTCATCTCGCTGCTCACCGCGTTTTCGGTGTACGCGATCATTCCGTTCGGCGCCGATTCGTCGGGCGCGTGGGCGATCGGCAACGTGAACGCGGGCATCCTGCTGCTCATGGCGATCACCTCGATCGGCGTGTACGGCATCTCGCTCGGCGGCTGGGCGTCGGGCTCGAAGTATCCGCTGCTCGGCAGCGTGCGCGCGACCGCGCAGATGATCAGCTACGAACTCGGCATGTCGCTCTCGTTCATCGGCGTGCTGATCCTCGCGGGCACGACCTCGCTCGACGGTATCGTCAACGCGCAGGCGCACCAATGGTTCATCATCCCGCAGATCCTCGGCTTTCTCATCTACATCATCACCGCCGTCGCCGAGACGAACCGCGTGCCGTTCGACCTCGTGGAGGCCGAGACGGAGCTCGTGGCGGGCTTCCACACCGAGTATTCGGGCCTACGCTTCGGCCTGTTCTTCATCGCCGAGTACGTGAACATGCTCACCGTCTCGTGCATCGCCACGCTGCTCTTCCTCGGCGGCTGGAACGCGCCGTTCGGCTTGGCGATCGTGCCCGGCGTCGTGTGGTTCATCGCCAAGGTCTCGTTCTTCATGTTCTTCTACATGTGGCTGCGCGCGACGCTGCCGCGCTTCCGGTACGACCGCCTGATGGCGTTCGGCTGGAAGGTGCTGCTCCCGCTCGCAACGCTCAACCTCGTCATCACGGCGATCATCGTCGCTCTCAAAGGCTAGACCATGAGAAAACAACTCTACAACGTGGGCGCGATCCTCAAGGGGCTTTCGATCACGTTCAAGTTCATGTTCGCGAAGCGGCCGACGATCGAGTATCCGTCGGTGAAGAAGCAGCACGCGCCGCGCTTTCACGGCCTGCACGAGCTGCGTCGCTACGCCGACGGCAAAGAGCGCTGCATCGGTTGCGAGCTCTGCTCGAGCGCGTGCCCGGCCAACGCCATCACGGTCATCGGCGCGGAGAACTCGCCCGAGAACCGCAAGTCGCCGGGCGAGCGTCACGCGGCCCGCTACGAGATCGACGAACTGCGCTGCATCTTCTGCGGCATGTGCGAAGAGGCGTGTCCGACCGACGCGATCGTGCTCACGCCGCGCTTCGAAATGGCCGACTATCGCCGCGGCTCGTTCATCTATGCCAAGGATCGTCTCTTGGTGCCGCCCGAGGCGGGCGTCGGCACGCCGCCGGACGAGCGTCCGAACGGCATTCCGGCCGACTTGGGCAGCGTCGCCGAGGTGAAGTCCACGATCGATATCACCGCGGGATACGGCGCGACGCATCGCGGCGAGATCCTCAAGACGCAACGTCGGGGGCTCGCAGGCTAGATGCTCGCGTTTGGAATTCTCGCCGTCATTCTGCTCGCGTCGGCGATCTGGACCGTCTCGGCGAAGAAGCCGGTCTATAGCGTCGTCGCGCTGCTGCTGCACTTCGCCGCGCTGGCCGCGACGTACCTGATGCTCAACGCCGAGTTCTTGGCGGTCATTCAACTGATCGTGTACTCGGGCGCGATCCTGATTTTGTTCCTCTTCGTCATCGCGCTGCTCTCGAGCGGCGTCGCGCCGTTCTCGGTCGGCCCGAACAAGATGCCGAAGCTCGCGATTCCCGCGGTCGTGCTCGTGCTCGTCGCGCTCGGCGCGGTGACCGTCGGTGTGGCGCACCTCGTCGTTCCGGTCGCCACGAGTACGGGCGGATCGCCCGTCGGACCGGCCGGCACGGCCGACGTCTTCGGCTCGGTCGGTGACTTCGGCAAGGCGCTCTTCACGACGTATCTGCTGCCGTTCGAAATCACGGCGCTCGTGCTGATGGTCGCGGTCATCGGCGTGATTCTGCTCGCGGGCGACCGCTCGCCGTACGTGCCCTCACAGAAGCAGGCACGCGAGGTGCGTCGCGAGATGCGCGAGGCCATCGTGCGCGGAGGTGACCGCTAATGCTTCCCATGTCCGTTCCGCTGCTCGACTACGTGGCGCTCTCGTCGGTGATCTTTTTCATCGGCGTCGCGGGCGTGCTGATCCGGCGCAATCCGCTCATCGTGCTGATGTCGATCGAGCTGATGTTCAATGCCGCCAACCTGCTCTTCATGGCGTTCTCCCGCGCGTGGGCGCACAACGCCGGACACATCTTTGCGTTTCTCGTCATCACCGTGGCGGCTGCGGAAGCCGCCATCGGCCTTGCGATCGTGGTGACGGTCTTCCGGACGGCGCGGCACGTTGACGTTGACGACGTCGCGCTGATGAAAGGCTAGCCCCGCGATGACTCACTATCAAATGGGCAATCCCGGCTCGTACCCGTATCTCCTCGCGCTCTGGCTCTTGCCGCTCGTCGGCGCGATCGTCGCGTGGGCGTTCGGCCCGCAGCTCAAGCGCCTCGCCGGACCGCTCTGCTCGGCGCTGCTCGGCGCCTCGTTCGTCGCGACGCTGCTCTCGTGGCACGATGCCACGCAGTCGGTCGCGACCGGCGCGGCAAATCTCGTGGGCGCGCACCAAGCGCTCGTGTCGTGGATCCCGGGCTTCAACTTCGGCCTGCTGCTCGATCCGCTCTCGCTGCTCTGGACCTGCATCATCACCGGCGTCGGATTTCTGATCCACGTCTATTCGATCGGGTACATGGAGGGCGACAACGCCTTCGCGCGTTTCTTCGCGTATCTGAACTTCTTCGTCTTTGCGATGCTCACGCTCGTGCTCTCCGACAACTTCGTCGGCTTGCTCGTCGGTTGGGGTCTCGTGGGCCTGGCCTCGTACTTCCTGATCGGCTTCTGGTTCTACAAGCCGTCGGCGGTCGCGGCCGCGCGCAAAGCCTTCGTGATCAACGTCGCGGGCGACGTCGGCATCATGTTCGCGATCTTCATGATCGTCGCGAGCGTGCACTCGATCTCGTACGGCGACGTGTTCGGCAGCGTCGGAAGTTTGAGCACCCCGTGGTTGCTCGCGATCTGCATCTGCCTCTTCATCGGCGCCGCCGCCAAGTCGGCGCAGGTGCCGCTGCATACGTGGCTTCCCGACGCGATGGAGGGCCCCACGCCCGTCTCCGCGCTGATCCACGCCGCGACGATGGTGACCGCGGGCGTCTATCTCGTGGCGCGCTGCGCGCCGCTCTGGAGTCAGAGCCCCGACGCGCAACTGCTCGTCGGCTCGATCGGCGGCGTGACCGCGCTCGCCGGGGCGATCCTCGGCTGCGTCCAGTGGGATATCAAACGCATTCTCGCCTACTCGACGATGTCGCAGATCGGTTACATGATCATGGGCGTCGGCGTCGGTGCCTACGAAGGCGGCGTCGCGCACTTCTTCACGCACGCGTTCTTCAAGGCGCAGCTCTTCCTCGGTTCGGGCATCATCATCCACGCGCTCGCGAACGAGCAGGACGTGCGCCGCATGGGTGGCCTCGTCAAGAAGCTGCCCTTCGCGTTCGTCGCGATGCTCGTCGGCGTGCTCGCGATCTGCGGCATTCCGGGCTTCAGCGGCTCGTTCAGTAAGGACGCGGTGATCTACGGCACGCTGCAGCACGGGCATCCCGTGCTCTACGCCGTCGGCATCCTTACCGCGGGCATCACGGCCTACTACATGTTCCGACTGCTCTTCGTGACGTTCTTGGGCGCGTATCGCGGCGAAGTCGATCCGTCGGATCTCGGCATCCGTCATCCGGAACTCGCCGGCACCCATACGGCGCACGACGATCACGGTCACGACGCGCATCACGCGCCCGCGTGGCTGATGAACGTACCGGTCGGCATCCTGATCGTGCCCTCGATCCTCGCGGGTTGGCTGCTGTTCGGCGGTGAGAACTCGCCGTGGGCGCACTTCTTCGCGCAGCAATTCCCACAGGCGACGCTCGCGACGCCCGCCGTCAGCGAGATGACGACGACGCTGATCGTGCTCGCGTGCGTCGCGATCGGCATCGCGATCGCGTGGCGCCGCTACGCGACGCGCGACGCGCAGGATACCGCCGTCGAACGCCTGCGCACCGAATCGGTGAAGATGCCTGCGATTCTCGCGAACGCGTTCTACTTCGACGCGGCGCTCGATCTCGTGTTCGTGCGCAGCTCGCAGTTGCTCGGCACGCTCTTCGGACGCCTGATCGATCCGCAGGTCATCGACGGCGCGGTGCGCGAGACCGCGTTCTCCGCGCAGTGGCTCGGCACGTTCGTGCGCTCGTTCCAGACCGGGCTCGTGCGCGCGTACGCGTTCATCCTCGTGCTCGGCGTCGCGTGCTTCCTCGTTTACTACGCCGTCACCGCCGGAGGGCTCCACTAATGCTCGTGCTCTCGCTCGTTCTCGTGCCGATCGTCGTGGGGCTCGCGCTCCTCGTCGTCCGCAACGAGAACCCCACGATGAGCCGCACGATCGGAGCGCTCGTCGCCCTCTACACGCTCGTCGCCGCGGTCGCTTCGCACGGCAGCGAGTGGAGCTATCGTTGGCTCTCGCGTCCCTTCGAAGCGAGTTTCCACTTCGGCGATACCGCGATCTCGTACTGGCTCGTGCTGCTGCTCGCGATCTGCACGCTCTGTGCGATTCTCGCGACCAACGTGCCGCGCCAGCGCGCCTTCATCGCGCAGATGCTCCTGCTCGAAGGCGCGATGCTCGGACTCTTCCTCGCCCGCGACCTGCTGCTCTTCGCCCTCTTCTGGGATCTGATGCTGCTGCCGGTCTTCTTCACGCTGCTCGGCTGGGGCGAGCACGTCGCGACCGCGTGGCGATACTTCATCTACAACTTCGCGGGCGGGCTCTGCCTGTTGCTCGCCACCGCGGCTTTCGGCATGCTGTTCGGCTCGACCGACGTGATCGGACGCAGCGACGTGCATCTGGTCGGCGCATGGGTGCCGTGGATCTTCTGGGGCTTCGCGATCGCCTTCTTGGTGAAGACGCCGGTGTGGCCGCTCCACACGTGGATGCCGCTCACCTACAGCGACACGCCCTCACCGATGGTCGCGGTCGTCTCGGCCGTGCAGTCGAAGGGCGGACTCTACGGGCTGATCGCCATCGGCATGGCCTTCATGCCCGACTATCTCAAAGCGTACGCCGGCATCTTCGTGGTGCTGGGCGTGATCTCGCTGCTCTACGGCGCATTCGTCGCGGTCACGCAGAACGACGCCAAGCGCGTCGTCGCGTACTCGTCGCTCTCGCACTTGGGCTTGATCGTCATCGCGCTCGCCTCGTTCAACGCGACGGCGCTGCAGGGCGCGGTGATCTACATCGTCGCGCACGGACTCTTCTCCGCCGCGCTCTTCTTGATTCTCGGCTTCGTCGAGTCGCGTGAAGAGACGCGCTCGCTCGTGCGCTTGGGCGGCCTCGGCGCCGCCAATCCGCGCTTGGCGGGAGCGCTCTGCATCGCCGCGCTCGCGGCGCTCGGGCTCCCCGGTCTCGCCGGATTCGTCGGCGAGCTCGTGATTCTAACCGGCATCTTTCAAGCCGGCTTCACGATCCCCGCGATTCTCGCGCTGATTCCGATCGTGCTCGCCTCGGCCTACATGCTGCGCCTCTTCCAGGGCATCATGAACGGTCCCGAGGTTCCCGATCTTCCGGTGCGACGCGACCTCGGCTGGCTCGAGGGATTGGCGCTCGCGCCGCTCGTGCTCGCGCTCGTGGTGCTCGGCGTCAATCCGCACGCCCTTACCACGTTCGACGCGAGCGCGTACAACGCGGTCGCGAGCACGCTGCAAGGAGGTACCCGATGAATCCCACCGTGACCAACGCCGACTGGTACGCCCTCGCGCCGATCGCAATCGTCGCGATCGCCGCGCTCGTCGTGCTGATCGCCGACCTCTTTGCACCCAAGCACGTCAACCGATACGTGGCGATCGCCCTCGGCGTCATCGGACTCGCCGCGGCGGGAATCGACTGCGCCGCCGCCTACGGCCACGATTACGCGGCATTCGGCGGAGCGTTCATCGTCGGCGGCTTCAGCGTGGTCTTTCAAGAGATCGTGATCGTCGCCGCGCTCGGCTCGATCGTCCTTTACGGCGCCATCGGCAACGGCGAGCGCATCGCGGGCGCGGTCGCGCTTCTGCTCTGGTCGGCGTGCGGCGCGATGTTGATGGCGGGCGCGGGCAACCTGATGACGATCTTTCTCGGCCTCGAATTGCTCTCGCTCGCGCTCTACTGTCTGTGCGGTCTGGCCGACCGACCGACGGCGCGCGAGTCGGCGTTCAAGTACCTGATTCTGAGCTCGGTCGCGTCGGGCTTCATGCTCTACGGCATGGCGCTGCTCTTCGGCGCCAGCGGCAGCGTCGCGCTCGCCGACTTCACGGCGCCCGCGCTCGCGAGCAATCCGCTCCTGTGGATCGGTGCGGGCCTCTTTCTCGTCGGCATCTCGTTCAAACTGAGCCTCGTGCCGTTCCACGCCTGGTCGCCCGACGTGTACGAGGGCGCGCCGCTTCCGGTCACGGCGTTCATGAGCGTGGCGACGAAGGCCGGCACGCTTGCGGTCTTCGCGCGCTTCATCTACGCCGCGCTGCCGGCGGGTATCGCGCCTAAGCTGCTGCTGCCGATCTGGATCGTCGCGGCGATCTCGATGATCGCGGGGAACGTGGGCATGCTCGCGCAGCACGACCTCAAACGGCTGCTCGCGTACTCGGGCATCGCGCAGGTCGGCTACATCCTCGCGGCGCTCGCGGGCGGCACGCCGCTCGGCATGCGCTACGCGATCTTCTACCTTGCGGCGTACACGTTTATGAATCTCGGCGCGTTCGCGGTCGCGGCGCTGCTCTCCGACGACGGCGAACAGGGCTCGCGCCTTGCGAACTACCGCGGGCTCGCGCAGCGCTCGCCCGTCGCCGCCGCGATGATGACGCTCTTTCTCCTCGCGCTCGCGGGCCTGCCCCCGACGGCCGGATTCCTCGGCAAGATCCTCATCCTCTCGACGAGCGTCAGCACCGGGTACGCATGGCTCGGTATCGCGCTCATCGTCGGCACGGCGATCTCGCTCTACGCCTACGCCAAGGTGATCCGCGCCATGTACGAACGCAACGAGCACGCGCACGCGCACGACGCGCATCCGAGCGTGCCGCTCGCGTGGGTGAGCGCGGCGATCTGCGTCGTCGTGGTGATCGCGCTCACGTTTTATCCCTTGACCCCGAGCAACGTCCTACCGCTCGTGCGATGAGCGCCAAGCCCGACGTCCTGCGCGCGCTCGGCTCGGCGGTGCGCGCGCTGCGCGCCCGGCTCGACCGCGAACTGCAGACGGCGGGACTGCGCCTCGGCCAGTATCAGGTAATGCGCGTGCTCTGGGAGCGCGACGGGATCACGCCGCGCGAGATCTCCGACGATCTCGGCGTCGAGATGCCGACCGTCACGCGCACCGTTCAGCGCATGGAGCGCGACGGGCTGGTGCGTCGTGAGGCGCACCCTGCGGACGCGCGCTCGGTGCGCATCTATCTCACGCCGCGCGGCGCCTCGCTGCGCGAGCCGGTCATGCAAATGCTCGACGAGCAGACCGAGGTCGCGCTACGCGGCTTCGCGCCGCCGGAGCGCCGAGCGCTCGTCGACTTTCTCCAGCGGATGTACGCGAACGCACGAGGGTGACGCCGCTCGTCACGCGAGGGGGCTCCCGGACGCTCTACGATCGGTAGTACACTAGCGTTATCGGAAGCTCGGAGGTCGCCTCGCATGCGTCGCCGTTCGTGTCTCGCACTTCTCGTCGCACTCCTACTCGCCGCTTGGTGCCCGGCGGCCGCTCGCGCCGGAGCGCCGGTCGTGCTCAATCCGAATACCGCGGGTTCGGGCTTGACGAGCGATCCGGCCGGGGCGATTCGCACGGCGCGCGGGTTGATCGCGCAGGGCAAGATGCAAGATGCGATCACCTCGCTCGAAACCTACGTCTTCGGCCATCCGAACGAGATCGCACCGCGCCGCTTTCTCGGCGATCTCTACTTTCGCACCGGGCAGCTCGACCGCGCGGCGTTCACCTATCAGGAGATTCTCGCGAGCGACGGTGGCGATCGCGAGACGCACAATCGACTCGGTACCGTGTACGCCATCCAGAATCGCGTGGACGATGCGATCCGCGAATTCGACAAAGCGTTGCCGGGTACGGATTCGGTATCGGATCTCGTCGCGCTGCATCAGCGCAAGGGCGATCTCGCGACGTACGAAGCGCAGATGAAGCGCACGGCCGAACGCTACCCGACCGATCCGGCGTTGCAGTCCGAAGTCGGACAGATCTACGACGCACTCTACGAGCCCTACATCGCCATCATCTATTTTCGGCGCGCGCTCGACGCGGATCCGAGCGACCTGAGCGCGCTCAACGGCTTGGGCGTCGCGTATCTCGACATGCACGACTACGCCGACGCGCAAGAGCAATTCACCGAATGTCTCCGCCTCGCACCCGGTGCCTACCCGTGCGCCAACGATCTCGGCGCCGCGATGCTCGAGGCCAAGCAGTACGCCGACGCGCAGCGGATGCTCGAACGCGCGCGCTCGCTCGCGCCGGAGCGCGCGGAGACCTACGTGAACTTTGGATTCCTATCCGACGCGCTCGGCGACTGGCATCGGGCCGCGGCCTATTACGCGCAGTCGATCGCCGTCGATCCGTACGTGCGCGAAGCCTACATCGACCTCGCGCTCTCGTACGAAGACCACAAGCTCTATCCGCTCGCCGAAGCGACGCTACTCAAGGGCCTCGCCGCGATGGCCGACGACGGGCGGTTTCACGTGCTGCTCGGGATCGCCTACGCCGGCGAAGGCAAACGCTCGCTCGCCGACGACCAGTTCCGGCTCGCCTTGAGCGGCACGAACCCGGAGGCGCAGCGCGTCGCTCGCCTGCAACTGCCGAACGCGTCGCCGACGCCGCTCCGGACGCCCTAGGCGCGAGCGATCGCTTCGATCTCCACGCGCGCGCCGCGCGGGAGCCCCGCGACCGCGACCGTCGAGCGCGCCGGTTTCGACTCGCCGAAGTAGCGCGCGTACACCTCGTTGACGGCCGCGAAATCGGCCATATCCACGAGAAAGATCGTCGTTTTGACGACGTCCTCGAACGATAGCTCGGCTGCGGCGAGCACGGCGCCCAGATTGCGCAGCGCGCGGTCGGTCTGCGCCGCGACGTCGTCGCCGACGAGTTCGCCGGTCTGCGGATCGAGCGCGATCTGCCCCGAGCAGAAGAGCTCTTTGCCCGCGCGCACGGCCTGGCTGTAGGGCCCGATCGGCGCGGGTGCGTCGTCGGTGCGAATCGCCGAGCGCGACATCAGACGCCCGCTCCTTCGCGCGTCATCACGCCCTTGAACGCCATCGGCGGCTCCTCGAGACCGAAGTTGCGCGCGTAGAGCTCCTCGATCTTCGCGAGTTCGTCGGCGTCGAGTTTGGGCGACTCGGACGCGTTCGCGAACTCGACGAGTTGCTCGCGATCGTAGATGTTCGGAAGAATCGTCATCACGCGCGGCTCGTGCAGCAGCCATTGGATCGCGGCCTGGCCGAGCGTGCGATTCGGACGCTCGAGGAAGCGAAGCTGTTCGACCTTTTGCACGCCGTTGACGAGCCACGAACGCGGACGATGCCGGCGATGATCGTTCTCGGGAAAGACCGTGTCGAGCGTGTAGTGCCCTTCGAGCATGCCGCTCGCGTGCGGCACGCGGATCATGTAGCCCGTGTCGGCGCCGGAGTCGTAGGCCGCTTTGATCTGCTCGTTCCCCGGAAACTGCTCGAGCATGCTCCAGATGATCTGCAGCGAGCTCACGTTGTGCAGCTTGACCGCGTCCACGCCTTCGTAGAGAAAGCCGATCGCCGGTCCGAGGGCGATGCCGTACATGCGAATCTTGCCTTCGCGCTTGAGCGCTTCGAGCGTCTCCCACATCGGCTCGTCGTGCACGTGCGGCATCTTCGCGTTGTGCAGTTGATAGATGTCCACGTAATCGGTGCCCAGACGCTTGAGCGATTCGTCGAGCGCCTTGCGAATGAACGCGGGGGAGACGTCTTGCGGCAACTCCATCTGGCCGCGGCGTTCGCCGCCGTGCGTGTAGAAGTCGTACCCGAATTTCGTCGCGATCACGACGCGGTCGCGGCGGTCGGCGAAGGCCTTGCGCAACTGCTCTTCGCTGCGTCCGTTGCCGTAGGTGTCGGCGGCGTCGTAGAAGGTGACGCCGAGGTCGAAGGCCTCGTGCAGCATCGCGACCGCTTGATCGTCGGTCATCTCGCCCCACCATCCGGTGGAGGTGGTCCACAGGCCGAAACCGACTTCGGAGACGGTTACATCGCTGTTCGGATACGTACGATATCGCATGGTCGAAAAGACACTCCTCAAACGCTCGGGGCGGGCAAAAAAGATTCTCCGCGCGCCGAGGCCAACCCCCATATTGTGGAACATGCCGGGACCCTCGAAGACGACTTTGCGCGGGTCGGGCGCTGGATCGCCGAGTACCTGAATCACCCCGAGCGCTACGCGGTGCTCCCGGCGGTGCAGCCGGGCGAGATCGCGGCGCGCCTCCCCGAGGCGCCGCCGGAACTGGGCGAGCCGTTCGAAGCGATCCTGCGCGACTTCGAGACGACGATCGTGCCCGGGATCACGCATTGGAATCACCCGCGGTTCTTCGCGTACTTTGCCACGAGCTCGGTGCCCGCGGCGATCGCCGCCGAGGCGCTCGCCGCGACGCTCGACGTGAAGGTGATGCTCTGGCGCACCTCGCCCGCGGCAGCCGAGCTGGAGTCGGTCGTCATGCGCTGGCTCGGCGGCTTGCTCGGCGTTCCGGAGAGCTGGACGGGCATCATCTACGATACGGCATCGATTGCCGGTTTCACCGCGCTCGCCGCGGCGCGCGAGGCGCTCGGTTTCGACATTCGCGAAGAGGGCATGAGCGCGCGCGACCTCCCGCGTCTGCGCGTGTACGCGACCGAGCACACCCATTCGCACATCGAGAAGGCCGCGATCGCGCTCGGCATCGGCCGCCGCAACGTGGTGAAGGTCGCCTGCGACGATGCCTTCCGCATGGATCCCGACGCGCTCGAGCAGGCGATCGCCGCCGACCTCGCGCGCGGCGATCGCCCGCTCGCGATCGTCGCGACGGTCGGCACGACCTCGACTACGTCGGTCGATCCGGTCGCGCGCATTGCGGAGATCGCGCGACGTCACGGCGTGTGGCTGCACGTCGACGCGGCCTATGCCGGCGTCGCGGCGTTGCTCCCGGAGCACCGCGCGCTGATGGACGGAGTCGAGCGAGCCGATTCGCTCGTCGTCAATCCGCACAAGTGGCTCTTCATCCCGATGGATTGTTCGGTGCTCTTCCTGCGCGATGAAGCGACGGTGCGCCGCGCGTTCAGCCTGGTCCCGGAGTACCTCACCACGACCGACGGCGACGTGCGCAACTACATGGACTACGGCCTCCAACTCGGGCGGCGCTTTCGAGCCTTGAAGCTTTGGTTCGTCCTGCGCCACCTCGGCGTTGCGGAGATGCGCGCGCGCCTGCGCGAGCACATCGAACTCGCGCAACGCTTTGCCGCGTGGGTCGTCGGCGAGCCCGAATGGGACGTGCTCGCGCCGCATCCGCTCTCGGTGGTCTGCTTTCGGTACCATCCGCACGGCGTGGACGACGAAACCGAACTCGAAGCGATCAACGCGAGGCTGCTCGACCGCGTGAACGCCACCGGAGAGATGTTCATCTCGCACACGAAGATCGACGGTCGCTACGCGTTGCGCTTGGCGATCGGCAACGCTCGTACGCGAGCGGAGGACGTCGCGGCGGCCTGGAATATCTTGCGTCGCGAGGCCCGCGCCTAGCGTGGCGCCGCTCGTCGCGCGTTCGCGTGGCGCAATCTTTTTCGTCGCACTCGTCGTCCTCACGATCGCCATCGGGTTTATCGCCTATCGGATCATCGACGCAGATCGTTCCACGCTTCGCGTGGGGACCGACGCGAGCGTCGACGTGGCGGCGTTGCTGCGCCTTACGATCGACGAAGAGACCGGCGTGCGCGGCTATCTCGACACGGGCGCGCGCCTCTTCCTCGAGCCCTACGACGCGGCGCTCCAGCGCTATCCCGAACTCTACGCGTCGCTCGCACAGCGTCTCGCGCTTCCCGAGTACGCGGCCACGTCCGCGGCGCTCCGACGCTTCGACGAGGCGCACGCAGTGTGGGAGCGCACCGTGCTCGCCGGGCTCGTCGCCGATCCGCGGCGCGCCGATCGTCTCGCGCTAGAGATACGCGACAAGCAACTCGTGGATGCGATGCGCGCGCAGGCACATTCCATCCAAGCCTCGATCGTGCGCACGAACGAGGCACAGCGTGCGCGCACGAACCGCGCGATCGTCTTTTCGATCGCGGCGATCGTTTTGCTGACCATCGTCCTCGGATCGCTCGCGCTGCAGACGGAGATCCGACGAGCGGAGCAAGAGCACGATCTGCGGGCCGAACTCGCCGCGCGCAACGCCGAGCTCGAACAGAGCAATCGTTCGCTCGAAGAGTTCGCCTACGTGGCGTCGCACGATCTCCAGGAGCCGCTGCGCACCGTCGCGAGCTTCGCGGAGCTCCTGCAGCGCCGTTACGAGGGACGGCTCGACGCGCAGGCCGACGAGTTCATCCACTTCATGGTCGACGGTGCGACCCGCATGCGCGCGCTCATCAACGACGTCCTCGAATACTCGCGCGTCACCACCCGCGGCACGCCGCTCGCCGAGATCTCGCTCGGGCGCGCGGTCGGACGCGCGGTCGGCGCGCTGCGTCGCACGATCGAGGAGCACGGTGCGATCGTCGACGTGCCGCCCCTACCGACGGTGCTGGGGGACGAAGGGCAACTCGCGCAAGTCTTTCAGAACTTGATCGGCAACGCGCTCAAGTACAACCATAGCCAGGCGCCGCGCGTCCGCGTGCGCGCGGTCGTGGGTGACGACGGATTCGCGACGGTCTCGGTCGCGGATAACGGCATCGGCATCGCGCCTGAGTATCACGACCAGATCTTCAAGATATTCACGCGCCTGCACACGCGCACGGAGTACGAGGGAACCGGGATCGGGCTCGCGATCTGCAAGCGCATCGTGGAGCGCCACGGAGGCCGCATCTGGATCGCATCAGAAGAAGGGAACGGAACGACGATCTTCTTTACCGTGCGCACCGTGGAGGGCGTTAGTCGTGGATCCTGATTCGGGCGTGATCGAAGTGCTGCTCGTCGAAGACAGCCCCTCCGATGCGCGCTTGACGCAAGAGGCGTTCAAGGACGGTAAGATCCGCAACCGTCTCCACCTGGTGAGCGACGGTGTCGAGGCGCTCGCGTTTCTCAAGCGCGAGGGGCGCCACGCCGATGCCGTTCGACCCGATCTCGTACTCCTCGACTTGAATCTGCCGAAGCTCGACGGCCGCGAGGTGCTCAAGCGCATCAAGACCGACCCCGAGTTGCGCACGATTCCCGTCGTGATCCTTACGACGAGCGAAGCCGAGACCGATATCGCGGCGGCGTACGAGTACCATGCCAACTGCTACATCCAAAAGCCGGTCGATTTGAAAAGCTTTCTCAAGATCGTCGCGGCCATCGAAGACTTCTGGCTGACGGTCGTCAAGCTCCCCGGAGGCGCCGCATGACCCCGTTGCGCCTGCTCTTGATCGAAGATAATCCGGCCGATGCCGCCTACGCTCGCGCGGTCCTCGACGGTGAGTCCTTTGCGGTCGTCGCGGTGACGCGGCTCGCCGAGGCCCTCGAGGCGCTCGCGACGGAGCGCTTCGACGCCATCGTCCTCGATATGTCGCTGCCCGACGCGAACGGACTCGCGGCGCTCGGCTCGCTGCAGTCGGCGCATCCGTCGCTTCCTATCGTCATCTTGAGCGGCTCCGAGGACGAGCGCACGGCGATGGCCGCCGTGCAGGCCGGGGCGCAAGACTATCTGCTCAAGGGTGAGGTCTCCGAATCGGGCCTGCGTCGCGCGGTGCGCTACGCGGTCGAGCGCGCGGAACTGCAGCGACGACTCGCGCTCTCGATCGCGGAGCTCGAGCGTCAGCGCGCCTCCGTGCTCGAACTCAACACGCTCAAGAACGACCTGATCGCGACGCTCGCGCACGACATCAAGGGTCCGCTCACCTCGATCATCGGCTTCTCGGAACTGCTCGAAGAGGGCTTGCTCGACGGCGACGCGGCGACCGACGCGGCACGCACGATCCGTACCAACGCGCAACGCCTCGCCACGCTCGCGAACGACGTGCTCGCGCTCTCACGGGTCGAGCACGGCGATCTCGAGATCGCCGACGATCGCGTGGACCTGCTCGCACTCGTTCGCAAGATGATCGAGTTGCACGGCGACTCGCGCAGCATCGTCGTGTCGAGCGATCTGGAGACGGCGCCCGTGCGCGGCGATGCCGAGCGATTGCTGCAAGTGATCGACAATCTGCTGCGCAACGCGATCAAATATTCGCCGGGTGGCGAACCGATCGAGATCGGCGTCGCGCGCGTGGGCGATGAGTACGTGCTTTCGGTGCGCGATCGCGGCATCGGCATCCCGCACGACGAGATTCGCACGCTCTTCGAGCGCTTCACGCGCGGCTCGAACGCGCGCCGAGCCAAGATCGCCGGTACCGGCATCGGCCTCTACATCGTGAAGATGATCGTCGAACGTCACGGCGGCTCGATCGCGGTTCAGAGCCGGCTCGGCGAAGGCAGCACGTTCAGCGTCACGCTGCCGAACGCCGACGCGCGCGACGAACAGCAACTCGGACGCGTCAGCTTCGTCAGCGCGGATCGAGCGCTCTCGCGTTTCGCCGCCTACGAGTTGCGGTCGCGCGGCATCCGCGTGCGCGAGGCCGCGTCGCTCGACGATGCCGCGTTCGATCGCGCGCGCGACGGCGACGCGTTCATCGTGGACGAAGGCTTCGCGAGCGCCGCCGAGGTGCGCGCGCAACTGCCGTCGGCTCGCGTGCGCCTCATCGGCCTCAACGCCGCCTCGTCGCGCGGTTGGGATGCGACGCTTCGCACGCCGTTTCTCGTGGCCGATCTGCTCGATGCGGTCGGAGTTCCGTCGTCGAGCAGCCTCGGTCAGTAGAGGCGCAGGTAGGCGCGGTGCTCCCACGGATGGACCGCGCGTCGGTACGACTCGTACTCGGCGAGTTTCGCATCGCGAAACGCGTGGTAGAGGTGATCGCCGAGCGCCGCGCGCACGACGGGATCGCCGTCGAGTTCGACGATCGCTTGACGCAGTGACTTGGGAAGAACGGCGATGCCGGCTTCGCGACGCTCGCGTTCGTTTAACTCGTAGGTGCTGCCGGAGAACGATGCGCTCGGCAGCGTCGCGCGCCGTACGCCGTCGGTAGCGGCACCGAGCAGCACGGCGAGTGCGAGATACGGATTGCAGGCCGGATCGGGGCTGCGCATCTCGATGTGACGCGGCCGTTGCGCCGGGGGCACGCGCACGAGCGCGTTCGCGCTGCGCTCCGACCATACGGTGTAGATCGGAGCGTCCCACGCGGCGACGAGCCGTTTGTACGAATTGACGGTGGAGTTACAGATCGCGGTCGCGGCCGGAGCGTGCGCGAGCAAGCCGCCGACGACGTAGAGCATCGTCTCTTCGTCGGCGTCGTCGCCGAGGGTGAAGGCGACGTGCATGCCGCTGCCCGCGCGGTCGGCGAGCGGCTTGGGCATGAACGTCGCGTCGAGTCCGAAACCGGCCGCGAGGTGCTTTGCGACGGTGCGCAGCGTGAGCACGTTGTCGGCCGCGGCGAGCGGGTCGCAGGGAGCGAAATCGATCTCGTGCTGTCCGGCGCCGTGTTCGTGATGCGCGGAGGCGACGCGAATGCCCATCGTGCCGAGCGCGGCGACGATGGCGTTACGCGCGTCCTCACCGCGGTCGTTCGCCGAGAAGTCGAAGTAGGAACCGACGTCGGCCGTACGCGTCGACCCGTACTCGGTCGCGTCGCGTTCGAAGAGATAGAACTCCGCTTCGACGCCGATCTGGAGACCCTCGAGCGCGCGCTGCGACTCCTCGACGGCGCGGCGCAGCGTCGTGCGCGGACAGCCCTCGAACGGCGATCCGTCGGACATCGCGATGTCGCAGATGAGGCGCGCCTCGCCGCTCTCGGGCGTCGACCAGGGATAGAGCGCGAAGGTGCTCGGATCGGGACGCAGCACCATGTCGAGCTCCTCGCCGCGAACGAAGCCGTCGATCGAGCCGCCGTCGAACGTGACGCGGCCGTCGAATGCCGCTTCGAGTTCGCTCGCGGGGATCGAGACGTTCTTGCTCACGCCGAAGATGTCGGCGAAGACCAAGCGCACGAAGCGCACGTTGCGCTCCTTGGCGAGTTTGAGCGCGTCGCGCCGAGTCGGCGACGCGGGGCCTTTAGGTGTGGAGTGCATGGATCGCCATCGCTAAGCGGAGGGTGAGTTGATCGTGGGGATCTTCGAGCGCGCGCCCGGTGATCTCGCCGATCTGTCGGAGACGATAGAAGACGGTGTGCCGGTGGACGTTGAGCTCCGCCGCCGCGGTCTTGACGTTCTGGCCGGCGGCGAAGTACACGCGCAGCGTGCGTTCGAGTTCGGTCTGCTGCTTGTCGTCGTACGCGCGAAGCGGGGCGAGCGCGTCGAGCGCGAAGGCGCGAAGCTGCTCGACGCTCGCCCCGCGGTAGAGCAGCGGATAGGCACCGAGATCCTCGGCGGCACAGACCATGCCGGTCCCGTACATACGCCGCACGATCGCGAGCGCGGATTCAGCGGATTCGACCGCGTGCCCGAGTTCGTGCACCCCCGCGGGTCCGACGAACGCGCCGGTGACTCGCAGCGACGCATTGCGTTTGGCCGCGCTCTTCGGCAGCAACTGCGCGGCAGTGCGCGCGCGCGTCGCATCCACCTCGCGTTCGGCGGGGATGAAGACGACGAGCGTCGCGCCGCGTTCGACGATGCCGATCTCGATATCGCCGCCGCGGAAGGTCTCGGCGGCGAGCGCGCGCAGGTCGCTCGCTGCGGGCGGGGCGCCTTCGCTCGTCTCGGCTTCGAGCACGGCGCAGCAGTACTGTGCGGCGAGCGCGATCCCGCGCGCCGCGGCGTCGTCGCGAATCGCGCTCAGATCGTGGTGCGACGCAGCGAGTAGCGCCTCCCAAAACGGGCGTCGGCGCGCGCGGGTGCCGCCTGCGTCCCGAGCCCACTCGACCGCGATCGCCGATGCGCAGAGGCGCGCGGGCGCGGCGAGTCCGGCGAGTTGGCCCTTTGGCGCGACGACGCTCAGCCAGCCGCTCGGAGCATCGGCGGCGCCGACCGGGAGCGTCGCGAGCGTGTCGCGCGCGGCGCCGCGGGCCGTCGCCGGGAGCGAGCGCGCGCCGGCGCTCGCCACATGGCGCCAGGCCGCGTCCTCGAGCAAAACCCCCGCGCCCGTGCGCTCGGCGAGATAGGCCGCGAGCGCGGTCGCGCCGCCGCCTGCGGCCGCGATGCGGCCCAGGCCTTCCGCGAACTCGACGAGCTGGTCGGGAGTCATGCTCGCCAGCTTCGGCGAAGGGTGTAAACGTTCTTGGGACTGATGGACGCAAAAACGATCCGCGAGGTCGCCGCCTCGCTCTTCGACGATACTCCCGACGCGGTCGTGCTCTACGACCGTGAGGGCTGCGCCATCACCGCGAACGAGGCGGCACGGCTGCTCACGGGGTACGCGCTCGACGAGATCGTCGGCGTCACGTACCGTCTGCACGTCGCTCCGCGCGACGGCGATCGCGTCCAGCTGGCGGTGCAGACGGCACTCGCGGGCGGAACCGATCATTTCGACACGAGCGTGCGGCACAAAGACGGCACCATCGTCCCGGTCGAGTGCTACGTCTTTCCGGCGATCGTCGGCGGCGAGTTGGTCGGCATCTTCGCGCAGGCGCGAGACATCGTCGCGTTGCGTTCGGCCGAATCGTCGCTGAGCTACAATCAGGAAAAGTTCCGCTCGCTCTTCGAGTACCATCCCGACGGCATCATGGAGGTGAAGGCCGACGGCACGATGTCGCGCGTCAACGTCGCGCTCGAGAGCGAGACCGGCTACTACGGCGAGCAACTCGTTGGGAAGATCTGGACCGAACTCGTGGCGCCGGAGATGCGCGCCGACGCCGACGAACTGTTGCGCTCGGCGATGCGCGGTGAAGCCGTCGAGCACGACAGTTTCTTGCTCGACCGTCTGGGCAATCGTATCGACGTTCAGTTAAAGCTCGTGCCGCTGCGCGTCGGGGACGGCGTGCGCGGCGCATACGCAATCTTCAAGAACGCGAGCGCGCAGAAGACCGCCGAACGCATCATCGCCGCGCGCAGCGAGCAGATTCGCCGTCTCTATATGGTCGCCGCCTCGCGCGGTGAGTCGCTCGACGAGCAGATCGAGGCGACGCTCGGCCTCGGCGTCGAGCTCTTCGGGTGGGACGAAGGCTACATCGTGCACTTCGAGGACGAGCGTTTGGTGGTGCGCAACGTGGTCGGAACCGGCGTGCTGCACAAACAGATGCACTTTCCGCTGCAGGCGACCTTCGCGCGCTATGTGCTCGAGCCCGGACGCAAGCAGATCTTCATTCGCGATGTGGACGACGAGGCATGGCGCGACGATCCGGCGCGGTCGATCGGGCCCTGGCGCTCGTACTTCATCGTCGCGCTCGACGTCGCGGATGTGCCGTACGGCGCGCTCGTCTTCGCGAGCCGCTCCGCGCATCACGACGACATCGATCCCGGCGAGCGGGACATGCTGCAGCTCATCGGACTCTTTGCGGCATCGGCGATCGAGCGCGCGGTGCAGTCCGAGCGCATCGAGCAGATGGCGTTCAACGACGCGCTCACCGGACTCCCCAATCGCGTCCTCTTCAACGATCGCATCGAGAACACGATGGCGACGGCGCGCCGGTACGGGCGCGGCTTTGCCGTGATGTACCTCGACGTCGATAAGTTCAAACACATCAACGACCGTTTCGGTCACGCCGTCGGCGACGAGACGCTCAAGATCATCGCGCAGCGGCTCCGTACGGTGACGCGCGAGAGCGACACGGTCTCGCGCTTCGGCGGCGACGAATTCGTCATCTTGCAGCCCATCGTGGACGGTCCGAGCGACGCAGCCGACCTCGCCCGCAAGTTGAACGTCGCGATGCAGGACCCGGTTCGCATCGACGGCGTCGCGCACGTCGTACAGTTGAGCGTGGGCATCGCGCTCTATCCATCCGACGGCGCGAGCATCGAAATCTTGATGGAAGCCGCCGATCGCGCGCTCTATCGCGCGAAGCGTGAGGGGCGCAATCGTTGGTGCTTCGCGAACGCGGAGTTCGCGCGAACCGAGTTGCGTCGGCGAGGAGCTAGCCGCCGAGAAGCGGCGGAATAAAGATCCCGAGCACGTAGGCGATCGAGAGCACGCCGATGACGATCGCGGTCGTCCACGCGACGACGTTCGCCGTGCGCGAGTTAGTGTAGGCGCCCATCACGCTCTTGCGATTGATGATCGTGAGCATGAGCGCGAGTTCCGCGGGCAAGAGCATGCCCTGCAAGACCTGGGCGAAGAGGATCAGCTCGAGCAGCGGAATGCCCGGGATCAGCACGATCGCCGCGCCGACGATGAGACCCGCCGCAAAGAGCGTGAAGAAGGCCGGCGCTTCGGAGAACTTGCGATCGACGGCGGCTTCGAACCCGAGTGCCTCGCAGATGATGAAACTCGTGGAGAGCGGCAGCACGGTCGCGGTGAAGAGCCCGGCATTCAAGATGCCGAATGCGAAGATCGTCGATGCGAAGGCCCCGGCGAGCGGTTTGAGCGCGACGGCGAAATCGGCGGCCTGCGTCGGGTTGTAGTGCGCACCGTGCTCGTTCGCGAGAAAGATCGTCGCGGCGCTCGCGATCATCATAAAGCCCGCGAGCGCGATCGCGAGCACGGAGCCGTTGATGACGTCGGCGCGCGCGAGCGGAAGATCCTCGCTGCGCGAGCCTTTCTCCACAACCTGCGACTGTAAGAAGAACTGCATGTACGGCGAGATGGTCGTTCCGATGATGCCGACGACCATGCTCAGCCATCCGGCTTCGTGCAGGTGGAACGAGGGTACGAAGGTGCCGTGCAGCACCGCGTGCCAGTTCGGTTTGGCGAGCACCGCCGATACGATATACGTGAGATAGATCAGCGAGAAGACGACGAACGTACGCTCGACGACCTTGGCGTTGAAGCGGAGGACGAAGAAGAAGACGATGACGAGCGCGATCGGAACGGCGATGTAGCGCGAAATTCCGAAGATCTCCGACGCGGCGGCAATGCCGGCGAACTCCGTGGACGTCAGCAACGTGTTGATGAGAAAGAGCACGAGCATCGAGATCACCGAGATCTTGACGCCGAAATTCTCGCGGATGAGCGCGGCGAGGCCCTTGCCGGTAACGAGCCCCATGCGCGTGGACATCTCTTGCACGACGATGAGCGCGACCGCGAGCGGTACCAGCACCCAGATGATGCCGTAGCCGAACTGCGCGCCCGCTTGCGAATAGGTCGCGATGCCGCCGACGTCGTTGCCGGCCGAGGCGGTGACGAAACCCGGGCCGAGGACGGCGAGAACGAGCAGCAGCGAGCGCCAGAGCGAGCGTTTGCGCGCCGGCGTTTCGTCGGCGGTGAGCTCAGTCGTGGAGAGCTGCGGCTGCATGCGGGCGCGTCCGGTGGGCGGTGAATTTGGGGAGTTTTTTCGCGAGGTCTTCGGGCATGATCGCATCGATCGCGTCGTCCACGGTCACGATGCCGAGCATCTTGCCTTCCGCGTCGATGACCGGCGCGGCGAGCATGTCGTAGCGGGCGATCGTGGCGGCGACCTCTTCGGAGGGCGTGTCGGGGTGGATCGTCACGATCTCGGTATCCATGATCGATTCGATCGTCTCGGCGGGATCGGCGAGCAGCAGCGTGCGCAGGCTGAGCACGCCGAGCAGCGTGTCGGCTTTGTCCACCACGTAGAGATAGTAGATGAACTCGGAGGTCGGCGCGATCTCGCGAATCTTGCGAATCGTCGCTTCGGCCGTGCGATGCGGATAGATCCACGTGTAGTCGGTCGTCATCAGCCCGCCGGCGGTATCTTCGGCGTACTGCACCAGCGCGCGCAACTCGCTCGCGGTGTACTCGTTCATCTCGGCGAGGAGCTCTTGCTGTTGCTCTTCGTCGAGTTCGGCGAGCAAGTCGGCAGCGTCGTCCGCGTCCATCTCCTCGATGATGTCGGCCGCGCGTTCGGTTCCGATATCTTCGATGAGCGAGCGTTGCGTCTCGGCGTCGAGATGCTCGAACGCATCGGCGGCGGTCTCGTCGTCGAGCTGGCGCACGACGGCGGCGGCTTCGCGCGCGGAGAGATCGCCGATGATCTCGGCGAGTTCGGAGGGATGCATGCGCGCGAGCTTGCTCTCTTTGACCGAGAGGCTCACATGCGTGGGATTGTTCTCGCGGATGGGCGCGACCGAATCCCATGCGATCATCGAACGCGGGATCGAGCGGTAGATGCCCGGCGTGAACCGCTTGCCGAACGACTTGAGCCCCAAACGACGCAGCAGGCCCGCGATCCCAACGTCGGCGGCGACGACGCGCAGCGCCGAGCCGGCGCGCGCGATCTCGAGATCGTTGATGCGCACGACCTTGCGTCCGTCAACGTCCACGATCTGCTTGTCGAGCAGGTCGGCGATGAGGTAGAGCGCGTCTTGCTCGGGCGGCGCGGGCTCTTTGGGGGTCGTGGTCAGCGCGATCGTGCCGTGCGGGTCCACTTCGGCGATCGTCTCGATCGGTGCGAAGCGAGGACCTTGCGAGGTCTTGATGACGAAGCCGTCGATCTTCGGAAAGACGTCGTCGGGCTTGTTGACGAGGAAATCGCTGACCTTCCCGATCGGGATGTCGTTGACGGTGGCCTTGCGGCCGACCAGTTCCGAGATGAATCCGTCGGTAAACGCCATGTCCGCACACCTCCCCTCTCATCCGACGAGCATAAAAACGCCGGCCGCCTCGGAGGCAGCCGGCGCGAAAGAGAAGATGACCCAAAGCGGTCGTCCCAACCCCATCGTCCGAGCTTTGGCACCACGCATCGTAGAGGGTTCACCCGCGGATGAACCTTCAGCCGCGTTAGACATCGCCTTAGCTCGGCGCAGTCTGTTCTACCTCACTTGGCGTCTCTCGACGTTTCGGGGCAGCGGCTTGTGTATCGCGTGGACGCCTCACCTAGCGAGGTATCCATCTTTAAGTATAGGGGGGCGGGTCAACCCTTAGGGGTGAGCGGCGCTGATGGCGCCGATGAGCAGCGTGGTGAGCTGCTGGGTGCTGACTTCCATCTGCGAGAGCACGCTCGTGCCGACGCTGACGAGGATCTGCTCCTTGGTGAACTCGGTCGTGGCGCTCGCGATGTTGAGATCGCGGATCGAACTCTCGCTCGCCACTTGGTTGACGATCTGAATGGAGGCGTCGTTCGCCTGCTCGCCGAGGGCGACTTGCTGCGCGCCGATCGAGGCCTCTTGCCCGGTGACCAGGTTCAGGGCGTTGTCGAGGCGCGTCTGCGCGGCGTAGTTCATCAGGTCGTCACCGAGGACGATCTCGTTGATTCCGAGCGCGGCGGTATTCGCGGCGTCGATCGAGACGGCGACGGTCGAACCTTCACCCGCGCCCGTGTTGACCGTGAGCGGTTGTCCGCCGCTCGCATACTGCGTCGGCTCCGTCACGACGTATGCGGTCTTGCCGACGTCGTTCACCGAGAGCGGCGCGGTCCACCCGAAGGCGAAGACGTACTGCCCGGCCGCGTTCTGTACTTGATAGTTGCCCGGCGGCGGCGGCGGGCCGCCGAATTCGACGAAGTAATTCGTTCCCGGCGTGACGTGAAAGACGTTCTGCTGCGCCGGTCCGAATGACGGATCGGGGCTCGACACCGTGAGCGTCACCTGCAGTTCGTTCGTCGTCGCATCGTACGAATCGATGCTGAAGCTCATCTGCGCTTGCTGCTCGACGGGCGTATTCGACACGTAGGTGAGCGTCGGATCGGTGCTGATCAGCGTCTGCGTGGTTCCGCCGACGGTCGGGTTCTGCTCGAAGATAAAGTACGGTGCCTGCTGCTGCGTGTTCGAGAGGCTCCCGTCAAGCAGGTGCAGTCCGTTGAAATTCGCGTTGCTCGCGATGCGGTTGATCTCTTGCGAGAGCTGGTCGATCTCGGTCTGCAGATCGGCGATGTTCTGCGCCGAGTTGAGATCGGAGCGCGCTTCGACCGTGAGCGCGCGCATGCGCTGAATGAGCGCCGTGACCGAATGCAGCGCGCTCTCCGCGACGGTAAGCGCGTTGCTCGCGGTCTGCACGTTGGTCGTGCCTTGTTGCAGACCATTGCTGATGCTGCGCAGCGATTCGGCGATCGCGAGTCCGCTCGGGTCGTCCGCCGCCGAATTGATGCGCAATCCCGACGACAGCTGCTTGACCGAGTTCGCGAGATTCTGCTGATTGCGTCCGAGGTTGTACTCGACGGCGCCGAAGCTGTCCGATAGTCCGATGCGCATCAGCTACGCACCTCGACGAAGGCTGGACATGACGAAACAGAGCCGATCGTCCGTGATCGCTCCGTTGCTTGTGTGCGATGCGCTTGCAACAGCACATCCATGTCCACTCTGTATTCCTCCATCCTTGGATCGAACACAGCCGCCGATGCTTCCGGATCTGCATCGACGCCCATATATAGTTTGGGTATCGGCGCGGAAACGAAAAGATTGCATTCGAAGCCGGGCCTAGAGTGTAAATGTTCCGCCTAGCCGCCGAACCCTTGTAATGCGATGGGTCGCCCATTGCAGGTCATTGGCCTGCTCCTCATGTTCATTGGCCTGTTTGGGCTGGCGCTGCTCTCGAGCGGAAACGCTGGCCTTGTCGCGCTCGCCGACCCGTGCGTCCCCGACAAGGCCGCACCTTCTCCGGCGGTCGAGGCGGTGGATATCACGCGGGCGACGCCCGAGCCCTCGCACGGACCGGCCAAAGAGCTCGGCGCCTACCCGGTCTTCGCGCCGACCGATACCCTCGGGAGCCCGACCCCGTCGCCGACCCCCTCGCCGACGCCGACACCCGCGACCTCGCCGTCGCCCGCCGCGTCGCCCGGGATCGCCCCCTGCCCGACGCACCGCCACCACCTCTTCGGCGAGGGGCCGATCGAGATTTCCGGGACGGGCGGCGTGGATATCGGCACGCACCGATCGAGCGCCTACAGCTATAGCCAGCAGACCGACGCGGCGAACCTCTCGATGGCGCTGCACGTCGGCCGGCGCACCGACCGCAGCTCGCTCTCGTACGATCAGAGCATCGGCGAATCGGGCGGGACGTACAACATCGCGCAGGGGAACCTCGTCTATAGTCAGCCGCAGTACTCGATCGGATACGGCATCGTCTCCGCGCCGTCGGACACCCAGCTCTCCTCCGGCTCGTTCAACCGCGGGATCACCGTTGGGATTCCGCGTGGACGCGACGAGCTCGACCTGATCCTCGCGCGCTCGCTCGGCATCAACGGCGAGAGCTACGGCGTGCTCGGCTTGCGGCACAGCGCGGCCTATGCGAAGGGCCTCATCTTTTCGCAGACGCTCTACCTCGCTCGCGGCGATCAGACCGGTGGGCGCAATACGACCTTCGATCTCTCGCTCGGCAAGTACCGGGCTGGCGCGACGTACCGCGCCGAGGCCGCGCTCAGCAACACGCGCGGCGTGAGCGGCGTGCCCGACGGCACGCGCGTCGCGTACGCGCTGCACGCCGACTACACCGGCAACACCACGTCGACGAGCATCGGCTACTTCACGATACCGCTCGGGTACATCACACTCGGGCAGAACGAGTCGAGCCAGCAGAACCTGCAGTTCACCAATCGGCGCACGCTCTTCAAGCGCGGCATTCTGACGTTCGACTACGGCGATCTCTTCACGAACACGGCGGGCTCGCAGACGCAGACGCAGCACGAGGCGTTCAATCTCTCGCTGCCGTTCGGCACGAACATCTCCACGCAGACGCTCTTGAACTTCGCGCAGGGCGCGTCGGGCGGCGTGCGCACGAACGAGCGCGACGCCGGCCTGTCGTTGAGCGAACTCGTGAAGAGCTTCTCGTTCACGCAGACCGTGCAGGGCAACGCCATCGGTGCCGATGACGGTACGCACGCCGCCCAGGTGGAGTACGCCTTCGGCCTGACCCATCCGCTCTTTCATGGCTTCCTGAGCCTGCTCACGCAGCACGGGCGCATCTACGGAAACGGCTCGACGACCGACCAGCGCGATAACAATCTGAGCTTGATCGAACCGATCGGTCGCAAGGCGCAGATCGGCTACTCGATCGACGATTCCCGCATCGCAACGACGGGGACGCTGGGCTCGGACTCATTCACGAACCAACTCCTCCAAACGTACAGCGTACAGCGACGCTTCTCGCCGGCGGTCGGCGCGCGCCTCACCTACGCCGTCACGCGGCAGTCGGGCGTCTTCGGCGGCACGGCGCGGTCGTTCAACGTGGATATCATCGGCCCGGTCGCCTTCGGCGGCGCGGCCCGCTACACGGGGCGCCCCAATCCCAACCTGCCCGCGGTCGTCTCGGGACACGTGTACTTGCAGAACGAGGCGTCGGAGTACGGGCTGGTTGGGAACCGCGGCATTCCGAACGTGCTCGTGTCGCTCGACGGCGGGATCACGCAGCGCACCGACGCGACCGGCTCCTTCGAGTTCCGCTTCGTGCGGCCGGGGCGCCATACGATCACGATCGCGACCGGAACGCTGCCGGCGGGCATCATCCCCGATACCGCGACCCAGAGCTTCACGATTCAGGGCGGTCAGATCTTCAACGTGGACTTCTCGGCCGGGCTCTTCGCGGGCATCTCCGGACGGGTCACCGAGCAGCACGGCAGCGGCACGATCCCGGTGGGGAACGTGCAGCTGATCGTGGACGACCATCAGCGTGGCTACACTGCCTCGGACGGCACCTATCAGATCGGCCATCTCATGCCCGGCAAGCACGAGGTCAAGGTGGATCTCGACTCGCTCCCCTCGTCGCTGACGGTGACGGGCCCGGACAAGCGCTCCGTGGATGTCGTTCAAGGAAGCCTCACGACGCTCGACTGGACGCTCGGGTCGCTCGGCTCCATCGAAGGGTACGTCCTCTACGCACCCGACTCGGGCTTCGGCGACCTCACCGGCGCGCGCAACGTGTACGTGGTCGCGGAGCCCGGCGAGCACGCCGCCATCACCGACGAAGGCGGACACTTCCTCATCGATAACCTCCCCGCGGGGCAGTACACCTTGAGCGTCGATCAGGACTCGCTTCCGGACGGCCAAGCGGTGATCCAAGGACCCGACGGGCCGATCGACGTCGCCAGCAGCGATGCGGTCAAAGGCATCACCTTCAAACTCGGCGCGCAGGCCAAGCAAGTCGTCTTCACGTTCTCCGGCAGCGGCGCCGCCGTGCAGGCGAACTTCGTTCCCGATCAGGTGCCGCCGGGCGGCCTCACCGAGCTGCAGGTAACGACGAACGCGAGCAAGGTGCGCAAGGTCACCGCGACCGGCGATCTCGGGAACCTCACGCTGCACTACGTTGCCGCGCGCAAGCTCTGGGTCGCGCGCGTGCACGCACCCGCGCTGCAGAACGGCGACTACGCGGAGCACGTCGATGTCGAAGGTGCGACCTCCGGCGGTGCCGATTCGACGCTCACCATCAGCAACGCGATTCAACTCGTCATCGCGCACGGCGTGCCGGCGCACCCGCATGCGGGCGAACCCGTGCACGTGATCGCCAAGATCGCCGCCGATGTCGAGGAGGGCGACCTCGTCGCGCTCGAGGACGGGGAGCAAATCAAGCTTCCGCGGCCACGCGGGAACGTTTACTCGTTCGTGGTACATCCCAAGCGCTCGCTGCCGCTGCGCGGGATCATCTTCACGCGGCGAGGCGAGCGCATCCCGTTTGTCATCCAACCGTAAGCCGAGCGTAAGCCCGTAGTTAAGTTTGGGCCCAAGACCCCTCCGGCGTCTCAAGCCCCCTCTTGCTTGCGCCGAATCAGGTACTACGGGACTGGAAAACCTGGAATTCCTTGCCCCGGAACGGCTCGGATATATTGCCGGCCCGGATGATGCAATTGCACGAGAAAGGACTCTTAGTAAAGTGAAACGAGCTCTAGCCTTAGTGGCGATGCTTGTGAGCGCGGCGGCAATGAGCAGCCCGGCGCTGGCAGTCGGCACGCCGCAGTACGGTTCGGTTAAACTGCAATGGAACGTTGCCGTTGCGCTGACCGCGACGATCCACACCAGCTATACGTCGGCCTTCGCCTATGCGACGCCGACCGGCAACCTTGCCAACCCCTCGGGTACCTGCGCGGCGGCTCCGGCCGGCGCGAACGCCGACCTGACGCTCGATTACGGTTCGATCACCCCGAGCCTCTCGGCGACGGTCGCCTGTACGTACCTCAACGCGGTCGGCGCCTCGCTGACCGATAACGACTCGGCCGGCGTCAAAGTCTATCAGGCATTCGACGCGGCGCTGCCCACCGGCATCAACGTCTGTGCGTTCCCGAACGCGGGCGCCTCGTTCCCGATGACCCCGACGGCGGCGATCACGCAGTCCACGCGCACGGGCACGGGTCCGGCGGTCTACGGCGGCGCTTGCGCGGCCGGCGGCTCGCTCGTTCCGACGGCCGCGGGCGGCGCGATCACCGGTACGGCCGGTACCTCGACGCAAGTCGGCGGCACGGGTGAAACTTACCAGAACGCGACGACCCCGTTCTCGATCGGCGGCACGAACATCATTTCGACCGCTGGTGCGAACACGACGGCCGTTCTCGCGGGCGAAGACCTGCAGCTGAACGTCGGCACGACCGCCGCCTCGGGCGCCGCGTCGGCCATCATGACCGTCCAGTTCATTCCCCAGTAAGCTGGGAACCTAATTCGGGAGAACAGCCGAGCCGAATATGTCGGGTGGTATGAAAAAGACCATAAAGGCCATGGCGGCAGCCGCGCTGCTGATTCTGGCGGCGGCATATCCGGCCTCGGCTGATCTCTCGTTAGACGTTGCTCCGGCGAAGCTGGAACTCCAGATCTCGCCGAGCACGACCCAGACGTTTCCGATCACGGTGCGCAACAGTGGGACGGCACCGTTGCACATCCAGGTCTCGCTCTCGGATTTCACGCTCACGCCGAGCGGAGAGTATCAGTTCGGCAAAGCCGGTTCGCATCCGTACTCGCTCGCGCACTGGCTCGGAGTGAATCCTCGCGAGTTCGACGTTCCGCCCAATACGGTGCAGCAGGTTCGCGTCACCCTCAACGTGCCGCAGCACGTGGCCGGTGAGTACTCGGGGATCATCTTCTTTACGACGCGCCCCGAGCGACACGAAACCCACGGCATCACGTTCGCGGAACGCGTCGCGGCCAAAGTGTACGCGTACACGCCGGCCTCGCTGCGGATCGACGGTGCCGTGGACGGTATCGCGGTCAAGGAAACGTCGATCGGCGAACGCTTTTTGGTCGGATTCAAGAATCGTGGAAATGCGCACGTCTATGTCAACGGACGGATCGAAGTGCGTAAGGGCGATCAGACCGTCGCCCGCGTGCCGTTTCCACCACAGTTGCTGGTCGAGCGCGGAGAACGCCGCGTCCTCGAAGCGTACGTGACCGACAAACTTCCGCCGGGAACGTACACGGCGCTCGCGCTCGTCGATTTCGGCGGGCCGAATCTCGCGGGTGGGCAGACAACTTTCACCGTGAAGTAGCGCTACGGAGAGCGCGGGAAAGATAAGGATGTTTCGGAAGCTACAACTGGCCATAGTGCTCCTCGCGATCGCGACGATCGCCGGCGCGCTCGGCAGCGCCCGCATCGCCGGCGCCGCGCCTCCGCCGGTCGTGCACCCGATCGACGAGCCGCCGCACCCGATCATCCCGCACCCGATCGTGCGCCACACGCTCCCGCCGCTTCCCTTTGCCTCGGTCTCCCCGGTCGTGAGTCCGTCTCCCGGTGCTTCTTCAAACGGCTCCGGCCCGTCGGCGGGCATTCCCGCGGGCTTGACGCAGACGACGTGGCACATCGACCGTAATGCGCCGCGCCTCCATCACGTTCCGAAACTTTCGAAATTTCTCGTGAAGGTCGGCAAAGGGCAGTATGCCGTGCGCCCCACCTTCACCGGTGCGATGGCTCGTTACGCCGCGAACGCCCATATGCGTCCGATGGCCGGAGACGGCAGTACGATCATCCTGACCGGCGATCAGTACAACTACTTCGAGAACGACATCACGGTCTCGTACGGTACCGAGATCTACGTGCTCTGCGAGAACATGCCGTACGCCGATACGTACCGGTATTACGTCTATCCGCCCGACGGCAGCGGTCCGTATTCGAGCGGCAACATCGGTACCTTCACCTCGAGCGGCAACCGCTCGTGTAATAACTACGGCATCTTCAATCTTTCGACGCCCTTCACGTTCAACAATCCGACCACGGTGAACGGCAGCGCCTACCCGGGCGTCTGGGTGATCGCGATGTACGACGTCAGCAAAGCGAAGATGATCACCGAGACGAACATCGTCGCGAGCGCATCGTTCAACTTCAACACGTATTCCGACGTCGCCGAATCGACGCCCGCGCTCGACTTTACGCAGGGTGGCACGATCGCCGTCGGTGCGACGGGCTTGAATCCGAATCACTATTACGCCGTAGGCTGGGTGTACTCGGCGGGCAGTGGCTTGCCGTGCGAGTACTCGGTTCCGTCGGTTGGAACGGGCAAGACCGGCGTCTGCTTCACCGGTACCGTAACCGGCGTACAAGCCTTCAGCGGCAACTTCGAGCAGTGGTGGAACAGTTCGAGCTCGCCATCGACGACGAGCGCCCCGACGGGCACCTACGACGTCGAACTCTACGACGCGACGACCTCGGAGATGATCGGCCACCAACAGGTCTCGATGGAGCCGTCCACCTCGTCGTGGACCCTGACGCCGTATAATTCGAGCGGCGCCACGCCGCCGCCCGGACTCAGCTACGACAATATCTTTGCGACCGACGGGTTGAGCGATCAATCCACGACCGGACTCACCTATGCGGCGAGCGGCCTCTCTTCGACCTCGAACGGACACACGATTCGCATCACCGTCAGCAACCCGAACGGCGTCGTGCTTAACGATCCGCTCGGCGGCGGCAGCGGTAACTATCCGGTGATGACGACGAATCCGACGACGACGCAGTCGGGCGGCGCCATCTCGAAGCAGGTCGCATTCCCGTACGACGCTACCGAACTCATGGCGTACGGACCGACGCAGAATCCGTTCGCGCCAAACGTGCTCACCGCGCAACTCTACGACACCACCCTCGGGAGCGTGATCGCGAGCAAATCGTTCCAAGTGCTCGCGTACGCGGCGAACTTTTCTTGGGCCGGCGGCACCGTCGTGAACGCCGCGCCCGGTACCGGCGTCACCGAGTCGGTGACGATCACCAACACCGGCAATCAGAACTTCGGCACGTGGAACGGCGACGGCATCAACGGCGTCGAGATCGCGCCGAACGCGACGTATAACGAACAGCTCAATCTCGTCGATACGACGGCCACCGATTCCGCCGGAAATACGTGGACGATCTTCAGCGTCGGCAGTGGTAAGAATCTCAAGATCTACGCCGAGCCGACGAGCCTCTCGTCGGGAGCGAACTTGCCGGTCGGCGGCACGCTGACGTTCAACATCAGCATCCAGGTGGCGAACGGACAGTGTAACTCGTCGCCGTGCTACTTCGACACCGGCATCCGCCCGCGCCACGGCGTGGCGTATAGTGGGCTCGACAGCGTCTCGAATGCGCTTGGCATCTTGGCCAACGGCGTCTCGCCGAGTTCGGTCGTCGCCACCGCCACCTGGTCGGTCCAGAGCGAGAGCGCCACGGCGAACATGGCCGCGCGTCGCGCCGACTACGATCACCTGACCTACGTGCAAGGCACGGCGAACGCGCCGTCGAGCGACTACTACACGGTCAACTTGACGATCAATAACGCGTCGTCGCCCGGTGGCAACAAGTTGATGGACCTTAAGGTGGTCATGCCCTCGGTCCTCGATATGACGACCGGGGCTCCGACCGTGCTTTCGCCGGGCGGCTGGTCGGTGATCACGCAGACGGGAACGACGAACCTCGGCGGATCGAACGTGTTCGAATTGACCTGCAATCCGAACACGAAGAACGGCTGCGGTATCTCGTCGGGTAGCTCGCAGACCTTCTCGCTCAAGTTCCCGGTCTTCACGGGTTCGTTCGTGGAGCAAGATACCGCGATGACCGCCAACTTCGACGGCGGCGGCTGCGGCAATTGCAACGCGACCTCGTACCCGCTGAATGCGACGAACACGACCGTCAACGGCATCGCGGGCATCACCAATACCGACTCGTTGATGCTCGGCGGCTTCTCGCTGAACCCGACGCTGATGTACATGACCTTCTCGCCGAGTACGGTCGGTACGGGCGTCGCGACCTCGGCGACGATGGTCTTCAACAACACCTCGACGAGCCAGGATCCCAATCCCGACTACGTGGATCAGGTGAACCTCGTCTTCCCGGCGGCGATCGATCCGAGCAGCATCACGGTTCCGACCGGTTGGATTGCGACGCAGACGAGTACCAATAATTGGCAGATCGCGCTTTGCTCCGCGCCCACCAACACGACGCCGTGCTCGACGAACGAGACGAGCGCGGTCGCGCCCGGCGGCTCGCTCTCGATGACGCTCAACTACAACGCTCCCGGTCCGACCGCTGGCACCTACAACGTGAAGTGGTACGTGACCGGCGCGAACGGCGGCGAAGACACGAGCGCGATCACCGAGAACGCCTCGGTGACGTTCAGCGCGACCTCGGCATCGGTCAAATTTACCACGGTCAACGGCGTCGCCGTCCCATCGGGGACCGAGCCGCAGACCGGAACCGACGCGACGACGAACGGCTCGACCTTCGTTTATACGATTACCAACACCGGTGCCTCGACGTTAAACAACGCCACCATCACGATCCCGCACACCACGCGCGGCAACACGAGCGGTGGGGACGCGACGGGACAGTACTGGCAGCTTACGAGCGCACCCACGGTCTCGCTGAGTTCGGGAACCGGCACCAGCGGAACGTGTAACGGCACGCTCAACGCCGCGCAATACACCAACCCCACGTCGAGCGCCGACGGAACGATTACGCTCAGCGGCTGCTCCGTGCCGACCAACGGCGTCATCACCGTCACGATGGTGTTGAAGACGCCGTACCTAATCGGCAGCGACTTCCTCTTCTCGTCAACCGTGAAGAGCGGCGCGACGCTGGTCTCGGCGCAGCCCGCCTATAGTTCGTCGAACGCGATGCTGATCGTGATCAACGGCATCCTGACCGTCGTAACGCCGGGCAACGGCTCGGTCGGCGGCGCGAACGTGCTCACCGCTATTTCGGGCAGCGGCGCGACGCCTTCGACGTCGTGTACCGGCTGCTCGGTGACGACCGGCTCACCCGCGCTCGTTGATTTCGGCGTCTTTTCGGGAACGTTCACCACGACCGACATCGTGGACGCGAGCGTGATGTCCGACGCTAATTCGCCGAACTCGTGGACGCTCTACATCTCGAGCTCCACGAACCCGGCGAACATGCTCTACAACGAAGTCGACTCGACGCATTCGTCGAGCGCGACGGGGCTCAGCTACAGCAACAACACGAGCTACACGCTGGTGCCCACGACCTCGCCGGGCACGCAGCTCTCCACCTACACCGGCACCGGACGTCACGCGCCGTCGGATACCATCCAGAACTTCCAAGTGCAGACCGGCGGTAACACCTCGCCCGAGTCGGTCACCATCACCTACACGCTGGTATTCAACTAATGCGCACGCTACGACGCCTCCTCGGATTCGGAATCCTCGCGGTCGCGCTCGCGATCGCGCTCGGCGCCCACCCTGCGAACGCGCAAAGTTACGGCTCCACGCGCCTCGCGTGGAACGTCACGCCGATCGTGACGCTCGCGCTCACGCCGAACTACCAGACGGGCTTCGGCCCGCAGGGCGGCGCGGGTTCCGGCTCGACGCCCGCGCCCGGCTCGGGCGCCGTCCTTGGCGGCGGCGCGGTGGACTTCGGCAACCAGGTCGTTCAAGGGTACCAGTATCTCTATAAGTACGCCGTCCAAGCGGCGGTAACGACCAACGACGGCAGCGGCTTCACGCTCTACGCCGAAGGCACCAACATCAACGACACGACGCTCGGCTCGACGGTGCCGATCAATCAAATTCTCTACTGGCTCGTCTCGAGTGGCGGCAACTCGCCGTTCTCGCCCGCGACGCCGTTTACGGCCACGACCTCGCCGACGAGCGCGGGATGCGGCGGCCAGTGTATCAATTACGCGGGCTCTCCGCCGGGAACGGCGATCGTGTGGCACTATCCGAGTACGACGATCGGTCAGCCCGGAAATGCGGTCGCGCAGGGCTACGACTATCAACTTCGCTTGGGCAGCGTCTCGAACGCCGACAGCTTCAGCGTGTACGTCACCTACACGGCGGTGGGAAATTGAAAAAGTTCGGCCTCGTCCTCTTCGCCTTCGCGCTCGCGCTCGCGCTCGGCTCGCAGGCGCGCGCGATTCAGATTCCGGTCGCGACCAAGCAGATCTCGCTCTCGTTCTTGATCACGCCCTCGCCCATCGTGTACGTGCCGAACTCGGCGAACGGTGCGGTGCGCGAGGTTGCGCTCACCGCGCGTCAGGCGGCAGCGGGTCTGGCCTTCGACGCATCGTCGCAACTCGCGCGCGCCGGCGATGCGGTGCTTGCGTACGATCCGATCTCGCTCGGCGATATGGTCGCACAATCGAATCCGCAGGGCTCGGCCAAGGTGCAGTTCACGGTCAAGGTGGATCCGACGTTCGTGTACTTCCACATCGTCCCGGGCAG
>JAGWSR010000098.1 GCA_028869385.1 bacterium
GCGGATCTCGTCGGCAAAGTGGAGGCCGGCATTCCCGAGGACGATCCGCGTAACCCCGCCGTGATCGCCGACAACGTCGGCGACAACGTCGGCGACTGCGCGGGCATGGCCGCGGATCTCTTCGAGACCTATTGCGTCACGACGGTCGCGGCGATGCTGCTCGGCAATCTCGTTTTCGGCGACAAACTCCCGGGCGCCGTCACCTTCCCGCTGCTGCTCGGTTCGCTCTCGATCGTCGCTTCGATCATCGGCTCGTGGATCGTCGGCATGGGCAAGGTGCAGAAGACGCGCATCATGAGCTCGCTCTACAACGGCATGCTCGTCGCGGGCGTGCTCGCACTCGTCGGCTTCTACTTCGTCACCCAGAACGTCTTCGGAACATCGACCGACGTGAGCGCGACGAACATCTTCATCTGCGCCGTCGTCGGCGTGCTGATCACCGGACTCATCACCTTCATCACCGAGTACTACACCGGCACGCAATTCTCGCCGGTGCAGCGCATCGCGAAGGCCTCCGTCACCGGACACGCGACCAACATGATCGCGGGACTCGCGGTATCGATGCAAGGCACGGCGCTCCCCGCAATCGTGATCGTCGTCGGCATTCTCGTGAGCTACACGCTCGCGGGCACCTACGGCGTCGGCATCGCGGTCATGTCGATGCTCTCGCTCGCAGGTATCGTCGTCGCGATCGATTCGTTCGGTCCGATCACCGATAACGCGGGCGGTATCGCCGAGATGGCCGATATGCCCGAAGACGTGCGCAACGTCACCGATCCGCTCGATGCGGTCGGCAACACGACGAAGGCCGTGACCAAAGGCTACGCGATCGGTTCGGCCGCGCTCGCCGCGGTCGTGCTCTTCGCGTCGTTCCTGCAAGAACTGATCAAGGCGAAGTGCGGAGCCTCGTCGGGCGCGGACTGCGCGGCGAGCGTCACCAACCTCTTCGCGATCGGCGACCCGTACGTACTCTCGGGCCTCTTCCTCGGCGGTCTCTTGCCGTATCTCTTCGCCTCGCTCTCGATGGAGGCGGTCGGACGCGCCGGCGGCGCGGTCGTCGAAGAGGTACGTCGTCAGTTCCGCGAGATTCCCGGCATCATGGAGGGCACCGCGAAGCCCGATTACGGCACGACCGTCGGCATCGTGACCACCGCGGCGCTCAAAGAGATGATCGTTCCCGCACTGATTCCCGTCGGCGTGCCGATCGTCGTCGTGCTGCTCACGATGTTCAACGTGCTGCGCGGCGACACGGGAGCGCAGTTGATGGGCGGCATCCTGGTCGGCTCCATCGTCACCGGCCTCTTCCTCGCCATCTCGATGACGACCGGCGGCGGCGCATGGGATAACGCGAAGAAGTACATCGAAGACGGACACTTCGGCGGCAAGGGCTCGGTCGCGCACCAAGCCGCCGTCACCGGCGACACGGTCGGCGATCCGTACAAAGACACGGCGGGCCCCGCGATCAACCCGATGATCAAGGTGCTCAATATCGTCGCTCTGCTGCTGGTGGCGTTCCTCGTCCACTAGTCTCCGGCACGTGCCGACGACGACGGGCATCCCGCAACGCGGGGTGCCCGTCGTCGTTCGAGGGCGGCGTCGTGAAACGCCGGGGCACACCGATAACGTTGCAACGATTATGGGAATACGCTGTAGTATGCGAACGATCGCTCGACTCGGCGCCGCGGCCATCGCGGCGGCACTCTTCGCCACCGCATCGCTGCCGGCCGCGGCCTACACGCAGGAGCAGCAGTGGGAACTCAACGTCGGGCAAAAGTACTATCAGCAGCTCGCGGGGCAGGGCAAGATCGTCGCGTCCTCGCCGTACTACGCGAAGCTCGAACCGCTCGCGCACCGTATCGCCGCGGTCGCCGACTCGCAGTACTTCGTGCCGTTCCACTTCTACTTGGTGAGAGACAGTCAACCCAACGCCTTCGCGGTGCCGGGCGGCAACGTGTACGTGACGACGTCGATGATGACGTTCGCGCGTAACCAACAAGAACTCGCCGGCGTCCTCTGCCACGAAGTCTCACACGACATCCACCACGACGTGTACAACAACGCGGTGAAGGACCAACAGCTGAGTCTGGTCGCGGGCCTCGCGAGCCTGCTCGTCGGACGCAGTCAGATCGGCCAGTTCCTCGTCGGAACGGGCGCGCAACTGCAGAGTCTGAGCTACGCCCGCCCGGTCGAGAGCGCGGCGGATCGCACGGGCGCGTATATCTGCGCGTCGGCCGGCGAGAATCCGTGGGGCATGGTCTGGCTCTTCCAGCGCTTCGAGAGCCGCCCGAGCGGCGTGCCGCTGGAGATGCTCTCCGATCACCCGCGCGACGATCACCGCGTGACCGATCTCGAGAATCTCTTCGCGAGCGATCCCCGTACCTTCGGCCGCTTCAGCTCGAACGTACGCACGGCTACGCCGCTCTAGGCGGCGTAGCGGGCTAGCGGGAGCCCGAGCGTCGCGGGCGTACTACGCGGGATGCGACACTCGTTATCAACTGCGTTACGAGCGGGCGCCGTCGTCGCGCTCGCCGCGCTGCTCTTCACCGACGGCGGCGTGCGCGCCGCGGTCTCGAACCTCAAGAGCGGCATCAATCTCTCCGATCTCGACCGCACGTGCAAGCCGTGCTCGGACTTCTATCAATTCGCCAACGGCAACTGGATCAAGAAGAATCCGATTCCCGCTGCGTATCCGTCGTGGGGATCGTTCAACATCCTCGCCGACCACAACGACGCGGTGCTCCACGGCATCCTCGAAGACGCGGCGAAGGCCAACGCCCCCGCCGGAAGCAACGAGCAGAAGATCGGCTCCTACTATGCCTCCTGCATGAACACCGAGGCGATCGACAAAGCGGGAACGACGCCGCTCGATCCGCTCTTCACCGAGATCGACGGCGTTACCGACGCGAAATCGCTCGCACCCGTCGTCGCCAAGTTGCAGATGGACGGCGTCAGCGTCTTCTTCGGCTTCGGCTCCGGCGCCGATTTCAAAGATAGTCACGCCACGATCGGCCAGTTCGCGCAAGCGGGCCTCGGACTCCCCGATCGCGACTACTATCTCAAAACCGACGCACGCAGCAAATCGATCCAGAGCGCGTACGTCGCGCACGTCACCAAGATGTTCTCGCTCCTCGGCGAGAGCGACGCGCAGGCGGCCGCCGACGCGCAGACGGTGATGTCGATGGAGACGGCGCTCGCGAAGGAGCAGATGTCGCGCACCGAAGAGCGCGATCCGTCCAAGGTCTATCACAAGATGACGGTCGCCGAGCTCGAGAAGCTCGCACCGAATTTCGACTGGGCGACGTACTTCACCGATTCGGGCGTCACCCCGAACGCGATCAACGTCGCGCAGCCCGACTACGCCAAGGCGCTCTCGTCGCTCCTCGCGACATGGACGCCCGCCCAGATCAAGACCTATCTCAAGTGGCACGCGATCCACGCCTTCGCCTACGCGCTGCCCACCGCGTTCGACGACGCCAACTTCGCGTTCTACGGCAAGACGCTGCAGGGGACGAAGGTACAGCGCGATCGCTGGAAGCGCTGCGTCAACGCGACCGACAACGCGCTCGGTGAAGCGCTCGGCCAGGCCTACGTCGCCAAGGAGTTTCCGCCGTCGGCGAAAGCGCAGGCGCTCGAACTCGTGAAGTACGTCAAGAGCACGCTGCGCGCCGACATGGCGACGCTCTCGTGGATGACCCCGCAAACCAAAGCGAAGGCGCAGCGCAAGCTCGATGCCTTCTTGCTGAAGATCGGCTATCCCGACAAGTGGCAGAACTACGGCAAGCTCGACGTCACCAACGGCGCCTTCGCGACGAACGCGATCGCCGCGAACGTCTTCGCGAACGACGTGGATTACGCCAAGATCAACAAGCCGACGGATCGCACCCTCTGGGAGATGACGCCGCCGACGGTCAACGCGTACTACGATCCGACCGTCAACGAGATCGTCTTCCCCGCGGGCATCCTGCAGCCGCCCTTCTTCAACAAAGATGCGGACATGCCGGTGAACTTCGGTGCGATCGGTGCGGTCATCGGTCACGAATCCACGCACGGCTTCGACGACGAGGGACGCCAGTTCGACCTCAACGGCAATCTCGCCGATTGGTGGACGCCGCAAGATGCGAAGGCGTTCGACAAGCGCGCCCAATGCATCGTGGATCAATTCAACAAGCTCTCGCCGGCAGCCGGAGTCAAAGAGAACGGCAAGCTGGTCGAAGGCGAGGCGATCGCCGACCTCGGCGGTCTCACGATTGCCTATAAGGCGTTCGAACGCTGGCAGGCGAGCCATCCGCGACGCATCATCGACGGCTTCACGCCCGAGCAGCGCTTCTTCCTCGGATGGGCGCACGTGTGGGCATCGAGCGAACGTCCGCAGTTCATCTCGCTACTCGCCAACACCGACCCGCATCCGTACGACAAGTTCCGCGTGAACGCGACGCTTGCCAACATGCCGCAGTTCGCCGCGGCGTGGGGATGCAAACTGCCCTCCGCGATGGTGCGTCCGCCGAAGGATCGCTGCCAGATCTGGTAGTGCCCGCTCGCGCGACGGAAGATCGCTCGAAGTGCCGCCGCGGATTTACTCCGCGAGCGGCACTTCTGCGTTGAGGGCCGCTTCGAACGCGTCGGTCGTCGAGATCGGCTCGCGCACGTCGTCGGAGGCAGAGGTGACGCGCGCGGCGATCGCCATCGAACCCAGGAGCATCAGACCGCCGAGCACCCACGCCGCGCTCGGCGCGCGCCAGGCGTGCGACGGCGCGATCGAGTATGCGAAGACGCCGGTAAAGACGAGCGGGCCGACAAGCATGCCGACGCTGCGCAGCATCGTGATCGCGCCCTGCAGTTCGCCCTGCTCGTGCTCGCCAACCCGTCGCGTCATGATCGCCTGCGATGCCGACGACGCGATCATCCAAAGCATGTTCACCGACATCGCGATCCAGAATACGAACTGATTGACGCCGTAGAAGAGAAATCCGAGAGCGCCGAAAAACAGCCCGATCAATAGCGCCTTACGCTCGCCGAAACGATCCACCACGCGTTGGATGACGAAGGCGGAGACGAGCATCGTGAGCACGCCGACGACGGCGAGCGCGATGCCGACGCTCTTCATCGTCCAGCCGAACGCGAACATCGTAAAGAGCACGAAGAGCTGCGGCAGCGCCTCGTGCGCGATGTAACCGATGACGTTCACCGTCGCGAGCCCCGAGAGTTCGGGGTGGCGGCGCAGCAGGCGCAGCGCACCGAGCGGATTCGCGCGCGCCCACGAAAACGCATTGCGCCGCGTCGCGTCGAGCGACTCGGGCAAGACGAAGAGACCGTAGAAAAAGTTCGCGAGGCTCAACCCCCCGGCGGCCCAGAACGGCAGGCGCGGATCGTGCGCGCCGAGCAGACCGCCGATCGCGGGGCCGACCACGAAGCCGATGCCGAAGGCGGCGCCGATCATCCCGTACGCCCCCGCGCGCTTCTCGGTCGGCGTGACGTCGGCAACGTAGGCGCTCGCGACGGTGATGCTCGCCGTCGTCGCACCCGAGAGCACGCGGCCGACGAAGAGCCACGCGACGTTCGGCGCGAGCGCGAGGATCGCATAATCCAGGCTCGTTCCGAGATTCGAGAGCAGCACGATGGGACGCCGTCCGACGCGATCGGAGAGCGTGCCGAGCACCGGCGAGGCGAAGAATTGCACGAGCGCATAGATCGTCGCGAACGCGCCGCTGAGCAGCGACGCGCTCGCATAGTTTCCACCCTCGAAGTGCAGCAGCAACGGCTGAAAGACCGGAATCATGATTCCAAGCGCGATCATGTCGAGCAAGACCGTAACGAAGATGAAGGCCATCGCTGCGGGGTACGCCGCCCCGTCGCGATGGCCTTCGGACCTCCGACTACGAGGATCCTAGTGAGCGTCGAAGATGCCGAGCGCGCCCGCGTCGGCATCGCCGAACGCGTGCGTTACGAAGGGATACTTGCCGGCTTGGTGCACGGTGAACTCGGCCACCGTGCCGCCTCCCGGCGGGATCGCGAGGGTCTGCATGCCGCGCAGCAGGTTGGCCGGATTCCCGTCAACGTAGGCTCGCTCGAAGAGCGTCCCGACGATGTGGAAGGCCGAGAAGTGCGAGGGCCCGGCATCGATCACGAAGACGCGCACCGGCGTACCGACCGCGATATGCAGCGGTTTCATCATGTAGCGAAACGCATCGCCGTTGAAATCGACGACCTGCGCGACGCCGCTCAACATCTTCTCGAGGTCGCCCTCGTACTCGTCGCTATCGGCGACGCGTTTGGGGTAGAACTCACTCTGCACGAAGACGAACGATTGTGCGGCGCGGCCCCACCCGGCGGCCGGATCGATGATGATCGCCCCGTACATACCGTTGCTGATGTGCGCGAGGACCGGCGGCGTGCCGCAATGGTAGAGAAACGCGCCCGGCGACGTAGCGACCCACGCGAAGTGGAGCGTCTTTCCCGGCTCGATCGTCTGGTACGCGATGTTCGGCGGAGCGAGCGCGGCGTGAAAATCGATCGAGTGCCCCATCGAAGCCGTATTCGTCAGCGTGACGTCGACGGTATCGCCGACGCGGGCGTGAATGACCGGACCGGGCACGGCACCGTTGAATGTCCAGGCGCGATACTTGATGCCCGGAGCGACTTCGACGACCTTGTCGATCAGAGCGAGGCGCACGTACACGGTATGGCCGCGCGGGAGCGGCGGCAAGCGATCCAAGGTTGCCGGATCGGTCGGCGCGACCGGAACCGTTCCATCGGTCACCTGGGCGGTCACCGGCGGCACCGTGGCCGCCGGAGCGGCGGCGGGCGAGATCAGCGCAATCGCGAGCGCGGCGAGAATCGGGAGTTGACGCATGAGCGGTGTGTGGTCCTTTCGGTTTGACAGGAGTCAACGGACACGTTTAGTCTATTGACGACACCCGACGAACCGGAGAAGAACGCGTGAAGCTCTCAAAAGAATGTCGCTACGGCCTCGACGCCCTGACGTTTCTCGCCCGCGAACCGGCCGGCACGATCGTTGCCTCGGCCGACCTCGCCGATACGCTCGATATCTCGCCCGCGTTTCTCTCGAAGATCTTGCAGCGCCTCGCGCGCGCGGGCATCGTACGCGGGCATCGCGGCGCCGTGCGCGGGTACGCGCTCGATCGCGATCCGCGCGCGATCACCGTACGCGCCGTCGCCGAAGTGCTCGACGGCGACGACCTCTTCGCGCGCTGCATCTTTTGGTCGGAGCGATGTTCGCAGACGCACCCGTGCCCGCTGCATCCGCAGTGGGCGCGCGTTCGGCCGCAGATCGAACGCGAATTGGAGGAGCTCCGTCTCGCCGATCTCGCCTCGCGCGCGCGCCGACGCCGCCGTTAGGCCGGGAGCGTCTCCCCGCGGTCGAGGCGTTCGTACTTGCGAAAGACCATCAGGTACGTGACGGCGACGATCGCGATCGCGAAGATCAAGAGTCCGTCGCCGACCACCGAGCCGACCGCGCTCGTCGCCGGAACGAGCGCGCGCACGAGCGCGCGCAGCGCGAATGCCCCGAGGTAGATTCCCGCGGTCGCCCACGACGCCCCGAGTTGCATGACGCCGTGCCGATCCGTAGCCGAGACCTGCGTGTGATGCCCGCGCAGGATGCCGACCGGAATGCCGGCCGCGATCCCCAGCACGGCCGCAAGCGCGATTTCCCACGGCGGCGCCGCATGAACCTGTTCGCCGCCCCAGATGCCAAACGCGGCCAAGAGCATCAGCAGTCCCGCCATGATCCACATGCGCGTGACGCTCGTGCGTTGCGGGCGCGAGGAGCGATAGAGTACGAGTGCCGCGACGACGATCCACGTGATGACCGACGTTCCGAGCGATGCAGAATTTGCGCCCACGAGTCCTCCGATTCTTCGCTAAGTCACATAAAGAAAACGAGCGGCGCCGCGATGCGGCCCCGCTCGTTATACGAGGATCGTCGAACCGAGTTTCGGTTACTTGATCTCGACCTTGGCGCCGGCTTCCTCGAGCTTCTTCTTGACGCTCTCGGCTTCGTCTTTGTTGACGCCTTCTTTGACGGCCTTGGGCGCGCTCTCGACGAACGCCTTGGCTTCGGTGAGGCCGAGGCTCGTGATCTCGCGCACGGCCTTGATGACCTTGATCTTCTCGGCGCCGGCATCCGCGAGGATGACGTCGAATTCGGTCTTCTCCGCGGCCGGGGCGGCGCCACCGGCGGCCGGAGCGGCCATCATCATCGCGGGCGCGGCCGCGCTGACGCCGTACTTCTCTTCGAGCTGCTTGACGAGGTCCGCGAGCTCGAGAACGGTGAGCTTATCGATCTGTTCGATGAGTTCGGCAAGTGCCATGATACTGATGAATCTCCTTTAAGCGTTCGAACCCGCGGCTTCTTTTTGCTCGCGGATGGCGGTGAGCACACGGACGAGGCCGCTCTGATTGCCCGAGAGCACGGTAACGAGACCGCGCAGCGGGCCTGCGAGCGTACCGACGAGTCTCGCGATGAGTTCGGGCTTCGGCGGAAGCGCGGCGAGCGCTTCGACCTGCTTGGCATCGACGAGTTGACCGTCGATGTAGGCGGCCTTGATGCCCAGCTTCTTGCTGTCATCCGCGAACTGTTTGATCGCTTTGGCGGGAGCAACGGGATCGTTGCCCGCAAAGACGATACCGGTCGGGCCGTGAAGGAACGATTCGAGCTTGCTCGCGATGTCTTCACCCGCGGCAATCTTGAAGAGCGTGTTCTTCACGACGGCGTACGTGTTGCCGTCTTTGCGCAGCTCGCCGCGGAATTTCGTGATCTCTTCCACGGTGAGGCCGGCGAAGTCGGTCAGGAACACGTTCGGCGTTTCGGCCAGCCGGTCGCGTAACTCTCGAACCGCGTTTTCTTTACGTGCGGTTGGCATTGACGTTGTGTCGCTTTCTTAGCATGAAAAAAGCGCTCCATCCGTCCGGAGGGCGCTTCACGACGGCAACGTCAAGCGACACGTATTGTGTCATCCTGAGCTTGTCGAAGGACGAACGCACCTCGGTAGTCCCCTCGCGGGATTAAGGCCTGACGGCCGGCTACGGTCTTCGGAGCCGTCGGTCAGAGTATCACAGGACACGCGCGCGCGCAAGCCGAGAGGTCGCCCCTGCGCCGAGGCGAACGGCAACGCATGACGTACGTTCGAAGCCGCTTCCTCACCCTCGCCGGACTCGGCCTCGCCGGCGCATTCGCCCGACCGGGCGCCGCCGCCGAGCTCCCCGGACCGGCGGCGCACTCGCTGAAGGAGCTGCTCGCCGGCAACGCTCGCTTCGTCGCCGATCGCGCCACCTGTCCGCCGCTGACGGCCCGCCGCCTCGAGCTCGCCGAAGGGCAGCAGCCATTCGCCATCGTCGTGAGTTGCTCCGACTCTCGCGTGCCGGTCGAGACGGTCTTCGATCAGCCGCCTGGGAACATTTTCGGCGTGCGTGTCGCCGGGAATTTCGTCGACGAGCACGGGCTTGGATCCATCGAGTACGCGATCGCCGCACTAGGATCGGGATTGATCCTCGTGCTCGGACATACGGCGTGCGGCGCGATCAAGGCGACCGTGGAGTACGTACAATCGGGCGCGACGCAACCGGACCACATTCAAAGCCTCGTCGCGGCGCTCGCTCCATCGGCGCGCTCGACCCGCGGCGGTCCCGGCGACTGGGTCACGCGCGCGACCGAACGGAACGTGCACGACGCGATCGCCTCGCTCCCGGCGCGCTCGCCGATCGTCGCCGATGCCGTGCGGCGTGGGACGCTCGCGATCGCCGGGGGCATCTACGACCTCCACAGCGGACGCGTCTCGCTCATCGCCTAACACGCAGCCGCCGCTTCATTGGCCAAGCGCTCCTTTCGTGTGCCTATGTGCATTTCGCACCTTACTGAAGTCGCAGCCCTTCGGTTAAGCTACCGTGAAGGGTTACTGAGAGAACCCCGTTTCGCGGATACTGTGGAGGTATTTCTTGCGTTCTTTTACGATCCGACTGCTCCCCGCACTCGTCGCGGCATCGCTGCTCGCCGCCTGTAGCGGCGGCGGCACGGGCACGACCTCGGCCCTGCCGAATCTCGCCCCGCAGGGCGGCGGCTTCACGCCGACCGGTATGTTCACCGCCGTGGGCGACGCGCCGCAGGCCATCGCCTATCTCCCCACCGTCGATGTCTTTACGGCCTCGGGCGGTTCGGTCGGCAACCGTCTCGCTCCGATGGGGCATGGCTCGACCAGCAGCGGCGGCAACCTCAACTACGGCGGCGGCCCGATCCAGGCCGCGCCCAAGATGTACGTCGTGTATTGGGGATCGGCGTGGAACGGCAGCGGAGATCCCGACGGCATGAAGGCCCAGCTCAACAACTTCCTCGGCCACGTCGGCGGAACGAGCTGGAACAATACCGTCACGCAGTACTACCAGACGAACCCCTCGGCGAACGCGGGGAACCCGGCGAACAACTTCGGCGGCTCCTACGTCGATACGTCGAGCTCGCCTCCCAAGAGCCCCTCGCAGAGCCAGATGGCTGCCGAAGCCGTGAAGGCCGCGGCGCACTTCGGCGACTACTCGGTCGGCGCGCAGTACGTCGTCGCGATGCCGCACGGCATCTCGCCGTCGGGCTTCAAGCGCAGCTACTGCGCCTATCACAGCTCGACGACCGCGAACGGCTCGACGATCTCGTGGACGAACCTCCCGTACCTCCCCGATGCCGGTTCCGGCTGCGGCGCGAACTCCGTCTCGGGCGTCCTCGACGGCGTCTCGATCGTCGAAGGCCACGAGATGGCCGAGGCCGAGACCGATCCGCATCCCAGCAGCGGTTGGACCGATTCGTCGGGCGCGGAGATCGGCGATAAGTGCGCGTGGGTCAATCTCCAAGAGACGAGCCTCAACGGCGTCAACTTCCCGACGCAGCCGCTCTGGAGCAACAAGACCAGCAGCTGCGTGCAGAGCTACTAACCAACGGCATTCGTCCGCTAGACGAAGCGAAGAGCCGCCGGTCGTTCGACCGGCGGCTCTTTCGTTCGTCCGTCCGTGCGTTGACTGAACGCTATGCGTTCACGCGCGCGCGGCTCGGATCCACTTTGATGCCCGGGCCCATCGTGCTCGTGAGCGTGATGCTCTTGATGTACGTGCCCTTCGCGGCCGCGGGTTTCGCGCGGACGATCGCGTCGAGCAGGGTCGTGACGTTCTCGAGCAGCTGGTTCGCATCGAACTGCGCCTTGCCGACGATCGTGTGGATGATCGCCGTCTTGTCGAGGCGGAATTCGACCTTACCGGCCTTGATGTCGCGAATCGCGCCCGCGATGTTCGGCGAGACGGTACCGGCCTTCGGGTTCGGCATCTTCTGCGCGAGGATACGACCGAGTTCCTTACCGACCGACGCCATCATGTCCGGCGTCGCGACGGCGACGTCGAACTCGGTGAATCCGGCCTTGAGCTTGTCGATCAGATCCTGATCGCCGACGTAATCGGCGCCGGCTTCCTGCGCGGCCTTCGCGTTGTCGCCCTTGGCGAACGCGATGACGCGCACCGTGCGACCCGTGCCGTGCGGCAAGAGCACCGTGCCGCGCACGTTCTGATCGCTCTTCTTGGGATCCACGCCCAGGCGGATGTGGATCTCGACCGTCTCGTTGAACTTCGCGGTCGCGCTCTTCTTGACGAGTTCGATCGCGTCAACCGGCGCGAAGAGCGCCTTCTTATCGACGTTCGCGGCGAGCGCCTTGTAGCGTTTTCCGTGATGCTGCGGCATTATTCGACCTCCACGCCCATCGAGCGCGCCGTTCCGGCGATGATCTTCTTTGCGGCGTCGATGTCGTTCGCGTTGATGTCGGGCATCTTCACCTTCGCGATCTCTTCGAGCTGCGCGTTCGTCAGTTTTCCGACCTTGTTACGGTTGGGTTCTTTCGAACCCGACTCGATCTTCAGCGCCTGTTTGATCAGGAACGACGCCGGCGGCGTCTTCGTGATGAACGTGAAGGTGCGGTCTTCGAACACCGTGATCTCGACCGGGATGATCATACCCGCCTGCGAAGCCGTACGTTCGTTGTACTGCTTGCAGAAGTCCATGATGTTGAGCGAGTACGGTCCGAGGGCGGGACCGATCGGCGGCGCGGGGGTCGCTTTGCCTGCCGGAATCTGTAGGCCGATTTTGCCTACGACCTTCTTAGCCATGGGTTGTCTCCGTTGCACCGAATCGTTTTGATCCGATTCGAATGCTGGAGACGCCCGCGTTTTCGCATCGTGCGAAAACGCTGCTGCCTGACTTTTCGCTCCCGCGCATCCTGCGCTCCGCGAAAAGCTCAGAGCCTCCCACATTCGAATCGGATCAAACCGATTCTCCCCCCATAAAGTGGCTATTCCGGCGTGGGGGTGTCCGCCGGGCCAAACCATCGTAGTCTAGGCGACACGCCACCCTCTTGTAAAGGACCGGCCCCTTCGACAAGCTCAGGGTGACACGGTATGGCGAGCCGCAGGAGGCGGCTGAAGGTTCCAAGCGCAGGATGCGCGCCCCGCCGACCTGCCTTGAGCCTGTCGAAGGGCCGCGTGCCACCCGGCAAGCGCCGCGTGTCACCCTGAGCCTGTCGAAGGGCGTCTAGACTTTCTCCACCTGGAAGAATTCGAGTTCGACCGGGGTTTCGCGACCGAAGATCGAGATGAGGGCGCGCAGGCGCTCCTTCTCGGGCTGGATCTCGTCCACGACGCCGGTGAAGTCGAAGAACGGGCCGCTCGTGACCTTGACGCGGTCGCCCTTGGCGAAGTCGATCTTGAGCTTGGGCGCTTCGATGCCCATTTGCTTGAGGATCGTCTTGACTTCTTTGTCTTGCAGCGGGACCGGCTTTTCGCCGGGGCCCGGGCTGCCGACGAAGCCGGTGACGCCCTGCGTGTTACGCACGACGTACCACGACTGGTCGTCCATGATCATCTCGACGAGCACGTAGCCCGGAAAGACCTTCTTCGGGGTGATCTTGCGCTTGCCGTCCTTGAACTCGACTTCGTCCTCCATCGGGACGAGCACGCGGAAGATCTTATCCTGCATGCCCATCGAGTGGATGCGGCGCTCAAGGTTCGCCTTCACCTTATTCTCGTAGCCCGAATAGGTGTGGATCACGAACCAGGTGCGGTTGTCTTTCTTGGCCGGGGCGGGACGTTCGCGCGTCTCGGTGTCGAGCGCGGACGCCTCGGCCGTCTCTTCTTCGGCGTCGTACGCCGCGGCGAAGGGTCCGTCGTGCACGGCCTGCGCGCTCTCGGACGTCTCGCTGCCATCGTACTCGCGTTCGAATTCAGTCATGTCGGTCATGCGCCGCCGGCCTTAGAGACCGGCCGGGCGAATCAGGGTGAACAGGTGCCCGAAGAGCTCGTCGAGCGCGAAGGTAAAGAGCCCGATCCCGACCACGAGACCGATCGTGAGCACGGTCGCGGTCACCCACTCGTCGCGCGTCGGCCAGGTCACGCGGCGCAGTTCCGTCACGACGCCGGCAACGAAATCGTTGCGGGACGCGGTCTGCGCGTTCTTCTTTTGCTGCTCGTTCACCACTCGTTAACTCCCGGAGATATTTTGGCAGGGCGGACAGGACTCGAACCTGCAACCGGCGATTTTGGAGACCGCTACTCTACCAATTGAGCTACCGCCCTACGCTTTTTGCCTCTGATGTCGTCGTGTCGGGCCTCGTGACCCCAAGGTCGCGTCGGCACCTCCACTCCTCATCAGAGCCAAAAATCGCTCGTATTGTTACTTCGTTTCCCGATGGGAACGGTGGCAGCGGCAGAAGCGGCAATACTTGCTCAGCTCGAGCCGATCCGTCGTTTTTTGCTTATTCTTCTGCGTGTTGTAATTGCGGCGCTTGCACTCGGTGCACGCCATCACGACCATCACGCGATTCTCTTTTTTTGCCATCTCTCAGCCTACCACGAACATAAAGAAAACGGACTCCCGGTCCGTTCAGCCGACAAAGAGTACCACACCCCCATCCCGACAAGCAAGGCCTACAACCACATATCCCGCCGCCCTTCGACAAGCTCAGGGTGACACAGGGGGCGGGGCGGGGGGCTGTGAGGCTGGCCGAAGCCCAGGATGGGCGAGAGGCACGCCGAGCGCAGTCCGCTTTTTCGCACGATGCGAAAAAACGGACGTCCCCAGCTCCGCACCCACGGCCAAGGGACGCCCGCCACTACCTGCGCTCGGGCGGAATCGAACCGCCAACCTCGGCCTTAGGAGTGCCTTGCTCTATCCAATTGAGCTACGAGCGCGCGAGGGACGGTTTACGCGCGGCACGGAGGTCCGCCTTCCGTCACTGCGAAGCCACCGCGGCATGCGCATCCTTGCCTTCCTCACGCTCGCCACGCTCGTCGCCGGCGGCTCCATCCTCGTCGGACGCGCCCAGAGCGCGAGCCCCGTCTCGCTCAACTCGTGCACGCTCGAGTACAGCGACCCGTCGAGCCTCGCCTCGCGCGTCGACGGTCTGCGCGCGCAGTTCACCAACAACTCGTCCAAGACGGCGCACGTGGTCAACATCAGCGCCGATATCAACGGGACGAAGCAGATCATTCGCGACGAAGGTACCTTCTCGCCGGGCATCGAGATCAACCATCGCTATCGCGTGGGCGGCGGACAGTTCGCGTTGCCGAGCGTGCTCGCGTCGATCTTCGGAAAACCCGCGGTAACCTGTACGATCGCGTCGGTCGAATTTGCCGACGGCACCAAGTGGAGCGCCGATGCGAACGAGGCGACCATGGCGGCGGCGACGACGCCGGCGATCGCCGTGCAGCCGAGCGTCCTCGCGCTCCACGGCATCGGCAGCGTGCACGCGCGGCTCGGCTACGCGAGCGGCGGCGGCTCGCTCGCGCTCTCCAGCAACTGCGGCCAGGTCGCGAGCGTCGAAATCCTCGGATCGACGCACGTCGATCTCGCGTTTCGCGTGACGCCGAAGGCCGCCGGCACGTGCACAATCTCGCTGCGCGATATCAACGACAACCTCGCAACGATTCCGGTATCGGTGACGCCCTAGACGAGCGGCGGCGGGGAGCCTTCGATACGCCAGGTCACGAAACGCTCGACCAGCTCCGGATCGAATTGCGTTCCGGCGCAACGTTGGAGTTCGCCGAGCGCGGCGTCTTCGCTGATACCGCGATGGTACGGGCGATCTTGCACCATCGCCGAGAAGGCGTCCAGAATCGAGATCGCGCGAGCGAGCCGGTGGATCGCTTCGCCCTCGATCCCGTCCGGATAGCCGGTCCCGTCGTAACGCTCGTGGTGCTCGCCGACGATGCGCGCGACGTCTTCGTATCCCGCATGCGCGCTTAGGATGTTGCGTCCGTAGACGGCGTGCTCTTTGGCCGCCAGATACTCGGCGGTCGAGAGACGTCCCGGCTTCACGAGAATGCGATCGGAGACGAGCAGCTTGCCGACGTCGTGCAGCAGACTCCCCTGGAGCAAGAGCGCGAGCGAGGCGCGGTCGAGATCGAGATTGTACTCGCTCCACAGCTTCGCCATCGTGTTGACTTGCAGCAGGTGCACGCGCGTGTACGGATCGCGATCGAGCAAGCCTTCGACGATCGTCTCGATGCCGGTAAAGGAACCGTGGATCGTGTAGCCGTCCACGTCATCTTCGCCGACCGGGGGGCAGCCCTGTTTGCGCGAGAGTCGCGTGCGATGCACGCAGAGCGCGACCACTTCGGAGCGCGTGCCGCCGTCGAACGGCGCCACGACGTAGCCGCAGGCGAGCGAGATCGGCAGCGTTTGATCGCGCGCGACGTAGGCGAGTTCGTTCAGGCGCGAACTCAAGCGTTCGACCGCGTGCGTCACGAGATCCGGCGTGCGATCGCGCAGAATCGCCATGAAGACGTCACCGCCGAAACGTCCCACCGAGATCGTGTCGTCGGCATCTTCGAACTCACGCAACGCCTCGGCCACGCTGCGCAGCACGACGTCGCCTTCGTCGTGACCGTACGTTTCGTTGAACATGCCGAAGTTGACGATGTTGAGCATCACGGCCGCGACCGGATGCGTGGACGTCGCCGCGGCGAGCGCGCTCTCCAGCTCGCGCGACATGCGCGAATGATTCGCGAGCGACGTGAGCGGATCGTACTCCGCGGTGCGCTGCAGCGCCTGATACATGCGTTGGTTCTCGACGGCGACGCCGAGATAGTGTCCGATCGCCGCGACCATCTCGACGTCGTCATCGGTGTAGGCACCCGGCCGCGTCGTCTGCACCGAGAGCGCGCCGACCGAGGTCCCGCCGGAACGCATCGGAACGAAGATCGCGGAAATCGTATCGTTGGTCCACGGGCGGTCGGGATTGATCGGCGTGCTACCTTGCGGCGCCCAGACCTCCGGCGAGTTGCCCCAGATGATCTCGCCCGTCTCGATGACGGCGCGCGCGCGGGAGTGCTCGTAGAGCGGGATGTGCGGATAGCGCCGGACCTCGCCGTGGTCGTAGCAGTACTCGATGGAGTGGCGGCCGTCCGGGCGGGCGAGCGCGATGAAGACGACGGAGGCATCGACATACTCGGCGAGCACCCGCGTCAGGCGCTCGAAGAGCTCGCCGAGCGAGAGGTCGGTCGCCAAGAGCGATGCGACCTGCCGCATAAGCTGCCGGTCTTCGGTTCGTTGCGGTCGGGTGCCGACCAAGTGCTCCCTCACAGAGACTCCATCCGAGTAATAGGACTTTCGTCTCATTCTATTCCCTGGTACTGAGCGCGGAACCCGCCGGGGCGGAGCCGAGATTTTCAACGCGAAGTGGCACGCCGATGGATTATGAGACGCTCGTCGCCTCCGCCGAGGGCCTGCTCTCCGGCGAGAGCGACTTTATCGCGAATGCCGCGAACTTCGCCGCCTTCGTGTATCACGAGCTGCCCGACCTCAACTGGGCCGGCTTCTACTTTCCGAACGCCCAGGGCGATCTGGTGCTCGGGCCCTTCAACGGCCGGCCGGCCTGTACGCGCCTTCCGCGCGGACGCGGCGTCTGCGGCGCCGCCTTCGTCGAAGGGCGCACGGTCGTCGTGGACGATGTCCACGCCTTCGCGGACCATATCGTCTGCGACAGCGCCTCCGTCTCCGAAATCGTCGTGCCGCTCGTAGGCGAGCGCGGAGCCTTCGGCGTCTTCGATATCGATAGTCCGGTCGCCGCACGCTTCGACGACGCCGACCGCGCCGGCATCGAACGCCTCGTCGCGGCCTTCGTGCGCGCGGTGGACACGACGCACGCGCCTACCCCGGTATAGCGCCGGAATACGGGTACATCCCGGGCATGGAGATTTCACGACGTTGGATTACCGCGGGCGCCGGCCTCGGCGTCGGGCTCGCCGCGGCGCTCGCCTGGCGCGGCGCGCGCCGCGCGCACCGCGACGAACTCGCGACCGTCGCGCACGTGGATCTCGAACGCTACGCGGGACGATGGTTCGAGATCGCACGCTATCCCACACCGTTTCAGAAGCGCTGCGCCAAGAATACGACCGCGGAGTACGCGCTACGCGGCGACGGACGCCTGCGCGTCGAGAATCGCTGCACCGATGCGCGCGGCCGCAGCATCGTCGCACGTGCGAGCGCGCGCGTCGTGGACCGCACGAGCAATGCGAAACTCGCGGTGCGCTTCGCCCCGCTCGTCCCCGAAGGCGACTATTGGATCGTGGAACTCGATCGCGAGTATCGTTACGCGCTCGTCGGCGAACCCAAGCGCCGATTCGTCTGGATGCTCGCGCGCACGCCGCATCTCGACGACGCGACGTACCGCGAGCTTTGCGAGCGGCTCGCCGCGCACGGGTACGACCCCGCGCGCCTCGTGCGAACGCCGCAGGATTGACGCGTTACGGCTTCTTCTCGAAGTCGAGCGAGAGCGAATTGATGCAGTAGCGCGTGCCGAGCGGTCCGGGGCCGTCATCGAAGACGTGGCCGAGGTGTGAGTCGCAGCGCGCGCATCGCACCTCGGTGCGCGACATGCCGTGGCTGAAATCGTCGAGCAGGCGGACGTTCTTCTGCTGCTCGGGTTGCGTGAACGACGGCCAGCCGCAGTGCGACTCGAACTTCGCATCGGCGGTGAAGAGTTCGTTGCCGCAGGCGCCGCAGCGATAGATGCCGTCGTCCGCGACCTCGAGGAGCGAGCCGGTAAAGGGCCGTTCGGTGCCGGCCTGGCGCAGGATCTTGTAGCGTTCGGGTCCGAGCTGCGCGAGCCACTCGTCTTCGGTCTTGCGTACGTCGGGTTCGATATCGTGCTTCATCACAACGATAGAACGCCGCGAGTGCCGGCTCTGGATGCGTGCGAGGAGCTGGAGCCGTTGACGGGGATTGAACCCGTGACCTCTTCCTTACCAAGGAAGTGCTCTACCACTGAGCTACAACGGCCTGCACGCGACCGGCGTTGGAGCGGGCGGCGGGAATCGAACCCGCGCTGTCTGCTTGGAAGGCAGAAGCACTACCACTATGCAACGCCCGCGAACCGGGTCCCGCGGCCTTGCGGCCGCGGGAGTTAGAAACCTGGGCAGGGCTGGATTCGAACCAGCGTAGCGCTTTCGCGCGCCGAATTTACAGTCCGGTGCCTTTAACCACTCGACCACCTACCCATGGACCCCGGCACGGCTAACCACGGTACGATACCACGGGTCCCAAGTCCTCGCAACTCCCGAAATCCGTCAGTCGGGCGCGTTGTACTTCACGAAGACCCGCTCGCGCTGCCAGCCCGCGCGTTCGTATACGCGGCGCGCAGCGGCGTTCTCGGCCGCGGTTTCGAGAAACATGCCGACCGCCCCGATCTCACGCGCATAGGCGCGCGCCGCGGCCAGC
>JAGWSR010000099.1 GCA_028869385.1 bacterium
CGCACCCGCGATCGCCTGGGCATTCCACTCGGCGAGTCCATACGCCACGTCGTCATCGAAGCGAAAATCTGCCGAGAGATCCACCACGCGCGCACCCGCTTCCACGAACGCGCCAACGCGCGAACGCGCCTCGCCGTGCGCGCCCGCCGCGATCACGAGATCGCCGCCGGCAACCGACGCGAGTACCGAACCCTCGCCCGCAAAGCGATACGACGCGGTCCGCAACGCGGGAAAGTGATCGCCAACGCGCGCGCCCGCATGACTGCGGCTCTCGAGCGCGCCGAGTTCCAAATGCGGATGCGCGTGGATGAGCCGCATCGCCTCGCCCGCCGCGTATCCGGCTGCGCCCCAAATGTGCACGCGCGTCATAGCCGCGCCTCGAGAGCGGCGATCTCGCTCGCAAGCTCCGCGAGGGACGCACGCACCGCATCCGGCGAGGTGGAGCCCACCGTCGCCTTCGCGCTCACGCTCGCCGCCGCATCGAGCGGCGCCTCCAACGCGGGCACGCCGATCGCGCTTGCGAGCGCGGCAAGATCGCCGGTATCGAGCGCGCGCCCTTCTTCTTCGGCGCGACGCACGCGCTCGCCGACCAGCGCATGCGCCTCGCGCGCGCTGCAGCCGCGCAGGATCAAGGCGTCGGCAATATCGGTCGCTACCGCGTAGCCGTCGGCCGCGCGCGCGTTCATCGCCTCGCGCACGAACGTGACATCGGCGATTGCGCGTGCGAACGCGTCCAAGATTGCAACGCCGCGCTCGATCGCGAGGACGCACAGTCGCTTCGTCTGCTGCAGATCGCGATGATACGAGAGCGCCAGCCCGGCAAGCGACGAGAGCGCGCCACCATAGAGGCCCACGAGTTCGCTCGCGCCGCCTCGCACCAGTTCGAGCGCATCGGGGTTGCGCTTTTGCGGCATCAAACTCGATCCGGTTGCCGTGGCGTCGCCGATGCGAACGTACCCGAACGCGGGCGCAGCCCAAAGCACGATCTCCTCGGCCACGCGCGATGCGTCGAGTACTGCCCGCACGAACGCATGCGCCACATCGAGCGCAGCGTCGCGCGTGCCGATCGCATCCATCGCATTGCGCGAGGGCGCCGCGAACCCGAGAAACGCCGCCGAACGCTCGCGCGCGAGCGGAATCGTGCTGCCGGCAACCGCCGCCGAACCGAGCGGACACGTCGCCGAAGCCGCCTTCCGCGCCGCCGTAAAGCGCTGCGCCGCGCGCACGAACGGCTCCGTCGCCGCCGCAAGCCAGAAGGCGAGCAGCACCGGCTGCGCGGGCTGCCAATGCGTCGTCGCCGCCAGAAGCGTGCCCGCCGCCGCTTCGTCGTTCGCCGCGCTGCAGAGCGTCCGCGCGATCGCGAGGGCATGGCGTGCGCCACGCTCCGCGCGATCCCGCGCGTAGAGCGCGAGCGTGGTCGCTACCTGATCGTTGCGGCTGCGACCCGCGTGCAGATACGCCCCCGCCTCCGGCGCGAGTTCGCGCACGCGCGCGTCGATGGCGCCGTGCACGTCCTCCGCGCCGAGCGCGCGTGCCCACGCCGCGAAGCTGCCGTCGCGCACCTCATCCGCAACCTGCGCGAGCGCCGCACGCAGCGCGTCGGCGTACTGTGCACCGATGGCGCCGCCGCCTTCCAGCGCTTCCACGTGCGCGAGCGAGCAACGCACGTCGAACGGCGCGAGCGGAAGATCGTCCTCGAGCGATGATCCGAACGCAATCAACGCCGCGTCGGGGGGCGCGGCAAAGCGCCCGCCCCATTGCAACGACGCGCTCACGCGAGCGCGGGTGCGGCGTGGAGCCGAGCGACGCGATCGAGCGGCAAGCCGTAGCAAGTGATGAACCCGCCCGCGGCCGCGTGATCGAACGCGTCGCCCGCACCGTAGGTCGCGAGCGCTTCGTCGTAGAGCGCGAAGGGCGAGCGCACACCCGTCACCACCGCACTTCCCTGATGCAAGCGCACGCGCACCTCGCCGGTGATGCGCGGCGCGAACGACGCGTTGAACGCATCGAGCGCGGTGCGCAGCGGCGAGAGCCACAATCCATCGTAGGAGAGCTCGGCGTACTTTTGATCCGACGTCGCCTTGAAACGCAATTCGTCGCGCGTCAACGTCAAGCGCTCGAGCGCCTTGCGCGCCGCGATCAACACGGTCGCCGCGGGCGCCTCGTACACCTCACGCGACTTCACCCCAATCACGCGATCCTCCACGAGATCGATCCGCCCAACCCCATGCCGCCCCGCCACCGCATTCAACCAAGCCACCATCGCAACCGTATCTACGGTGTCACCCTGAGCCTGTCGAAGGGCCCCCGTGTCACCCTGAGCCTGTCGAAGGGCCGTGTCACCCTGAGCTTGTCGAAGGGCCCCACCATCAAACGCGAGCACCACCTCATCGGCATGCGCGGGACGCGCCGCAGGCGACGCCGTCCACGCATACGCATCCTCGGGCACACCATGCCACGGATCTTCCAACACGCCGGCTTCGATCGAACGCCCCCACAGATTCGCGTCAATGGAGTACGGCTTCGCCGCCGTGTGCGCGATCGGAATGCCGTGCGCGTTCGCATACGCGATCGCATCGGGGCGCGAGAGCGGCGATTCGCGCAAGGGCGCGCGCACCGCGATGCCGGGATCGAGCCCGCGCACGCCAAGCTCGATGCGCACCTGATCGTTGCCCTTGCCGGTACAACCGTGCGCCACGGCGTCGGCGCCGTAGCGATGTGCCGTCTCCACCAGCAGCGCCGCGATCAGCGGACGCGAGAGCGCTGCCGAGAGCGGATACATGCCTTCGTACATCACGTTCGCCGCGAGCGCGGGCATCACGTACTCCCGCACGAAGCGCTCGCGCGCGTCCACCACCACGGCGTCGAGCGCTCCGAGCGCGAGCGCCTTCGCGCGCACCGCCTCGAGCTCGGCCGCCGCGCCGTCACCGGCCACCGCGTCGCTCTCGCCGAGATTCGCCGTCAACGCCACGACCTCGTGGCCTTGCGCGATGAGTTTCTTCAACAGGACGGACGTATCCAATCCGCCCGAATAGGCCAAGACGATCCGGCTCACGCGGCGCTCTCTCCTTGCAGGTCGCTGAAACGTTGTTTGATCACCGGCATCTCGTCGGTGGAGCGCACGATCACGAGAATCGTGTCGTCGCCGCCGACGGTGCCGAGAATTTCGGGCCACGCGGCCTCGTCGATCGCCGATGCCACCATCTGCGCGCTGCCCGGCGGCGTCCTGAGCACGATGAGATTTACCGCACCCTCCACGCTCGTCACCAATTCCGCAACGACGCGATGCAGGCGGCTCACGTAGCTCGCGGTCGCACTCGGCACGACGTACTTGAAGAGCCCGTCGTCCTCGTGCGCGTCTTTGATCGGCACCTTCACGAGCCCGAGCTCTTTGATATCGCGCGAAACGGTCGCTTGCGTGGCGCTGTAGCCTTGCGCTTCCAAGAGCGCGGCGAGTTCTTCTTGCGAATGAATCGGGCGCGTGGCAACGAGGGTGAGGATCGCGCGTTGGCGACGGTCTTTCACTGGGGCATTCCTTTCGCGTCGGTCAACAACGCAACGAGCAGCGCCTTCTGCGCGTGCATACGGTTCTCGGCTTGGTCGAACACGGCACTCTTCGCGCCGTCGATCACGTCCGCGCTCACTTCTTCACCGCGATGCGCGGGCAGACAATGCATGAAGATCGCATGCGGCTGCGCGTAGCCGAGCAGTGCATCGGTCACCGCGTAGGGCCGCAGCATCGCGTCGTTACGCTCGCGGTAGCGCTCCTCGCCCATCGAGGTCCACACGTCGGTGTAGAGCACATCGGCGCCGCGCGCCGCGCGCACCGGATCGGCGAAGGCGCGCGCCGTTCCCCCCGAGGATTCGCCCAGGGCATTGAGCGCCGCGAGCATCGCTTCGCTCGGGCGATGCGAATTGGGTGCGCCGAAATGGACGCGTGCGCCGAGCATCACGCTCGCCTGCGCGAGCGAGTACGCAACGTTGTTGCGCGCGTCACCGAGATAGGTGATGGTCAACCCCGCGAGCGATCCGAATCGTTCCTCGATCGTCAACACGTCGGCGAGCGCCTGACAGGGATGCGCGGCCGCCGAGAGGCCGTTGATCACCGGCACGCTCGATGCCCGCGCGAACTGCACGAGCGGCTCGTGCGCGTGCGTGCGGATCACGATGGCGTCCACGTAGCGCGAGAGCACGTGCGCCGCATCTTCGGGCGTCTCACGCGTACCGATCAAAAACTCGCCACCCGCCGCAAAGAGCGTTTGGCCGCCCAACTGCTGCATCGCCACTTCGAACGAGACGCGCGTGCGCAGGCTCGGCTTTTCGAAGAGCAGCGCGAGCGTGCGCCCGCGCAGCAGCGAGCGGTGCTCGTGCGACGGCGCGGCCTTCAGATAGCGCGCGAGGCGAACGAGCCAGGAGAGCTCCGCAGGCGTGAGCTCCTCGATCGAAAGGAGACCCCTACCAAACAATGGATTCGCGGGGGCTGGCGCAACGGCATACATAGTCTGTATATTTATGCATAATGCAGTATAATTATGCAACCCCTCCTGGCCCGCTGGTCGTGAAGTACGGCGGCAACGCGCTCCCAGCCGACGGATCGCCCGATCCGCTGCTCGCCGAAGTCGCCGCGCTGCACCGCGCGGGCGAGCGCGTCGTGCTCGTGCACGGCGGCGGCCCCGAGATCGACCGCCGCCTTGCCGAGCTCGCGATCCCAACCCGTCGCATCGACGGCCTGCGGGTCACCGACCTCGCCACCCTCGAGGTCACCGAAGCCGCGCTCTGCGGCACGATTAACAAGCGCCTGGTGCGCGCGTGCGCCGCGCTCGGCGTTGCGGCCGTCGGCATCAGCGGCGAAGACGCGCGCACGCTCGTCGCGCGCCGCGCGCTCGGAGGCGATGGCCAGGATCTCGGCTACGTGGGCGAAGTCACGTACGCCGATCCGCATCTCGTGCTCGCCCTGCTCGACGCCGGCTTCTTGCCGATCGTCGCGCCGCTCGCGATCGCCGACGACGCGGCACACGCCTACAACGTCAACGCCGATCTCGCCGCCGCCGCACTTGCTGGCGCGCTGCGCGCACGCGCCTTCGTGATCGTCACCAACGTGCCGCGCGTACTCGCCGACCGCAACGACCCATCATCCGGTATCGAGCACCTCACCGTAGACGCAGCCCGCGCCTTCGCCGCAAGCGACGCATGCGCGTCCGGCATGCAGCCGAAAATGAACGCCGCAATCGCCGCCGTCGCCGCCGGCTGCACCGCCGCATACATCTGCGCCGCAAACGAAACCACGATTCGCAGCGCCCTCACCGAAGGCAACGCCACCCACGTATCCCCCTGAGCCACCCACCATGTGTCACCCTGAGCCTGTCGAAGGGCGCCGCCCCCCGTGTCACCCTGAGCTCGTCGAAGGGTGAGCTCGTCGAAGGGTGAGCTCGTCGAAGGGTGAGCCTGTCGAAGGGTGAGCTTGTCGAAGGGCGCGTCACACGCCGATACCTAAAAGCAACGATATGATGCTCGAACCGCGGACGATGTTCTTCGTGCTCGCCGTCGGCAATACGATCTTAGCCCTCGCCATCGGCCTTTCGAATGCGAGCGGATCGCGCGTGCGCGCCCTCAATACGTGGGCGAGCGCCTGCGCGTTGGCTGCCGCGGCCTGGGGGCTCTATGCGTTACGCGACGTCGTGCCGTTTGCGGTGAGCGTCCTTGGCGGCTTCGGCGCGTTGACGTTGAGCTTTCTCGTGCAGACGTTCGCGATCGCCGATTTTACCGAACGTCGCTTACCGCGAACCGCTGCATGCGTCGCATGGCTCGTATCGGTCGTCACGCTTGGCGCCGTCTTCGCCGTCACGTACGGCGACGAACGAACGCTCGTCATTTGGGCCTCGCTCGGCGTCGGATTGTGGACGCTCGCTCCCGCGCTTGCCTTCATCTTCTTCGCACCGCTCCGTTCGCGCGCGCTCTATCGCTTCACCGCCGCGGTGCTCGCAGCGAGTGCCGCATGCGATGCCTACCGCGGATTGCACGCCACGGTCAGCACCACGCCGACCATGTCGCTGCTCGACATCAATCTCACCCAGTCGCTGACCTTCGGCATGTCATTCGTCGCGATGATGGCGACCTCACTGGCATTCCTCGTCATGGGCAAGGAACGCGCCGAAGGCGCGCTCCTCCAAATCGCCGCAACCGATCCACTGACGGGACTCCTCAACCGCCGCGCCTTCGACGAACACATTCACCGCGAGTTCAGCCGCGCGGCGCGAGCATCGTCGCCGATCTCCGTCGCCATGTTCGATCTCGACCACTTCAAGGAGGTCAACGACACGCACGGTCATCAAGCTGGCGATGCCGTCTTGCGCAGCTTCGCCGCGATCGTTGCGACCCACGCACGCGAGAGCGATGTCGCCGCGCGCTACGGCGGTGAAGAGTTCTGCATCGTCTTCACCAGTTCGTCCGCGCACGCATCGCAGGCCGCCGAGCGCATCCGCATCAGCGCAGCCGCGGACATCGTCACGTTCGGCGGCACGACGATCACCTACACCGTAAGCGCCGGCGTGGCCGCCGGCGAGCCGACCGCCGAATCCCCAACCTGCACGATCGAGCGCGCCGACCAAGCCCTCTACAACGCCAAATGCACCGGCCGCAACCGCATCACCGTCTCCCCCTAACCCCAAAGCGTGTCACCCTGAGCCTGTCGAAGGGCCCGTGTCACCGCGGCTCGGCCGAAGGGCGAACTTCATGTGTCACCCTGAGCCCGTTGAAGGGCGCCGCCCCAGCGTGTCACCCTGAGCCTGTCGAAGGGCTGAGCTTGTCGAAGGGCGCGCGGAGCCGCAAACCGCAGGAAACACGCCCGCAACATGCGCAACGTACGCTTTCCCCGATGAATCAGCCGCCGACTACGTCAGACCTCATGGACGCGATCCTCGATCTCGCAGCCGCCACCAACAACGGCTTCGGGCGAGTCGAAACGCGCCTCGACCGCGTCGAGCACCGCCTAGACGGCGTAGAAACCCGCCTCGACCGTGTGGAAACCCGCCTCGACGGCGTGGAAAGCCGTCTCGGTCGCGTCGAGGTCCGCCTCACCAACGTCGAAATTCGCGTCACGTCCGTCGAAGGCGAGATGCGCGGCATCCGCTCCTGGATCGACCGCCGCCGCCGCCGCTAACACCCCCCCGTGTCACCCTGAGCTTGTCGAAGGGCGCGCCGACGCTACGGCAACTCCACGCGATACAGCGCGCCGCCGTCGAACATCAGGCGCTGCATCTTGCCCCCCGCGAGCGTATCGAAGCGCAGCACCGAGTCTCCCAAGCGGTAGCTGCCGTCGTGCTGCGCCACGAGCGGTTCCAATCCATCCACGGTCAACTGCCCCTTCACCACCACGACGCGCATCACGAGCGGTGAACCCCACACGTTCGTCTCGTACCGTCCGGCCAACGCATCCCACGCCTTCGGATGCGCGAAGCGCATCGGCCCCGCATAGCGTGCGTTGGCAAAGAACGCCGCTCCGCACGTGAACCCGTCAACGCGTTTGTGCGCGTCGCGCGTAAAGGCCACGTAGTAGATCGAACAGCGCGGATCATCGGTCCAAAACAGATCGTCGCCACGCGGCTCGAGCGCATAGGTCGCCGCACCGTCTACGAACTTCGCGCCTCCATCCTGCGCGACCACGCGCACGCGCGCGCCGCTTGCATCGTGATAGCTCTCCGCGTAGTCGGCCGCACGTGCCGTCGGCGCCGCGATCGGCGGAGCCGTAGGGGCTGGCGGTAACGCCTCCCCAAGTTGCTGCGCGCGCAACACCGCCATCGCATACTTCACGATCGCGCACGGATGCAGCGGCGCCTCCACAAGATTCGAAAGCGCGACCACGCCGAATCCGCGCGTAAGATTGATCTGCATGCACGACGTGTAGCCCGAAATCCCGCCCGTGTGTCCGACCAAACGATCGCCGTTCTGCGAGAACACCGAAAGCCCATAACCGTACGCGCGATAGAACGCGGGCCACTCCGCCACCACCGGCTCCGCGCTACCCGCAGGTTTGCCGTCGTTCAGGCGATCCGCGCGCGTCATCGCGGCGAAGCTCGCCGCCGATACGAGACGCGCGCCGTTCGCGCCCACGCCGCCGTTGAGATACGCGCGCATGTACGCCGCCATGTCACCCGGCGTCGAGATCACCGATCCGGCCGGATTCACAAAGTCAATCGCCTGCGCGGGCATGAGCGCCGGATGCGGCGGCAACGCTACGCGATCGCTCTCGCGAAACAGATACCCGGTCGCAACGTCACTCATGTTCTCCGGTGTAAACACCGCCGACGAATGCGTCATCCCGTTCGGCGCAAACACCAACGAACGTACTTCATCCTGCCACGAATGCCCGGAAACCGCTTCGATCACGGCGCCGAGCGTTGCATACCCGTCGTTCGAATACGACCACGTCGTACCCGGCTTCGAGAGCACGTGCGCGCTGCGCAGTGCCGCGACCTCGTACATCCATCCGCCATCGAACGTGTAATCGTCGGGAACGCCGCCCGTGTGCGAGAGCAATTGGTGAATCCGCACGTCGTCGCCGCCACCGAGCCGCCACCACGGGAGATACCGCCGCACCGGCGCATCGAGCGCCACGAGCCCGCGATCGTGCAAGTGCAATAACGCGAGCGACGTCATGGATTTCGAGATCGAGCCGATCGGAAAGCGCGTCTCCGGCGTCACCGGCGCTTTGCTCGCAACATCAGCATAGCCGAACGTCAGGATGCGAATCGTGTGCGTGCGATCGGTGATCGCAACCGACATCCCCGGCGCTCCCTGATCAGCAAGCGCACGCGGCCCAAACGCCGCAATCGCCGCCACCGCATCATCCATCGTCGCCCGAGGCGCCGCCTGCGCCCCCGCCACCCCCGGCACGAGCCCCAACGCCGCAACCATCGCCATCACACGTCTCATAAACGAGCCTTCGCCCACCCCCACCGTGTCACCCTGAGCCTGTCGAAGGGCTGAGCCTGTCGAAGGGCCACCCGTGTCACCCTGAGCTTGTCGAAGGGCTGAGCTTGTCGAAGGGCTGAGCTTGTCGAAGGGCTTCGGCCATCGGGTGCTAAGACCGCGATAGAATGGCGCGTTCCTCCAGCAAAGGCTCCTGTATGAATGTCTTTCGGCTCTGGAAATCGCCCGTCGCCCTTGCGGCGCTGCTCTTCGCACTCACTCCCGTGGTCGTCAATGCGAATGTCCAGCCAACGATTATTCACCTCGACGTCCGAAATATGACGGATCGTTATGCATATGTGATCTATGCCGACTATGCAGGAGAACGCCATCATACGGGCACGTTCGAGCATATCTGCATTCCACCGCATGGGCGCGTCGAACGCACGTACAAGCACACGTTCAAATCGACCGATGCACCCTGGCTCGGCCTCACGGCCGGCACGATGACGCGCGATTGCAAAGACGGTGGAGCGACATCGCTCAGCAGCCGCCACTTCATCACGAAGAATCGCGAGAACAATTTCATTACCGAGATATTTGAAAACCACATCGGCCTCGCGCTCGACCCAAAGCATATCCACCCCCCAGTGTCCCCTGAGCCACCCGTGTCACCCTGAGCCTGTCGAAGGGCGCGTGCATCAACGCGTAACGCGATGGTAAACACCCCTTGACCGTTTGCTGCGGCGCTGCTATCCTCGGCAGAACCATGATCTCGATGAACGTTTCGACGTCCACGACGACCACGACCACCACGACGACCGTCGTTCGGTGTAGGGTTGACGTAGGCTAACGCGCGAGATCAGGACCAGCTTACGAAGCCCCGCACCGATAATGGTGCGGGGCTTCTTCTTTTTTGTCACGGAGACGAACGATGCGCGTCCTTTGCAGCGATTGCGGAGCCCCGGCCGATCCGGTGCTCATCTGCCCGTGCGGCGGGCTCCCCGAATTCGTGCTCGGCGAGACGCGCCTCGATCCGGCCGGTCTGCGTCGCATCGTGCGCGAGCGCCGCGCATCGTACGAGCCGCTCTTCGCCTCGGGCGTCTGGCGCCTGCGCGAACTCTTGCCGCCGATCGCGAGCGACGCGATCGTCTCGCTCGGCGAGGGCAATATCCCCCTCTACGACTCACGCGACGGTGCGCGCTACGCGGGCGTCGATCGCCTCGCCTATCTGCACCTCGGCATGTCGCCGACCGGCAGTTTCAAAGATCTCGGCATGACGGTCGCGATCAGCGCGGCGCGTGCGGCGGGAGCCCGCGCCGTCGTCTGCGCGAGCACCGGCAACACCGCGTCGTCCATGGCCGCATACGCCGCGCGCGCCGGGCTCGATGCGTTCGCGCTCGTGCCGCGCGGCCGCGTGAGCGATGCGAAGCTCGGGCAGATGCGCGAATACGGCGCGCGTGTCGTCGAAGTCGAAGGCTCGTTCGACGACGCGTTCGCCGCACTCGGGCGCATGGACGGCGCAATGCTCGTGAATTCGCTCAACGCCTATCGCATCGAAGGCCAGAAGTGCGCGGCCTATGCACTGCTCGAAGCGCGCGGCTGGCGCGTGCCCGATTGGGTCGTGCTCCCCGGCGGCAATCTCGGCAACATCTCCGCCTTCAGCAAGGGTTTTCGCGAAG
>JAGWSR010000100.1 GCA_028869385.1 bacterium
CGCGTCGCGGCGGGTTTTGGTAGAGTCAGGTGTCGAAAACGGTCTCATCGCCGTGGCTCGGTAGCTCAGTGGTAGAGCAGGGGACTCATAAGCCCTTGGTCGTAGGTTCAAATCCTACCCGAGTCAGTTGTGATGGGCAGCGGCCGCCCTGAAGGCGGCCGTTCCCGTTTCCAAGGTAGGTTAGGTTACATGTCCACGATTCCGTGCGATTTCTGTCCCCACCCCGTCGATCGCGATCAGATGGAGGAGATCGAAATCTCGCACTACGTTCCCGACAGCTCGGGCGACGATCTCGCATACGCGCGCACGTACTTTTTCGGTCATCCGGACTGCGTGCGCAAGTTCTATCGCGGCTTGGTCGATCACAAGCTCGATCTCTTCAAGCACATCCCCACCGCCGGGAAGTCTCCGGAATAACCGGCAACCACGCGCGCCCGTAGCTCAGCTGGATAGAGCGCTGCCCTCCGAAGGCAGAGGTCAGGGGTTCGAATCCCTTCGGGCGCGATTTTGGGCTTTTGGGACTCCGCTCGCTTCGTTGCGAGATGGCTTGTGGACCGTGGTCCACGGCGCCCTCTCGCGCCTCGCGATCGAAGCCCCAAAAGCCCAAAATCTTGTTACGGGGACGGTCGCTTCGTTGCGAGATGGCTTGTGGACCGTGGTCCACGGCGCCCTCTCGCGCCTCGCGATCGGGGCCAAACAAGCCCAAAATTGTGTTCGCGGATCAGATTACGCACATGACTGATGACGAAGAGTATATTCGGCGGGCTATGGGGCTGGCGGAGGCGGCGGCGGCTTGTGGGGACGTGCCGATTGGGGCTGTGCTCGTGAGCGGCGAGCTCGTGCTCGAAGCCAAGAACGAGAAGGAGCTGCGTCCCGACGCGACCGCGCACGCCGAGATGATCTTGCTTCGGGAGGCGGCGGCGCGCTTGGGCGTGTGGCGACTCTCCGAAGCCACCATCTACGTCACCAAAGAGCCGTGTGTGATGTGCGCGGGCGCGATGATCGCGGCGCGCATCAAACGCGTCGTGTACGGCGCGCGCGATCCGAAGGGCGGCGCGGACGGCGGTGCATTCGACATCCTGCGCTCGTCGAAGACCAACCATCGCCTCGAGGTGACGGCCGGCGTGCTCGAAGACGAGACCGCCGCGCAGTTGCAGCGCTTCTTTCGACAAAAGCGGCAAGCGCCGGCGCGAGAAGGTTTCGCGGACGAAATGCGGTAGTTACGTCCGCTCCCAAGATCACGGAGAGGTGGTCGAGTGGTTGAAGGCACCCGCCTCGAAAGCGGGCGTACCTGATGAGGGTACCGTGAGTTCGAATCTCACCCTCTCCGCCATAAAAGCAAAGGGCCCGGCAACGCCGGGCCCTTTGCTTTTACCGAGCAAGTGTCTCGAACTCACGGTACCCTCATCTGTGTCACCCTGAGCTTGTCGAAGGGGCGGCGCGCGTGTTATGGGGCGAAGAGGGTGATCGTCCAGTCGGGTGCGGTTGCGGGTTCGTTGATGAACCATTGCATCTCGGCGCCTTCGCCGATGCACTGCGAGGCAGGTCGATTGAAGTAGAAAAACCGCGTCGAGACGTTCGTGCAGAATTGCGTGTCGCGGCTGCTGCGCTGCTGAGTGCCTCTCCACACGAGCGAGGTCGACTTCGCGTAGAGAAAGTAGCGTGCTGCCGCGTTGAGATCCGTATCGATCACACGCGAGCACGTGTGCGCGTCGATGTGAAACCATCCCTCCGACTCGCTCTGCGTGCCGGTCGCGTTCGGTTCGAGTACGGCGATCGCGATGGTTGCCGGTTCGTCGCTCGCATCGCAGACGTGAAGGGCCGCGACGGCACGGCCGTGGCACAGGATGAGTGCGACGAGCGCGAACGCGATGGCGACGAGGGTCGAGCGCATGATGGTTCCTTCCGCGTCAGCTTTCACAGCGTTCGTGATGTGCGATCTTCAAGGCGAGAATGGAGAGATTCAACACGATCGAGACGCCGTTTGCGAGGATCACGGAGAGCGAGTGGATCAGGATGCCGTACCATAGCCAGAGGCTGATGCCGACGATGAAGCTGAGCAGCGCGGTGTACGAAATATCCGCGGCGGAGCGCCGTTTCCAGATGCGCAGCAACTGCGGCGTAAAGGAGACCGTGGTGAGCGTCCCCGCGAGCAGGCCGATCGTTTCGATCGCGGGCGTATCCATCATCGTTCCTGCGGCGCCGCAGTCGGCGATGCGCTCGTCGTCGGGCGCGGCGTACCCGCGAGGCGCGGATCCGGAGCGGTCGCCGGAAACGCGAAATCGCTGTACGTCACATCGGCCTCGACTTTGAAGGCGAGTCCGAAGACGTGCTGCGTGCTGGAGAAACTTCCGTGCGTGACGAGCCAGTAGCCGTTCACCATCGAATAGTCGAGCGCGATCGTTTCGTCGCTGCCCTCGAGGCGCATCACGACGCGCTTCGGGAGTTGCGTCTGCGGATCTTCCACCACTTCGGAGGGGTAGAAATCGCCGCTGCTGCGCGTCGTCGGGGCGATGATCAAATGCGCCGCGTCATCGGTCGAGTCGGGGGCGTACTGCGGCGCCCATTCGCTGAAGTAAGGCACCACCACGTCCACGTCGGTCGCCGCTGGCGGGAGCGAGACGCGAAACGGGTCGCCGGGGTTGAACGTAATGTCCACGCGCTTGAGATTCGCGAAGTAGCTAAACGAGAAGCTCGAAAACGGATCGAAGTGCGGGATCACCGGGAACGCCGGCCCGATGCGGGTGGCGCCCTGCGGAAGATCGTGCATCACCGCGTAGTTATCGGCGACGCGCACGGCGACGGAACGATCGATATCTTCGGTGCGATTGGCGCCGACCACGTGCGTGCGTTCCGTGTACGTGATGTACGCGGGCGGCGAGGTCGTGTAGGCGTCTGCTGCGCGGTTCATGAGCCCGGCGAGCGCGAGGTCGGCTCCGATCATAGGCGTTCGCTTCGGCATTCGCGCGCAGGGATGCGCGGTACTGCCGACGCACCCGAAGAGCGATGATCGAACAACCGCCGCAGCGTCTGACCGAGCGTGTGGTCGAACTTCGCCGCACCATCCACCGGCGCCCCGAACTGGGCTTCGAGGAGCACGAGACCGCCGCGCTCGTCGAGCATGAATTGGACGCGCTCGGGATCGAGCACCGCCGTGCCGCGAAGACCGGCGTGGTTGGCGTGATCCGCGGTGCGCTCCCGGGCCGCGTGGTCGGGTTGCGTGCCGATATGGACGCGCTGCCGATCACCGAACGCACGGGACTGCCCTTCGCCTCGGAAATCGCCGGTATAATGCATGCATGCGGACACGACGCGCATACGGCAATGCTGCTCGGTGCCGCACACGTGCTCCAAGGGATGCGCGAGCGATTGCATGGGAGCGTCGTGCTGCTCTTTCAACCGGCAGAAGAAGGCCCGGGCGGCGCGGAGCCGATGATTGCCGAGGGCGCGCTCGACGATCCGCGCGTGGAGATGGCGGCGATGCTGCACGTCGATCCGCGGATGGATGCGGGCGAGATCAGCATTACGCCGGGACCGGTCAACGCGTCGGCCGACGAACTCTATCTCACCGTGCGCGGCAAGGGCGGGCACGGCGCGTATCCGCACACCGCCGTCGACGCGATTCCCGCCGCGAGCGCGATCGTGCTCGCGCTGCAGAATATCGCGGCGCGCGAGACCGATCCACTCAAGAGCGTCGTCGTGACGATCGGAACGATCGCGGGCGGATATCGAAACAACGTCATCGCCGACGAGGTGACGATGAGCGGGACGCTGCGCGCGCACGATCCCGCCGTGCGCGACGGGCTCGAAGCGCGCGTGCATCGCATCGTGGAGCATGTCGCCGCGGCCTACGGAGCGCAGGTGGAGATTCGCATCGTGCGCGGCTATCCGCCGGTCGTCAACGATGTCGCGCTCGCCGAGAGCCTCGCGCGCTACGTGCGCGCGCACGCGCCCGAGATCGTGGTGCAGCGCCTCGCGCCCACGATGGGCGCCGAAGATTTCGCCTACTTCGCGCGCGCCGTGCCCGGCGTGCACGTGCGTTTGGGCGTGCGCAGCGTGGAGCAGGGCGCGGTGCATTCCGGCCACAGCCCGGAGTTCCGGCTCGACGAAGCGGCGCTGCCGGTCGGCGTGCGGACCCTCGTGGCCTTCGCGCTCGCCGGAACCGAAGGCGCGCTCGAAACGAGCGCTTGACCCCTATCCGTAGTGGCTGCGACAAAAGCAGGCACTATGGATAGCGTATCGAACCCTTCGAGCATGGCTATTGTGACCGATGCCCACCCCCGTCCGGGCCTGCGGTCGTTCAGCGCGAGCCTCGATCTCGAGTCGCCGATCGAAGAGGCCTTCGCGCTGCTTTGCGCCGTCGAGAAGTGGCCCGTGTGGCTCTCGTTTCTCCGCAGCGCGCGCGCGACCGATCCCGCGGCCCCGCTCGCCCTTGGCAGCGAGGTCATCGTGCGCTCCTCGCTGCCCGGTGACGAAGAGCAGCTCTACGAAGTGGACCAGTTCATCGCGAACTACCACCTTTCGCTCGTCGGCGCGTTTTCGGTGCGTCGGCGCCTCGACTTCCGCCTCGAACGCAAGACGTCGTACGCCAAGCTCCACGTGCGTCTCACCTACCCGGCCTACGGCGGCCGCCTGGGCCGCCTCGTGGATCAGTGGCGCAACGGCCGCAAGCTCGAGCGCGTGCTCGACGATGCCCTCATGCACTTCAAGGGCCTCGTGGAGTACCGGACCGAGGATCCGATCCTCGCCGACTTCTAAAGCCGGTGTCCCGTGCTAGCAGTCATTGACCGAGACTGCTAAGGCTGGTATAAACGAAAACATGCCGCTCTATGATTATCGCTGCGCCTCGTGTGGCCAGGTCACCGAAGTGCGCCACGGATTCAACGACTCCCATGATGCGCCGTGCGAGAAGTGCGGCGGCGCCATGAGCCGCGTGTTCAATCCGGCGCCGATCGTCTTCAAAGGCTCGGGATTCTACGTGACCGATTCGCGCGGATCGTCGAGCGGCGGCGACAGCGGCGGGTCGAAGAGCGATTCGGCAGCCTAAATGACGATCGCGTGGCCGGCGGGCGTTCTCGTCGCGGGCGTCGTCGGGGCACTCGTCTGTGCCGTCGTCGGCATCGTCGCGGCGGCGATTGCGGGCTTACGCCTCAAACGTCACGCCGACCGCCTTCTCGCCAATCCGCTCATCGCGCGCCTGCAGGCCGCGCCTGCGATGGGCGCACGCATCAATCACGATCTCGAGGCGATGACCGCGCTCGCCGAGCGCGCGCGCAAGGCGCTCGCGACGCTGCAGATCGCAGCCGCCGTTCTGCGCCTCATCGTCATGCGCCGCTAGGGCTGCGGCTCGCTCGGGCCCTCCGGGGGCTCCCATGCCCATGGTGATGTCGGCGGCGGCTCGCCGGGCAGCCCAAACCCACCACCATCGGAGAGCGGCTCGGGAACGGCAAACGGCGATCCGAATGGAGGCGGTATCACCGGCGGCGTCTCGGCCGCAGGAACCGCCGGCGTCGGCGTCCCGAACGGTAAGCCCGGAACTCCGAAGCCCGGTGCGGGCACATTCTCCGAAGGTCCGAAGCCGGGCACCGCGGGAGCCGGCGGCGGCGTGAAGGCGGGTGCCGTCGGCGCGGGCGTCGCGGGTGGCGGCGACGCAGGCGCGGGCGCAGCCGTGATGGTCTCGGGCGGCGTGAGCGCTCGGGCGGGCTCGACCGGCGGAAACTCGTACCCGGCGGCCTGCGAAACCTCGCGCGCTACCTCGATCTTCTTGGCGAGCTCGGAAGCCGTCGTCGGTACGCGCGAGGGTTTGGCGCTTACGCGCTGTTCCGGGCGCCGCGAGAACGACGGCACGATCAGCTCGCCGACGGCCGCGCCGACGAGCACGTAGCGCGGCGGTGGCAGCAACGCGGCGTCGGAGCGCTGCGCGATCGCGCGCAATTCCTCGACGTACTCGCGCGGAGCCTCTTCGAGTTCGATCGTGTCGATCAGCAGCTTCACGGTATCGCGGAGATACTCGCGCGGCGGCGTCTTGGAAAACGCGAAGACGTGCTGCGACACCTCCGCTTTGACCGCCTGAAGCAGCTTCTTCCAATATTCGAGCGGCTGATAGTACTCGAACGCGCCGAGCTCGCGTTTGGCTTGCGAATAGAGCAGCGCGATGCGCTTGCCCAACGGATCGGCGGGCGGCGCGGGCTCCACGACGGCGACGCGCGTCGCGACGCGAGCGAGTTCGGAAAGCACTTGCGCGTGAAAGAACGGATCGATCTCGTGCAGGTAATGATAGGCGATCGCGAGATCGAAGCTATTTTCCTTCGCGGGGATGACCGACGTGCTGCCGCGCAAGAGCTTCGCACCGAGAGGCGCGAAGCGCACGATCTCTTCGTTGCGATGCTCGATGACGGTCGTCCGCGCTCCGCTCTCGATCGCTCGCTTGACGAGGGAGCCTTCGGGGCCGTAACCGCAGACGAGCAGGCGCATATCGCGCTCGACGACGAGCGATTCCCAAATCAGCGTCTCGAGATAGCGCGATTCGGCTTCGAACTCGTTCGCGGTATAGTCGGTGCGATCGTTCACGCTTGCTGCACGCCCCGTAGTGTTTCGAGAAACGCTGGAAAGCTCACGTCTATACTAGCATCGCTATCGATCGCGAGCGGTCCTGCGCCCGCGGCGAGCACCGCGGTCGCCATCGCGATGCGATGATCGTGGTGCGTCTCGACCATCCCGCCCGCACCGTGCGGCGTGCCGCCGCGGATGACGAGGCCGTTCGCCGCGACTTCGACATCGATTCCCACCGCCGACATGAGGCGTTCGATCGCCGCGACGCGATCGGATTCTTTGGTGCGAAGTTCGCGGACGCCCGTGATTTTGGTCTCGCCGTGCGCGAACGCGGCGGCGACGGCGAGGAGCGGAATCTCGTCGATCGCGCGAAGCGCGACGTCGGGTCCGATCGTGATCCCGCGCAAGGCCGCATGGCGCACGCGAAGATCCGCGACGGGCTCGCCCGCTGCTTCGCGTTCGTCGAGCACCTCGATCTGGGCGCCCATCTGGAGCAGCGCGTCGAGCAGTCCGGTACGCGTCGGATTCACTCCGACTCCGCGAATCACGACGTCGCTCCCCGGCGCGATCGTCGCTGCCGTGATGAAAAAGCTCGCCGCCGAGAAATCGCCCGCCACGTCGATCGCGTCGCGCCGCGTGGGCGCGCCGCGCAACTCGACGCGCGTGCCGTCCCATTCGATCGGCGCGCCGAGATACCGCAGCAAGCGTTCGGTGTGATCGCGCGAGAATTTATCGCCTACGATCGAGATCGGTTCGTTGCTAAAGAGCCCCGCGAGCAGCAGCGCCGATTTGACTTGCGCCGACGGCGTAATGAGGATGAAGCGCCGCGTCTGCACCTGCGGCGTGCCCTCGAGCTGCAGCGGCAACGTACCGTCGGTGCTCTCGATCTTCGCCCCGAACGCGCGCAGCTGCGCGGCGACGGGCTCCATCGGACGACGCCGCAGCGACTCGTCGCCGTCGAAACGCGCGCGTACGTCGGCGCCCGCGCAGACGCCGAGCAGCATGCGAGCGGTCGAGCCCGAGTTCATGCAGTCGAGCGTCCCCATCGGCTCGCGCAGCCGTCCGCCCAGCACTCGCACCGACGAGCCCGCGCCTTCGACCCGTGCGCCGAGTGCGATCAACGCCTCGAGCGTCGCGCGCACATCGCGCCCGGGATTCAAGTTTCGAATCTCGATCGGTTCCGGCGCATAGGCACCGAGAATCAGGGCGCGGTGGGAAATGGATTTATCGCCGGGCACGGTCAGCGTGCCGCGCAGCGCGCCGGGGACGAACGAACGAGAAGAAGCGAGGGCGGACATCGAGTGCCCATTACGCCTCAGGCCCCCAATCACCCCGCGTCGCTCCGCGTTACTATAGGTCGCCCCGTGTCGCCCCGGGTCATCCCATGTCGCCCCGTGTCACCCAGTGTCACCCAGTGTCACCCAGTGTCACCCAGTGTCACCCAGTGTCACCC
>JAGWSR010000101.1 GCA_028869385.1 bacterium
CGTGATGAACTACCTGCTGCCGCTACGCGAGACGCTGCCGATGCACTGCTCGGCGAACGTGGGCAAGGACGGCGACGTCGCGATCTTCTTCGGTCTCTCCGGCACCGGCAAGACGACGCTCTCCTCGGATCCGCACCGCCCGCTGATCGGCGACGACGAACACGGCTGGTCGCAGAGCGGCGTCTTCAATTTCGAGGGCGGCTGCTACGCGAAGGTGATCCGTCTCTCGCCGAGCGCCGAGCCCGAGATCTGGGCGGCGACCAATCGCTTCTCGACCGTGCTCGAAAACGTGGCCTACGACGAGCACACCCGCGCGCTCGACGTCGATTCCGACGCAAAAACCGAAAATACGCGCTCCGCCTATCCGCTCGAATTCATTCCGAACATCGTGCCGGGTAGCAAAGGCGGGCATCCGAAGACGATCATCATGCTCACGGCCGATGCGTTCGGCGTGCTGCCGCCGATCGCAAAACTCTCGCGCGAGCAGGCGATGTATCACTTCCTATCGGGCTACACCGCGAAGGTCGCCGGCACCGAGCGCGGCGTCACCGAACCGCAGGCCACGTTCTCCACGTGCTTCGGCGCGCCGTTCATGGTGCATCACCCGACGGTCTACGCGCGTCTGCTCGGCCAGAAGATCGAAGAGCACGACGTCGAGTGCTGGCTCGTGAACACCGGCTGGAGCGGCGGCCCGTACGGCGTCGGCAAGCGCATGTCGATCGCGCATACGCGAGCGATGGTCAATGCGGCGATCGAGGGCCGCATCCCGGCCGATTTCGAAAAGGAACCGTTCTTCGGTCTCCTCGTTCCCAAGCGTGTGCCCGACGTTCCGAGCGACGTGCTCAATCCGCGCAACGTGTGGCCCGAAAAGACGGCATACGACGAGCAGGCACGCAAGCTCTCGCAGCTCTTCTTCGATAACTTCAAGCGTTTCGAGATGCACGCGAGCGACAGCGTCAAAGCCGTCGCGATCAAACCGCGGTAGCGCGGTGAGCGTTCCGGAGTTCCTCGGATTCGATCACATCGACTGCCGCGTGCGTTCGCTCGCGGCAGTCGAATCGTTTTACGACGACGTCCTCCCCGTGCTCGGCCTGACCGAAAAGCGGTACGCCTACGTCGATGCAAACGGCGAGTGGCACCGCGAGTTCGACACGTATAACGTCGTCGAATACTACGAACCGGAGCATCCGACGAAGCCGCGCCGATTTATCGGATTCGTCGAAGATCCGTTGCACCGAAAGAACGACACGCGGATCGCGTTTCGCGTGCCCTTCGCGCGTCTGCACGAGCTCGCCGCGCTCGTCGAGCGAGCGGGCGGCGAGCAGCTCGAGTGGAGCGACGACATGGAGCGCTATCCGGCACTCTTCTGCGAAGATCCGGCGGGAACGAAACTCGAACTCATCGGACGTGCATAAGCGCGCGAGGCTCTAACCTCGCGTTCATTCGTCGGTAGCCCAACGGGCGTACGATGGCGCCATGAAACCCTCCCCAGCCCTTCTGACGGCCGCGCTCGCATGCGCCGCACTCCTCCCGCTCGGAGCGGGCGCGCAGCAGACACCGACGTCACCGACGACCACGACTCCCACGACCACCTCGCCCATCCGCCACGGCCACCATCATCCGCACGGGCTCATGGGCGCGCTGCGCGGCGTCTCGATCAGCGATACGCAGCGCTCGCAGATCCACGACGACATCACGCAGTTCAGGCAAGCGCATCCCAAGGGTAGCGCTCCCGATCCGCAAGCGCGCAAAGCGTTGCGCGAGCAGATCATGAACGTCCTCACGCCCGATCAGCAGACCCAAGTCAAGGCCAATCTCAAAGCGGAACGCGCGGCGCGCGGAGCGCGGCACACTCGACCGAGCGGGACGCAAACGAATAACGGCGTTTTCCCACCGGATCCCACGCCGAGCGCATCGCCGGCCTAGCGTCCACGCAGCGGCTCGATCTCGAACGAGATCGAGCCGTCGTCGTTTTCATAGAATCGCACGTCGCCGAATCGCTCGGCGACGAAGATCGCGTCGCGCGCGAACGCCACGCCGCGTCCGCGAAGAATCGCAAGCGCATCGAGCCCGGCCGCTCGCGCGGCGGCGAGGCCGTCGCGGCTATCCTCGATCGCGAGCGCGCGCTGTGGTGCCGCGCCCAAGCGCGCGACGGCGAGCGCATAGGGATCACCCGCCGGCTTCGTGCGTTCGACATCGTCGGAGCTGACGAGCAACGCCGGCGGCGGGAGCGCAGCCCGGCGCACGAGCGCGTACGCGAGCTCGCGACCGCACGAGGTAACGATCGCCCAACGCTCGCGCGGAAGGCTCGCGAGCGTCGTCGCGACACCGTCGAACGCGACGCCGCGATCGTCGACGAGCGTTCCGAAGAGGTCGAAGCAGATCGCGTCGTAGCGTAGGGGTGACTCCATGCTCGCGAGCTTCTCGGCGCTCGGTGAGCTTGCCTAGAGTCACGGCGCTCCAAAGCGAACGAGGGGGAGTATGAAGCCTTCCGTCACGATCTTCACGGCGGTACTCGTGCTTCTCGGCGGCTGCGGCGGGAGCGCGACGTCGAACGCTACGACCGTACCGGTCGCCTCCGCATCGAATGCGCCGCCGAGCAGCTGCAGCGGATCGACCGCGGCAGGCGTCGGCGACGGCACTCCGCCCGTCTCGGCACCGTTCGGCGTGCCGAGCGGTTTCGTCGCGACGCGCATCGCCGGCGTGGGAGGGGCGCGGGAGCTCGCCGCCCTGCCCAACGGCGACCTGCTCGTCGGCACCGCCGGTACGACGATCGAGATCGTTCCGAATGCCGAAGCCGCAACCACGACGGGCGCGCCGCGCGTCTTCGCGACGATGCCCGACGCACCGGCCGCGGGGGTCGCATTCGACGCGGCGAGTTGCACGATCGTCGTCGGCACCCAATTCGGCGTCTACACGATTCCATACGTCGACGGCGACACCCAAGCACGAGGAATCACCAAGATCGCGAGTGTGCGCACGCACGGGAGCGGCGCTCATACGACGACGAGCGTCGCGGTGAGCGACGGAACGATCTATGCGAGCGTCGGCTCCTCATGCAACGCCTGCGTCGAATCGGATCCGACGCGCGCGCGTATCCTCGCGATGGGGCTCGACGGCTCGAACGTCACGACGAAAGCCACGCGCATTCGGAACGCGATCGCACTCGCGATCGATCCCGCTTCCGGCGCGCTCTGGGCCGGCGATGCGGGACAAGACGGGCTGCCCCAGCCGCACCCATATGAGTTCATCGACGACGTGAGCGCGCATTCCGGCGGCGCCGATTACGGTTGGCCCGACTGCGAAGAGAACCACGTCGCCTACACGGCGGGCGCCGATTGCTCGGCAACCGTCGTGCCGCTCGTCGAAGCGTCGGCGTATGCTACGACGATCGGCCTCGCCTTCTATCCCGGCGCGCAGGGCGGCGCGCACGCGTTTCCGAGCGCGTACCGCGGCGGACTCTTCGCGACGCACCACGGTTCGTGGCACACGCTCACCAGCACGGGCTGCAACGTCGCGCCCGACATCATCTTCATCCCGATGAATGGCGACGCGCCGAAGAGCGCCGTCGACTGGAGCGATCCGACCACGCAGTGGAGCACGTTCGGAAGCGGCTTCCAACCGGGATGCGCCGCGTCGACGCGCATCGGTCGCCCGACCGGTATCGCGGTCGGATCGCAAGGAAGTCTCTTCGTGGCCGACGATGACGTCGGCGCGATCTATCGGATTCGGCCCGCCACGGCGCCTTAGACGAGCGCCGTACCGATCAGCCCGTTGCGCGTGACGAGCGTCGCCAGGCGCTGCTCGTCGAGGCCGTCGCTTCCCGCGGGGCGGCGCGGCAGCACCAGATATCGCATCTCCGAGGTGCTGTCCCACACTCGAATGCGCGTGCGCTCCGGGAGCTCGACGCCAAATTCCGCGAGCACCGCGCGCGGCTCCGACACCGCTCGCGCGCGATACTCGGCGCTCTTATACCAGGCGGGCGACGGACCGAGCAGCGCGATCGGATAGCACGAGCAGAGCGTGCAGACGATCATGTTGTGCACGTCCGCGGTGTTCTCGACGACGCGCAGCGTCACCGGCGCCCAATGCGAGAGATCGATGCCGAGCTCCGCGACAGCCGCGTTCGCGTCGTCGAGGAGCCGCGCGCGAAATGCATCGTCGCTCCACGCGCGGGCGACGATTCGAAATCCGTTGCTCGGCTTCGCGTGCGTGAGGAACGACTCGATCGTCTCCGCGATTGCCGCGTCCGTCACGAGACCGCGATGCGCGAGCCGCGCGACGAGCGCATCGACGCGGCGCGTCATCTCCGCGCTCCCGTGATGATCGTGCACGCCGCTCACGCGGGTCCCTCGAGGTAGCTCTCCCAGAGATCCGCCACGACGTCGTGATCGCCGAGCGAAAACTGCACGGCGTACACCATCTCGACGCGCGCGTCACGCAGGCCGCGCGCTCGCTCGTCCGCGAGCGGATAGCGCCCGCGCAGCGCCACGATGCTCCCGATACGCCCGCGCAGATAGGCGGGAAGGCGCGTATGGCCCTCGCGCGCGGCGGCCTGCGCTCGCACGCACGCTCCGAGCGCAAAGCGCGCGCTCATCGCTCCGCCTCCGACGCGGGCTCTACCGTCATCCCTTCGATCGCAAGCAGCCATCGCTCGTAGTACGACGCATCCGCATAGACGTGTGGCTCGAGTCGCTCGATCGCGTCGCGAAACTCATCGAGGGTGTAACGTCCGGCCGCAAGCAGGAGGCGATTGATCGCGAAGACGCGCGCCTCCCACTCGTTGTGAAACGGTTCCGCCGCCTCCGCGACGTCGATCGCCCCAAACCCCGGCTTCCCGCCGAGGTCGTGCGGGCGCTCCACGCTTAGTAGCTGCCGACGCCGAGGGTGAACGTGGAGCACGTCGGATTCGGGAACGGCACCGGATTGGCGCTCGTCGCGGGAGCGTTCGTGGGAACCGGATTCACGCGAATGTTGATCGCGCCCGGCGCCGAGATGCTGTAGCCCGAGAACCACGAGAAGCCGTCGTCGTAGCTGATCGCATATGCGTAGTTGCCGTCGAAGTACGAGTGCACGATCTTCGCGTACGCGTTCGATGCCGGGTCTTGGAAGAGCCCCGGAGTTCCTTGGAACGACGGCGGCGTGGACTCGACCGGATGCGGCGCGTTGACGAACATGGTGCCGTAGTTGATCTCGAGCGTCAGCGCCTTCCAGAGCGTGAATGCATCGGCGGTAGTGAAGACCTGACCCGAGCCGACGTTTGCGTTGCCGTACGGGCCGTTGAAGAGCTCGCCGTAGAAGCAGCCGCCGCTCGCTCCACTCGATTGATAGTAGGCGTTCGTGAAGAGCGCGATCGGCATCTTGAACGGATTCGTCGGCAACGTACCTCCCGTTGCCTTCGCGGGCGAGCCGCAGGTCGTCGCCGTCCCGATATCGGTCGCGATGAAATTCGACGAGCCGTCGGAGCTGATGCAGAACTGGTCGTTGTCGCCGTTGCCACCGAGCGACGAGAGCGCTTGAAAGACCTGCGGATGCAGTTTGTATTGTGCGAGCACGCACGTGAGATAGCCGTTCGTCGCGGTCGAACCGCCGACGAGGCTCGTGCACGCCGACGGAACCGCGACGCTCGAGTCTCCGAGCAAGTTGTAGTTGAACGGCGTGTAGCTGTACGAGCCCGACGGGCTGATCGCGCGGAAGTCGATCGTTTGATTGCCCCACGGCAGAACCGAGACGAGATTCTTGTAGTTTGCATCGTTCAGCAACGACTGGTAGATCGCGGCATAGCCGCACTGTCCGACGCCGACGACGGTGCCCGGTTGCGGGAGACCGGCGAACGGAGCCGCGGTCGGGACCGGCGCGCTGCACGGTGAGGCGGCCGCCTGCGGCAGCGGCGTGGCCATCGAATTCTCCACCGCCTGCATCTCAAGCGGAAGCCCCATGAAGTCGACCTGCGTCGTGTCGATCACGCCCGCGGTGGAGTTGTATTCGACCTTATCGTACGGGAACGGCGCTTGGCCGGTAGCGACGCCGTTGACCGGCTGCTGGCCGGCGCCGATTCCGGCGAACGGGTTCGGAGCGGAGGTCGCGCTTGCGGGCACCGGACTTGCGTAGGCGAGGTAGATGCGACCGGCATGCCCGCTCGGAATCACGAGCGGATTATTCGTAGCCCCCGAACCTTCCGTGGACGAATAACAGACCGCCGGCAGCGGGACGGGCGTTGTGACGAAGACGCCGGAGGCGTTCATCCACTCGGTCCCGGTCGTGCCCTGCGCTTGCTGCTGCACGTAGATGACGAGCGCCGAGTTGAGGCCGGAGCTGTCCGTGATGTTGAGCGTCAGACCGTTCGAGGCGCTCACGCCTTCGGTCGAGCAGTACACGGGAAGCGCCGCGGGGCTCGCGGTAGCCGTCGCGATCGGCGTTGGCGAGGGTGTCGGAGCCGGTGTCGCCGTCGGGACGCTTTGCGTCGTCACCGCGAGCGCGTACACATATTGCGTGTTCGCGGCGAGTTGGACGCCGGTGGCCACGCCGGGGAAGCTCACCGTGGTCCCGCTTACCGTGCCCGGCCCGAGCAGGTTCACCCAGCCGTTGATCGAGCCCGTCGCCGGATCCCAAAACAGCAGATAGGCGTTCTGGCCGGCCGCGATCGTACCGGCGGGCACCGTGAACGAGAAACTCGGAGCCGATGCAAAGCCCACGTTCGCCGTCGTCGAGACGACGAGGTAGGCGAGACCGTTGAACGTGCTCGCGAGCGGGCGCACCACGGCCGGTTTGACCCGATGCGCCTGAGGTGCGTTGGTCCCGTTGGGCAAGCTCGTCTGCAGGACGGCGCTCATGGTTGCCGTCGTCCCCGTCACGATCGGCGGCACGGTGAAGGTCAGGGTGTATCCGCCGCCCGCAAGACTGATGACTTGCGGCGATGCGCTCGGCAGCGGAACCGCGGTCGGCCCTACGTGCGGCGACGGCGTGGCCGTGGGCGCGCTCGTCGGCGGAGCCATCGAGCCGGTCGACTTCGCACCGCATCCGGCGGCGATCGCCACCCCCACAAAAGCCAATGCCGGCAGCAGCATGCGCCTACGCATCATACGAAACGACCCTCTTCCCAAAGCAAGCGTTACTCAAGGAAGATTCGGCCGAATCGAAATGATTACTTAGAGCAATGTAGCGGCAGAAAGCACGAGAGCCCGCAGCTTTCGCTACGGGCTCTATCGTGTCTATTAATCTGGCGCCGACCTACTTTCGAGGGACCCTGCGGTCCGACTATCATTGGCGCAGGCGGGCTTAACTGCCGTGTTCGGTATGGGAACGGGTGGGACCCCGCCGCTATGGACGCCAGAAACTTGATCCTCGCCCGCGATGCCGAGCCTGAGCTCAAGGCGACCGCGGTCGAGAAAGCTATATAGAGAAGAACTTCCAGTGCCAAACGAGCGATGGCGTTGTTTAAAATTACCGAGCGATTAGTACCGGTCAGCTCCACACCTTGCGGTGCTTCCACATCCGGCCTATCAACGTGGTGGTCTACCACGACTCTTCACCCTTACGGGATTGAAGTCTCATCTTGGGGTCAGTTTCGTGCTTATATGCTTTCAGCACTTATCTGATCCGAACATAGCTACCCGGCTATGCCCCTGGCGGGACAACCGGTTCACCAGCGGTTCGTTCGA
>JAGWSR010000102.1 GCA_028869385.1 bacterium
ATCTTCGGCATCATCTCCGAAGTGCTGCCGACGTTCTCGCGTAAGCCGATCTTCGGTTATAAGATGATCGCGTTCTCGTCGACCTCGATCGCGCTGGCCGGCTTCATGGTTTGGGCGCACCACATGTTCACGTCCGGATTGGCGCCGTATCTCCAGCTGCCGTTCATGATCCTGACCTTCACGATCGCGATTCCGACCGGCGTGAAGATCTTCTCGTGGGTCGCGACCCTGTGGGGCGGTAAGGTGCAGTACACCACCTCGATGATGTTTGCGCTCGGCTTCCTCGCGCTCTTTACGCTGGGCGGCATCACGGGCGTCTTCCTCGCGGCGGTGCCCTTCGATCTGCACGTGCACGGCACGTACTTCGTGGTCGCGCACTTCCACTACGTGCTCGTCGGCGGCTCGCTCATGGGCGTCTTCGCCGGCATGTACTACTACTTCCCGAAGATGACCGGCCGTCTCATGAACGAGACCCTCGGCAAGTGGCACTTCTGGCTCTTCTTCGTGGGCTTCAACGGCACGTTCTTGCCGCAGCACTGGCTCGGTATGCTCGGCATGCCCCGCCGCGTGCCGGTGTACGATCCGCAGTTCCAGTTCTGGAACGACGTGTCGTCGATCTCGTCGTATGTGATGACCTTCGCGATCCTGCTCTTCTTCGTCAACGTGCTCGTGAGCATCCGCAAGGGCAAGAAGTCGGGACCGAATCCGTGGGGCGCGCGCACGCTCGAGTGGCAGATCCCCTCGCCGCCGCACTACTACAACTTCAAGCACATTCCGACGGTGTACGGACTGCCGTACGACTTCTCGCAGCCGCTGCCGTACAAGGGACTTGAAGAAGAACTCACCGATTCGCCCGTGCACGTCGGGGCGCACTAGAGGAGATCATGGCAGTAGCAACTCTTCCCCACGCGCCCGCCGGGCACGCGGATCACGGCGAAGTGGATCAGCTCTACGTGGAGACGCGCGCGCTGCGTCTCCAGGGCTTCCTGCTCTTCCTGATCTCCGACTGCGTGCTCTTCTCGTCGTTCATCTTCGCGTATCTCTACATGCGCAACAGCGGCCAGAGCTGGCCGCCGCCGGGCATCAGCCACCTCGACGTCGCGTTCGCGGCGCTCAACTCGGTGGTGCTCTTCGGATCCGGCGCGACGATGCACTACGCGCTCGAGAACTGGAAGCATAACAACTTCGGTCGCTATGCGTTCTTCATGATCTCGACGATCGTGCTCGGCGTGCTCTTCCTCAGCGGTCAGGCCTACGAGTACACCAACCTGTACTTCAAGGAGCACGTCTCGTGGGCGGGCAGCGGCATCTTCGGAGCGTCGTTCTTCACGCTTACCGGTATGCACGGTTTCCACGTCTCGGTCGGCGTGATCATGCTGCTCGTGCTCTTCCTCCAGTCGGTCCACGGCGTCTATACCAAGGACAAGTACTTCGGCCTCACCGCGGGCACGCTGTACTGGCACTTCGTCGACGTCATCTGGGTCGCGCTCTTCTCGATCTTCTATCTGATCTAAGGAACGCGTGAACGCATAATGGACATCTCCAACATCGAACGCATCATCGCCATCGTCGGCGGCATCGTCGTCGCCATCGTTTCGGCGATCGCGCTCAAGAACGACTGGAAGACGCCCGGTCTCGACAACCAGGTCTTCAAAGTGATGCTCGCGCTGCTCTTCGTCGGTGCGATCATCGCGTTGCTCGCCGGCGCGCACGTGCTCGGCAACTTCCCGAAGGGCGCATAAGCCATGATCGTCAGCGATAGCGAATATCTCGACTTCAGCCAAGTCCCGCAGTCGAAGGGACTCAACACCTTTACGATCGGGCTCATCATCGTCGGCCTGATCATGATCTTCGTCGTCGGCGGCCTCGTCATCGGGTTCGCCGGTTTCGGGCACATGTGGCCCTCGACGCACTCGATGCGTATGGACCTCGGCTCGATGCCGACGATCCAGTAGTTTCGAGCGCGGAAGTTCCTGAAGCGAGCCCGGCGAGCGATCGCCGGGCTCGCTTTTTTTTGCGGTGAGGCGCGCGTTACTGCGGGTGCGTGCCGCGACGCGGTGCGATGCCGATCGCGAGCGGCGGCAAGTCCTCGGGTAAGAGCCCCGTCGAGCGGCCGTCGATGCGGTGAATCCCGGCGAAGACCGAAAACTCGACCAGCGCCGGAATCGTCTTGTTCGGCAGCTTCTTGGTTCCGAAGCACTCCCACTCGCACGCGATCGAGCGGTCTTCGAAGAGCGTCGCGACATAGCCGACGCCGTCGAGATCCGAGGCTTCGTCGGGTTCGCGGTAGCGCACGTAGCCGTCGATGACGTAGATCGGCTTGAAGGTCTGCAGATAGGCCAGGAACGGCGCGACCAGCACCGCGATGAAGTAGCCGAGAAACGCGATGGCGCCGATCGCGAAGATCCATGCGATCTTGATCAGATCGCGGTCGTCGGGCACGTGCTGCGAGCGATAGACGATGCCCCACGTGAGAAAGATCATGAAGATCAACCCGAGCAGCGGCTCGATTGCAATGGCGAAGCGCCCGGTCAGTCCGCGCCAGACGACGCGGCGCTCGCGTTCGGTCCACGCGCGCTGCGCGAGCATACGCGCCCGATCGTTGAAGATGCGGTACTTCATGTTCTGTGCTCTATAACGCGCTTCGGGGGCCGGCTGTTTCAGCGCGGAGCGGCGCGCTCCACGATCCCGCGGAGCGCCGTCTTGATCGGCAGCGTGCCGAGCGTGTGCCCCCAGTTGCCGACCACGCGGCTCTCGACGAACCCATCGCTCACGTAGTTCGGCGCGTGCTGAACGAGCAGCGCCGCCTGCCAGAGAATCGCCATGCGCTCGACGAGCGCCCGCGCGCGCCACTCGATCTCGTCGAGCGTCGCAAGATCGCGTTCGAGTGCGTGGATAGCCTCGCGCATGCGGCGATCCTCGAGCGCGGGCGTGAGCTCGATACGCAGGGCCTCGAGCGCCTCGGGTTGCTTCTGCAAGATGCGCAGCACGTCGAGCGCGTTGATGTTGCCCGATCCCTCCCAGATCGAATTCAGCGGCGCCTCGCGATAGAGCCGCGGCATGAGCGACTCCTCGACGTAGCCGTTGCCGCCGAGGCATTCGAGCGCTTCGGCGCTCGCGGTCGCCGCGCGTTTGCACACGTAGTACTTGCCGATCGCCGTGCCGATACGCTTGAGCGCGGCGGCGGTCGGGTTGTGCGGGGCGTCGTCCACGGCGCGCGCGAGGCGGAGCGAGAGCGCGGTCGCCGCTTCGGATTCCAGCGCGAGATCCGCAAGCACGTTCTGCATGAGCACGTGATCGAGCAGCGGCGCGCCGAACGTGCGGCGATGGGTCGCGTGGTGAATCGCTTGCGCGAGCGCCTGGCGCACGAGCGCTGCCGAACCGATCACGCAGTCGAGTCGCGTCTGATTGACCATCTCGACGATGGTCTGCACGCCGCGCCCCTCCTCGCCGATCAGCCAGGCGTGGGTGCCCTCGAACTCGACCTCGGCCGAAGCGTTGCTGCGATTCCCGAGCTTGTCTTTTAGGCGCGCGATGGCGAACGGATTGCGCGATTCGTCGGGGAGAACGCGCGGCACGAAGAAGCACGAGAGCCCGCGTTCGGCTTGCGCCAGTACCAAGAACGCGTCGCTCATCGGCGCGGAGCAGAACCACTTGTGTCCCTGCAGCAAATACTCGCCGTCGCCGGTCGCGCGCACCGCGCGCGTCTGGTTGGCGCGCACGTCGCTGCCGCCTTGCTTCTCGGTCATCGCCATGCCGCAGATCGCACTCTGCTTGCGCGCGATCGGCGCGAGGCGTGGATCGTAGGCGGGAGCCGCGAGCTTCGGCACCCACTCCTCGGCGATCGCCGCGTTCGAGCGCAGCGCGGGTACCGCGGCGTAGGTCATCGAGATCGGGCAGCCGTGCCCGGCCTCCACCTGCGACCAGAGATAGAACTTCGCCGCGCGGCGCACGTGCGGGTGCGGACGCTCGTCGAGCCACGGTGCCGCGTGCAGCCCGCGTCCCGCCGCGGTCGCCATCAGCACGTGCCACGACGGGTGAAAGCGCACCTCGTCGATGCGGTTGCCGTAGCGGTCGTGCGTGTGCAGTTCGGGCGGATGCTCGTTGGCGTCGAACCCAAGCGCGATCACGTCGGGATGCCCCGCGAGCTCGCCGATCGCGTGCACGTCATCGAGATCGGCGCCGGGCGCCTCGCGCGCGACGCCCTCGAAGAGCGCGCGATCGGTAGAAAAGAGATCGTAGTCGTCGAGCGGAGGCGGCTGGTTGGTGACGACGTGCGTGCGCATGCCGGATGGCTTCGCCGATCGGTTGCGGGCGTCTTGCGCGCGCCTACGGGAGCATGTGGCGCAGCGCGTCGAGCGAGAAGTGGAGGACGATCGGCATCGCGAGGCTACGCGTGCGTAGGGCCAAGAGGCTCATGGCGACGCCGAAGGGCAGATTTTCGCCGATCGTGTTCGCGATCGCGAGCACGACGTGTCCGTGCTCTTCGAGTGCGAGCGTGACCGGCACGTGGAAGAGCGAGAAGGCGAGCGCCGTTGCGTAGATCGCCCACGGGGTCGCGAGCCACGCGCGGCCGTACGACATGAGCACGCCGCGAAAGAACGTCTCCTCGGGCAAGCCGTTGTTGAGAAGATTCATCGCGAGGATCAGGAACGCGTCGCCGAGCGTGTGGTGGCCGGCGGTGAGGCCGACGATCAGGATGCCGACGGGAAGCGCGAGCATCGCAAGCGCGGCGACGCGGCTGCGTCCATCGGGGAGGCGCAGACCGAGGTCTCTCGGGCGAACGCGCGCGAACGCGAGCACCGCGAGCGGCACGATGACGAAGGCGAGCGTCATAAAGAACGGTTGTCCGCCGAGCTCGTAGCCGGTGTGCAGCCCGGCAAACCAGGCGATGACGTTCGAGAGCGGGGCGATGTGCGGGCCGCCGAACATCTGCCAGATCACCGCCTGCGTGGCGAGCATGAGCGCGCCGAAGAGTACGGCGATCGCCGCGCCGGTTACCGCACCCGCATGCGCGCGGGGGATGCGCAGCGTATCTTCAGGATCGGCGCTGCCGGTCGCGCGCACGATCCCGATCAGCACGAAGCAGAACGCCCCGAACCCTAGGGCGATCTGCAGCGGCCCCCAATCGCGCGCGAACGCGAGCGTTACGAGCGATACGATCCAGGTGCTGCCGCAGGCGAACCACGCACGCATGAGCGGGCGGTTTCGGATGGTCGGGCTAGGCGGCCTCTTCGAGGGGCTCGCGGCGCTCGGCGGCGCGCGATTTCAGGGTGGCGCTGATGACGAGCGCGACGAGCGCGACGGCGCAGAAGCCGAGATACGCGTTGCGGTAGCCGGCGCTCTCGCTCTTCGCGAGGCCGATGACGCCGCCCGCGAGCGAGCCGCCGAGGATCTGACCGACGATCAGCGCTTGGCTGAGGAGTCCGACCGCGGTGCTGCGCGTGCGTTCGCTCGTCTCGTTCGTGATGATGTAGCGCGTCGGTGCGCCGAGGAGCGCGCCGAATCCGCAGCCCGCGACGACCATCGAGAGCAGCGTGAGCGGCAGCGACGCGAATCCGATGGCGAAGATCGCGAGGCCGATCTCGGTGAGGATCGTTCCGACCAGCAGCACGTTGCGGCTGCCGACGCGGTCGAGGGCGCGACCCGAGATCGGGATTACGACGACGAACATCAGCGCGCCGAGCGCGGCCACGAGACCGGCGGCCGCGTACGACAAGCCTTGCGCGCCGACGACGACGGTCGGAATGAAGAAGAGCGAGCCTTCCAAGATGCCGATCGTGATCTCGAGCAGATAGGTCTTGGCGAGTTGCGGCTCGGTGAAGAGGCGCATGGGCACGATCGGGTTCTTCGCCGAGCGCTCGGCCGCGACGAACGCGACGAGCAGCAGCGCGCCGATGGCTGCGATGATGACGCGCGCCGTCGTCAGGCCGTCCATCACGAGCAAGAGGCCCGCGCAGAGCAGTACGAGTCCGACCACGTCGAGCGGGCCGCGAACGCGCGGCGCGTTGCGGGGCACGTGCCGGCGCGCGAGGTAGATCACGACGAGCGCGAGCGGAAAGTTGAACGCGAAGATCCAGCGCCACGAGACGAAGTGCGTGACGAGTCCGCCGAAGGTCGGCCCGACGATCGCCGCGATGCCCCACGTCGCCGCCACGAGGCCGAGCGCGGCGCCGCGGCGCTCCTTCGGCACGACGTCGGCGATCGCAGCGGTCGCGACCGGAAAGATGCCGCCCGCGCCGAGCGCTTGAAGGCCGCGCGCGATGAGAAACACATCGTAGTTCGGCGCGAGCACGGCGAGCAGGCTGCCGAGCGCGAAGAGCGTGACGCACGAGACGTAGACAACGCGGCGCCCGTAGCGATCGGCGAGCGTGCTCGCGATCGCGATCGACGCGACGTTGACCAAGAGATAGAGTGTGAAGACCCACGCGAGGTCGCCCGTGAGGACGCCGAAATCGCGCGCGAGCGCGGGGAGGGCGGGCGAGAGGACGCCGAGGTCGAGCGCGCCCGCAAAGACGCCGAGGCCGAGGGTGAGCAGCAGCGGCAGCGTCGAGCGATCGATGTCGTGCCCGGCGATGCTCTCGGGCTGCGTCGCGTTCGAACTCACGAGTGGACGATGATCCGGTCGAGCACCATCACGAGGCACATGAGCGCGAGGTACAGGAGCGAGAATTTGAACGTGCGCCGCGCCCAAGTGGTGCCGGGATCGCGCCACGTACGCAGTGTGTCGTACAAGAAGATGCCGCCGAGCACCGCCGCGGCGGCCGTGTAGACGGCTCCCATCACGTGCAGCGGATAGAGCGCAAGCGATGCGACGACGAGCAGCACCGTGTAGTAGATGATCTCGCGCTTGGTGCGTTCGTCACCCGCGACGTTCGGCATCATCGGAACCTTCGCTTTGTGATAGTCGAGCTCGGTCATCAGCGCGAGCGACCAAAAGTGCGGCGGCGTCCACAGAAAGATCAAGGCGAAGAGGCCGAGTGCGGGGCCGCCGATCTGGTGCGTGACCGCCGCCCAGCCGACGAGCGGCGGAACCGAGCCCGCCGCGCCGCCGATGACGATGTTGAGCGGGGTGATGCGCTTGAGCCACATCGTGTAGATCACGACGTAGTAGATGTTTCCCGCAAGCGAGAGCCACGCCGCGAGCGGATTGACGAGAAAGTAGAGGATCGCGAACGACGCGACGCCCAGGGCGACGGCGTAGATCGTGGCGCTGCGAATGCCCACGCGCCCTTGCGGAATCGGACGCTCCATCGTGCGCCGCATCAGCCCGTCGATATCGGAGTCGTACACGCAGTTGAGCGCGCCGGCCGATCCCGCGGCGAGCGCGCCGCCGAGCAGCGTCCAAAGCGCGAGGCCGAGGGGCGGCATACCGCGCGACGCCATGATCATCGCCGCCGCCGTGGTGATCAGCAGCAGAACGATGATGCGCGGTTTCGCGAGTTCGAAGTAGTCGCGTGCGATCGCGAGCACTTAGTTGCCTACCGCATGCGCGCGGAGCGCGCGTGCGTCGAGGGTCGCGAGCAGCGTCGCGATGACGAACGACAAGAAGACGAGCGCCGCGTTGAATGCGTGCGCTTCGCGCAGATCCATCGGCAGACGCAGGGCGACGTTGAGCAAACCTAAGACCACCTGTACGAAGACGAGCGTCAAGCCCGTGCTCACGGCGACGCGCACGCGCGACGACGTCTGGCGCGCCCACGCGAGTGCGAACGACGTGACCGCGCACAGCACCGTCGCTGCGGCGACGATGCGGTGAAGCATCTGCACGAACTGGCCTTGGTTGTATACGACGACGTTGCCCGCGCATCCCGGAAGCGAGAGGCACGCGAGGCCCGCGCCGCTCGAACTGACGTACGCGCCGATGCACATCGTCGCAAAGGCGATGACCGAGGTTCCCGCGAGCATGCCGAGCAGCGCCAGCTCCGCCGGCGACGCATCGCGCGGCTCGTCGGTGGCGGCCCCGGCGAAGACGTACATCGCGCAGAGCGATGCAACGAAGGCCATGGCCGTTCCCCAGTGCAGCACGACCGAGATCGGGCTATTCGAAAGGTGTACGGTCGCCGCGCCGAGACCGACCTGCACGAGGAAGAGCGTGCCGATGGCGGCGAGCGTCGGGCGGATGAGCGGCGAGCGGTCGCGCTCGCGCCACGCCACGACCATGACCGCGATCACGATCGGCGCGACCATGAAGGCGAAGAGGCGGTGCGACCATTCCCAGATCGTCCCGTCGGCGAGCGAGGGAATGAGCATGCCGTGACAGAGCGGCCAATCGGGACAGGTCATGCCTGCGCCGTTGATTCGCGTCCAGCTTCCGAGCAGAACCGTGCCGAGCGCGACCGCAAGCGCGGCGGCGGACAGGCGTCGCAAAGTGTTCATCGTGGGACTTTTAGGGTACGGGCGGGCACCCGGCTAGGGCAACGACAGTGGTCTTAACAGCCGCTCCCGGCCGCGTCAAAGTGCTCGGCGGCGGTCATCTCGTCGCGGACGATGTCGGGGATGCGGCGCTGAAAATCGCGCGAGGCGCTCAGGCTCATGCGGACGTCGTCATCGAGCGACTCCTCGCCGGCGAGCCGGCCCGCATCGGGCTGCCCGGGAATGTTGGCGAGGATCGGGCTCTCGGCCGTGTCCGGCACGCGCGGAAAGTTCGAGCCGAAGTCGGGGGCAAGGCCTTGCAGGTCGCTCCGGTCGTCGGGCGAGCTCGCCCGCATATCCGACGTCTGGAGATACGCGACGAAGCCGTCGAGGTCGCGTTGGATGAGGTGCTGGCGGTAGAGCGCGCCGCCGAGCGCGTCGGCGGAGGCCTTGAGGGCGCTCTTCTGATCCTCGGTCGGCGCCGTTTTGGCGAGCTCCCGCAGGCGATCGACCTCTCGCATGCCGCTGCGATAGTTGCCGTAGATCTTGTCGGCGAGTGCGCTGAGGCGGTGCTCGGCGCCGACGCGCTGCAGGTCATCGTGGCCGAGCGCGTCGCTGCGCAGCGCGCCCACCGCCGCGGAGAGCGCGGCGTCGCTGTGGACGGCCGAATCGATCGCGGCGTTCGCGTGCGCGGCGAAGGCCGTGCAGTACGGCGACGATTTCAGCGTCACGATCGTTTTGAGCGGGGCGGATGACGGCGACGCCGACGGCGACGCTGACGGCGACGGCGATCCCGCGGTCAGGATGACGAGCAACAGGTGCAGCATGAGGTACCTCATCAACGATTCTACCGCGTCGGCGGTGACAAGAGGAATGTGTGCGCCCCCGCCCCTCGAAACCGAGGCTCGGTGAAGCGTTGGTGGGTGCTGGCGGTCCTCGTGCTCTTGAGCGGCTGCCGCGAGGTGCGCGTGAAGACCTATGCCGTCGGCACGACGACGGTGCCGGGCGGCGATCAGATCGTCGTCGTGCGCGACCGCGCCTCGCTCGAGCACCTCGGCATCAAGGCGGCCGTACGCTTTCGCGGCGAGTTCGGCGTGGTGCTGCTCATGGGGCCGCACGACCGCACGGGGTACCGTCAGATCATCGAGTCCATCCGGGCGAGCGACGAGCGCGTGCGCGTGGTGGCCTTCGAGGAGCCGCCGGCCGATGGCGGGGAGCCCACGCAGCCGTACCGCACCTACACGCTCTGGATCGTCCCCAACACGGTGTATCGCAGCGGGATCGCGGTGGACGTGGTGACGCCGAGCGATCGGCCGATCGCCCAGTCGGCACTCCCGTAATCCCCCCGAAAGGACGATACACTCAAGCGTGATCGAACCGCTGGTAAATTTCGAAGCATCGGTGCGCCGCCTGGGGCTCGTGCTCGAACCCGAAGGTAGCCCGACCGAGGTCGAGGGCGTGCTCAACCCCGCGTGCACGCGAACGCGCGACGGGTCGCTGCTGCTCTATCCGCGCGCCGTCGCCAAGGGCAACATCTCGCGCGTCGGCCGCGTGCGCGTCGATCCCGCGGTCGACGGCTTCGCGACGCGCCGAGACGGATTCGCGCTCGAACCGCGCGCGGAGTACGAAGTGCGCCCGCATCCGGGGTACGGTTGCGAAGATCCGCGCGTGACCTTCGTGCCGGTGCTCGACGCGTACGTGATGGCCTACACGGCGTTCGGCCCGATCGGACCGCGCATCGCGCTCGCGCTCTCCGACGACGGGATCGCGTGGCAGCGTCTGGGCCTGCTGCGCTTCACCGAACCGGGCATGACGCTCGGCGACGATAAGGATGCGGCGTTCTTCCCGGAGCCCGTCGTCTCGCCGAACGGCGTCGTTTCGCTCGCGTTCTATCATCGCCCGATGCTGCATCTCTCCGCCGTCGACGGACGCGCGGCGATCCCGATGATCGAGCGCATGCCGTACGCGGATCGCGAGTCGATTCGCATCGGCTACGTGCCGCTCGATCCGGTGCTGCAGGATCGCAACGCGCTGCTCGACGTGCGCGAGAGCGCGCTCGTGCTCTCGCCGAGCGAGGAGTGGGGCTCGATCAAGATCGGCGCGGGTACGCCTCCCGTGCGCATCGCCGAGGGATGGATGTCGTTCTATCATGCGGTCGATCTGATCGACAACAGCGGCACGAAGCCGAAATTTCGCTACTGCGCCGGCATCGTGATTCACGACCACGAGCAACCGCACCGCGTGCTGTATCGTTCGCCCCAGCCGGTACTCGTACCGGAATCCGAACTCGAACGCAGCGGAATCGTCGATAACGTCGTCTTTCCGACGGGGATCGATCCGCGCGCGGATCTCGGCGAGCGCGTCTTCGACGTGTATTACGGCATGGCCGATTACACGATCGGCGCCGCGCGCGTCACGCTCGCGTAGCGGCGCACCGTGCCCATGTACCGTGCGGTCGCGTTTGCGACCATCATCGTTCTCGGCGTCGTCGTGGCCGCGACCGCGTGGGTGCATCGCGACCTGATTCGCATCCGCATCGCATCGACCAGCGTTCCGGTTCCGCCGAAGGCGGGGGACGCGCAGAGCCCGGCTCCGGGCGGCGGCGGCGACGCCTTTCGCGGTGTCGCGCCGTGGGCGCTCTCCGCGCTGCCGGATTGCCTCATCCAGGACTCCATCGCAACCGGCAGCCTCGCATACGTGCGCTCCAAACTTCCCACCGGTGCGACGATCGTCGCATCGGGGAGCACGCTGCATTTCGGGCCTTGCACGATTTTTCTGCGTGGTGACGAAGTGCTCGTGCGACGCGGCGCCGATCGGCTCGTCATCCCCCCGCACGTGACGCTCTATCGCACCGCGCGCGGGCTCGCGCTCCTACGCAAGCGCGACGGGCAATGGGAGATGCGCGTGTACGATCCACCGTCGCCTTCGGAATGACAGCATGAATTTAACCGACGAAGTCCGCAAACGCCGCACGTTCGCGATTATCTCGCACCCCGACGCCGGCAAGACCACGCTCACCGAGAAGCTGCTGCTCTACGGTGGAGCGATTCACGTCGCGGGTCAGGTATCCGCGCGCAAGCGGCAGCGCGCCGTGACGAGCGATTGGATGGAGCTCGAACGGGAACGCGGCATCTCGATCACTTCAACCGTGCTGCAGTTTCCGTACGAAGGGCACACGATCAATCTGCTCGATACGCCGGGGCACCAAGATTTCGGCGAGGATACCTATCGAACGCTCCTCGCGGCCGACGCCGCGGTGATGCTCATCGACGCCGCCAAAGGCGTGGAGCCGCAGACGAAAAAGCTCTTCGCCATCTGTCGCGAGCGCAAGATCCCGCTCTTCACGTTCATGAACAAGATGGATCGCCCGAGCCGCGATCCGTTGGAGCTGCTCGACGAACTCGAGAGGGTGCTCGGCATCGGCGCCTTCGCGATGAACTGGCCCCTCGGCAGCGGCGATACGTTCAAAGGCGTGTACGACCGCGAGACGCGCGAACTGCATCTCTTCGAACGCAGCGCGCACGGTGCCAAGCGCGCCGCGGTGCAGACGGTCGCCGACGCGCGCGATCCGAAGCTGCGCGAACTCGTGGACGACGTAACCTATCAGCAGTTCATCGACGGCCTCGATCTGCTCGAAGGCGCGGGCGAAGCCTTCGATCGCGACGCGATGCTGCGGGGCGAGATCACGCCGGTCTTTTTCGGCTCGGCGGTGACGAACTTCGGCGTGCAGCTCTTTCTCGATCGCTTCATCGCGATGAGTCCGCCCCCGGCCGCGCGCGCCCTGCGAGAAACGCAAGACGACGGCGGTTCGGTCGAGCCGGACGACGCGCGCTTTAGCGGATTCGTTTTCAAGATTCAGGCGAACATGGACCCGCGCCATCGCGATCGCATCGCCTTCGTGCGCATCTGTTCCGGTCGCTTCGAGCGCGACATGACGGTCCGCAACGCGCGCACCGGTAAGGACGTGCGCCTTTCGCGCGCGATGAAGCTCTTCGCCGACGAGCGCGAATCGCTCGACGACGCGGTGGCGGGCGACGTGCTCGGCTTCGCCAACCCGGGCTCGTTCGCGATCGGCGATACGCTCTACGAAGGCGCGCCGATCGAATTTCCGCCGATCCCGTCGTTCGCCCCGGAACATTTCGCGGCGGTGCGGAGTATCGACACGGGGAGCTACAAATCGTTCGGTAAGGGCATCGCGCAACTGCGCGAAGAGGGAGCCGTGCAGATCTTCTACCCGTGGGGCTCGACCCGCAGCGAGCCGATCGTCGCGGTCGTCGGCGAACTGCAGTTCGAAGTCGCTAAATATCGCCTGCAGGCGGAGTACGGCGTGAAGACGATCTTCTCGACGCTTCCTTACGCGCTCGCGCGGCGCGTCGAAGCCGACGCGCAACGCGCCGCGCGCGCGCAACTGCCGAGCAACGCCAAGCTCGTCGAGGACTGGGAGGGCCGTCCCGTCGCGCTCTTCGAGAGCGAGTGGAGCCTGCGCCTCGCGCAGGAATGGAACGCCGACCTCGTCTTCGCGCCATTCGTCGCCGACATTTCGCAGGAGACCGTATCACCGTGAAGTCTCGCATCCTCATCGCCGCGGCGCTCGTCGCCGTCGCGCTCGCCGCGTGTTCGTTCGAGAACAAGTACGAACGCGAAGCCGATCGCATCACGCGCGCCGTGATGGCGAACGATCTCGCGCCGGTGCAGAAAGATCTCACCCCCGGCCTGAACATCTCGCGCGTCAAAGTCGCCGAGTGGTCCGATGAGTTGAGCGCGCAGGGCAAGCTGCTCTCGATCAAAGAGAGCAAGGAGTGCACCCCGGGCTACCACTGCTTCGTCGTGAAGTTCCAGAAGCATACGTATGCCGAGCGGCTGCAGATGGACGATCAGAATCGCGTCACGCAGTGGCAATTCCACATGCTCGATCGTGGTTGATTTCACCGACGTCCGAGCGGCGGCGAGCCGCATCGCGGGGATCGCGCATCGCACGCCCGTCGTCACGTCGCGCACGATCGACGAACGCACGGGCGCGACGGTCTTTCTCAAGTGCGAGCAACTGCAGCGTATGGGCGCGTTCAAATTTCGCGGCGCGTACAATCGTCTCGCGCAGCTCGACGCGGGCGAACGCCGCGCGGGTGTCGTCGCCTATTCGAGCGGCAATCACGCGCAGGGCGTGGCGCTCGCGGCGCAGTTGTTGGAGATTCCGGCGACGATCGTGATGCCGCGCGACGCGCCGGCGAGCAAACTCGCGGCGACGCGCGGCTACGGCGCCGAAGTGGTGCTCTACGAACGCTCCGAAGAGAATCGCGCGCTGATCGCGCAGGGCATCGCGAAGGAGCGCGGCGCGACGATCGTCCCGCCGTACGACGACGAACGCATCGTCGCGGGCGCGGGAACCGCGGTGTTGGAGCTGCTCGAAGAGACGGGGTCGCTCGATATCGTGATCGTGCCGGTCGGCGGCGGCGGACTCTTCTCCGGCAGCGCGCTCGCGGCGCACGGCGTCGATCCGACGATCGCGGTATGGGGCGTGGAGCCCGAGGCGGGCAACGACGTGCAGCAGTCGCTCGCGCGCGGCGAGCGCGTCGTGATCGACGTGCCGCAGACGATCGCCGATGGACTGCAGACGCAATCGCCCGGCGAGGTGACCTTCGCGGTGCTGCGCGAGCACGCCGCGGGCATCGTCACCGTGAGCGACGACGAACTGATCGAAACGATGCGCGTGCTCTTCGAGCGCTGCAAGCTCGTGGTCGAACCGAGCGGTGCCGCGGCGCTCGCTGCCGTGCTCTCTGCGAAGATTCCGGTCGCGGGCAAGCGCGTCGGCCTCGTGCTCAGCGGCGGCAACGTGGACCGCGCGCGCTTCGCCTCGCTGATCGCCTAACCGCTCGTCCGTCCCATCGTGTAGAACTCGGCGTTGGGGCGCATATCCATGAAGCCTGCCATGCGATTGGAGAAGCCGAAGAAGCCGGCGATCGCGGCGATGTCCCAGATGTCGTCGTCGGAGAATCCGGCCGCGTGCAGCGCGGCGATCTCGTCGTCGGTCGCGGCGAAGCCCGGCTCGTTCACGCGCGAGGCGAAGGCGAGCATCGCGCGCAGGCGCGGGGTGAGATCGGCGGTGCGCCAGTTATTCGCGATCTGCTCGGCGAGAAGCGCATCTTTGCCGAGGATTCGCAGCGCCGCTCCGTGCGCGGTCATGCAGTACTGACAGCGATTCTCCGAGGAGACCGCCACCACGATCGCCTCGCGTTCGGCGCGCGTGAGATTACTCGGCCCGCGCATGAGCACATCGTGGTAGTGCATGAAGGCGCGAAAGTGTTCGGGGCGTTTCGCGTACGCGCGAAAGACGTTGGGGACGAAGCCGAGCTTCGTCTGGTTGGTCTCGTAGATCTCGCGGATATCGTCGGGCAGCTCGTCGGGCGACGGCTCGCCGAAGCGCGAAGCGGGCGAAGTGCGGTTCATGCCCGCGTCCTTCGCCCACTTCATGCGCGACGCCCTACTACTTGATGTTGCCGCAGGAGGCGTAGGTGCCGAGATCCGTCGTGCTCTTGTGCACGTTGATCGCATAGTGGCCCATCAGAAGGTCGGAGAGCTTCACGCCCTTGACCGTCGAGGTGCCCTTGCCGCCGACCGTGTTCTGAAGCGCGTACTCGGGCGCTTTGTTGATGTTGCCGCAGGTGCCGATGTGGATGTGGGTCGGCTGCGCGTCTTTCGGCGCGTTCTTGAGGTTCACGACGACCAGCACGCCGTCCGACTCCTGCGTGAGGGTCGCGGTGCCGTTCTCGCCGCTGCCGTTGAGCGCGGCCATTTTGATGGTGAGCGTCTTGGGCGTCGCGGCGACCGCGACGGTGCCGAGCGTCGCGACGAGGGCGGCGGCGGCGGCGAGCGTTTGAAGATGACGCATGGAGTGCTCCTTTAGCGAATGGATCGTGCGATCGGTAGAGAGTACGTTGCTAACGAACTTACGGATTGCAGAGGGGGTTGCGGGTGGGAAGCATGTGCTGGGCGTTCAGCGACTGCGTGCGCAGCGTGCAGTAGCTCTTGACCGCCGCCGCCGTGACCGGAGCGTCGGCCCCATCCACGATGTCGAGCAGGTAGCCGAGCCCGCCGTTGAAGCCCGCGAAGCGGTGCTGCGCGGTCGCGTCGTGCGCGGCCTTGGCCCGCTCCATCGCCCCGTAGGTCATGTCCATCAAGGTCGTGATGTCGTGGGCGATGGCGTACTGCTCGGCGAGCGCGCGGGGCGAGATCGTCACGCGCGGATCCATCGCGATCTCGAGTGGGGCCTCGCTGCGCGCGCCGTCCACGTCGAGCACGACGCGATAGCGGCCCGGCGTCACGATGGCGCCCTGCGGCGAGAACGGCGTGTCGGCGTCGTTCGCGGAGATCGGCAAGTCGACGTTCACCGCCCGCGGCGACGCTTCGTGCAGATCCCAGACGAAACGGTGCATTCCGGCGCTCGCGGCGGGCCGCACGAACGGTTTCTCCCAATGCGCCGGTTTGTCGAGTTCGATCGGTGCCGGAGCGACGTCGTCGCTCGAGTAGCGGCGCACGGTCGCACCGTGCGCGTCGAGGATCGAGATCGTGACGTGCGCCGCGTCCTTCGGCAGCGCGTAGTAGAGAATCGCGCCGTCGGGCGGATTCATGCCGTGCGGAATCTCCGGAGGCAGCGGCGTGTCGGTGTTCGTATTGCGTCGCACGCGATAGGCGAGCGCCGGCGTGAAGAGGTGCGGCGCGTTCCAACTCGCCGTGCGCGCGAGTTCGCGCAGCGGTTCGATGTCGTCCATGATCCAGAAGCCGCGGCCGTGCGTGGCGACCACGAGATCGTCATCGTGCACGATGATGTCGCGCATCGAGGTGTGCGGCAGGTTCATCTGCAGCGACTGCCAGTTGGCGCCGTCGTCGAACGAAACGTACACGCCTCCCTCGGTCGATGCGTAGAGCAGGCCTTTGACCTTCGGATCTTCGCGCACGGCGTTGACCGGCTCGTTCGCGGGAAGGCCGCGAACGATCGCGCTCCAATGCGCGCCGCCGTCGTGCGTGCGATAGACGTACGGATGCAGATCGTCGAGTCGGATGCGATTGACGGCGACGTAGGCCGTGTCGTCGTCGAAACGCGACGCGTCGATCTGCGAGATCTTGCTCCACGGCGTGAGTTCGGGCGGCGTCACGTTCTTCCAATGCGCGGCGTCGCGCGTGATCCAGACCAACCCGTCGTCGGTGCCGGCCCAGATCGTGCCTTCGTGGCGGTACGACGGCGCGAGCGCGTACACGACGCCGCGATGCGCACCCTTGCTCGGATCGGCGCTCTCGAAGGCCTTGATGACGCTCGGCATCGCCCAGTGCTCGCGCGTGAGATCGGGGCTCACCGTGTGCCAGGTCATGCCGCCGTCGCGCGTGGCGTACACCTGATTCGCACCGAAGTAGAGCGTGTGACCGTCGCGCGGGTCGAACGCGATCGGCTCGGTGCGCACGACGCGAAAACCACCGCTGCGCAGCGGATTGGGCGAGACTTCTTGCGTCTGGCCGGTGTGCTCGTCGAATTTCTCCAGCTTTCCGCCGTAGAACACACCGGGGTGCAGCGGATCGGGTACGACGTAGCCGTACTCTTCGGCGCCGGCCGGATGCCAGTCGCGCTCGTTGATCTGACCCCACGGGCCGCGGCTGCTCACGCAGGCCGAACCCGAATCTTGCTGGCCGCCGCAGACCCAGTACGGGAAGCGGTTGTCGGCGTTGACGTGATACATCTGCGCGGTCAGTTGGTCGTACCACGAGCTCCACGTCTTGCCGTGGTCCACCGAGATCGTCGCGCCTTGATCGGCCGCGAGCAGGATCACGTTCGGATCGTTCGGGTTGATCCAGACGTTTTGATAGTCGTCGCCGCCGGGCGCGCCTTTGAGCGCGACGAAGCGCTTGCCGCCGTCGCTCGAGCGGTAGGTCGTGGTGTTGGTGAGGTAGAGCGTCTGCGGATCTTTCGGATCCACGGCAATCGCCACGAGATCGTCGCCGCGCTCGCCGATCGTCGCCTGATCGTCGTTCGTCATAGCGAAGTGCTCGCCGCCGTCATCGCTGCGATAGACGGCACCGCCGACGTCTTGGAATCCATCGACGTACGCATAGACGATCTGCGGATTCGACGGCGCGATCGCGATCTCGGCGCGTCCGATGCGCGGCGGAATGCCGTTCATCAAGCGCGTCCAGTGATCGCCGCCGTCGGTGGATTTGTAGATGCCGCTTCCGGCGATCTCGAACGAACTGCCGATCTCCCACGGCGCCTGACGCGCCGCCCACATCGTGGCGTACACGATCTGCGGATTCGAGGGATCGATGCGCACGTCGTATCCGCCGACGTTTTCGTTGGTGTAGAGCACCTTGGTAAAGCTCTTGCCGCCGTCGGTCGAGCGGAAGATACCGCGTTCGGGGTTCGGGCCGTACGGATGACCGAGCACCGCGACGAAGAGCCGGTTGGGATCCTTCGGATCGACCGCGATCTGCGGAATCTGCTCGCCGTCATGCAATCCGAGATGCGTCCAAGTCGAGCCGGCGTCGTCGGAGCGGTAGATGCCGTTGCCGACCGAGAGATCGGGGCGCTGCAGCCCCTCGCCGCTCCCGGCATAGACGACGTTCGGATCGCTCGGCGCGACCGCGAGCGATCCGATCGACTGCGTCGGCTCGTTGTCAAAGAGCGAGGTCCAGGTGAGTCCGGCGTTGTCGGTGCGCCACACGCCCCCGTTGACGGCACCGATGTAGAAGCGATACGGCATCGACGGCACGCCCGCGACCGCCTTCGTGCGGCCGCCGCGCAGCGGGCCGATCTCGCGCCAGCGCAGGCCGGCGTAGTTGGCCTCCGGCACGGTGCCGGCGGCGACCGGCCCCGGCACGAGGGCGGACACAAGCGAGCAGAGCGCCGCGAGGGCGAGCAGTCGGTGCAGCTTCACGCGATGATCCTCTTTAAGAACAGGTTAACGGTGACGACGTCGGCGTTTCGGTTGGAACGCTGGGCCGACCTTGAAGTTGCCGCCTCGCGGAAGATCGGTGTCCACATCCTGGCAGCCGATGGGCGTGAAATCGCGGCAATCGTGCGGGCGGCCTTCGTAGATGCCGCAGTAGTATTTCCCGCTCTTGCCGCCCATCAGGAAGACGCAATTGTCGGCGATGTCGTCGGTCACCTTACGCACCCAACCGACGTGGAATCCGTCGGCGGAGGGACGCTGGACGATGTATTCGTCCAGCACGTCTTGATAGCTCATGCCGAGGTGATCCGCGATGCGCTGCACGTCGGCTTTGCTGACGAAAGGCTCGTAGCCGCTGCAGCACTCGGCGCATCCGGGCGGACACGCGAGATTCTCGGGGAGATCCTTGAGGTGCTTGCGCGAGAGATCGATGACCTTCGCGATCGCTTTGACGAACTCGGGATCGTCGTTGTACTTATACACCCACTCGCGGTTCACGGTCTCGTTGACGTTGTAGTAGCGCGTCGTGGACTCGTTATAGGTGATCGTGATGAACTCTTCGGTGATCTCGATCTCTTTGACGTGCTCCATCGGACGCGCGTCGAGGAGTTCGGGATGGGTGGGCTGCCCGGTTTCGCGCGTAAAAGCGCGCAGGGCCGTGAGGTCGATCGTCTCCATAGTCCGGTGATGGTTCGCTGCGCATTGCGGGTATGGCCTCGCGTCGCGCAAAAGAAGAGGCTATGCGCACGGCAATCGGTGTTGATCTCGGCGGCTCGCACGTCACCGCCGCGGTAATCGGCGAAGACGGCAAGATCTACCGCCAGCACGAGGTCGATCTCGAGGATCGCTCGTTCAAGAACGTGACCGAGATTCTGGTCGAGACGATCGAACAGGCGCTGAAGGATCCCGAAGCGGAGGATGTGGCGGGCATCGGCATCGGATCGCCCGGCAATATCGAGGCTCGCTCGGGGGCGGTGCTCTACAGTCCGAATTTCGGCTGGAGCAACGTGCCGCTCGGCGAGACGCTGCGCTCGCATTTCGAGCAGCCGCTCTTCGTCGGCAACGACGCGCGCTGCGCGACGCTCGGCGAGTACACCTTCGGCATCGGCAAAGGGACGAAGGATTTTGTGCTGCTCACCCTCGGCACGGGCATCGGCGGCGGCATCGTGGCCGACGGCAAGCTGATCCTCGGCAATCGCTTCGGCGCTGGCGAGATCGGCCACCATCAAATTCGTCCGACCGACGGCTTCATCTGCAGTTGCGGAAAGATCGGCTGCTTCGAAGCGCAGGCGTCGGGAACGGGACTGATCCGTCATGCGTTTGCCGTCGCGCCGTCGTTTCCGCGCAGCACGCTCCTCGACGTCAATCGCGACAAGCTCGGCTCGAAGAAGATCCGTAAGGCCGCGCAGGCCGGCGATCGTCATGCCCTCGCGGCGTGGTCGCGCTTTACCGAAGATCTCGCGCTCGGGCTCGCCAACATCGTCGCATTCGTCAATCCCGAACTGATCGCGCTCGGCGGCGGCGTCTCGAGCGCGGCGGACTTCATGCTCGATGCGGTGCGCGGACGCGTGGACGAGCTCAGCACGATGGTGCCGCGCGGCACGACGCGCATTGCCGTCGCGCAACTCGGCAACGACGCGGGCCAGGTCGGTGCGGCGACGATGGCGTTTCGCGGCGGCCTCACCACGTGAAGGCGCTCGTCACCGGCGCCTCCGGCGGTCTCGGACTCGAATTCGCGCGGCTCCTCGCCGCCGACGGATACGATCTCATGCTGGTCGCGCGCTCCGCGGATCGTCTCGAGGCGAACGCGCGCGAGTTACACGCGGCGCACGGCGTGACGGTCGAAACGATCGCCGCCGATCTCGGCCGTCTCGATGCAGCGGCCGAACTCGTCGCGCGCGTGCCGTCGTGCGACGTGCTCGTGAACAACGCGGGCTTTGCGAGCAACGGTCGATTCGACACGATCGCGCCGGAGCGCACCCGCGAGGAACTGCTGCTCGACGTCGTGACCCTCACCGAACTCACCCGTGCCTACCTGCCGGCGATGCGTGCGCGCGGAGCGGGCCGCATACTCAACGTCGCCTCGACGGCGGCATTTCTGCCGGGCCCGTTCATGGCGGTGTACTACGCGTCGAAGGCCTACGTGCTCTCGTTCTCACAGGCGCTCGCCGAGGAACTGCGCGGCAGCGGCGTCACGGTGACGTGCCTCTGTCCGGGCGCGACCGCGACCGGATTCGTCGAGCGTGCCAAGATGCAGGAGAGCGTGCTGAATCGTCTGCCGCTCGCCGATGCGGCGTCGGTCGCTCGCGCGGGCTATCGCGGCATGCTGCGCGGCCGCGATCTCGTGATTCCGGGCATCAGCAACAAGCTCGTCGCGTTCTCGCCGAAGATCACGCCGCGCCGCGTCTTACTCTGGACGTCGCGAAAGGCCGTCGAACTGCCGTAAGGCGCTTCGCTAGAGCGAAGCGACCGCGCGCAGTCCGAGCGCCATATCGTCTTGCGCCGGAATCGTGCCGTCGTTCGCGATCTGGGCGATCAGCGACGCGATACGGCGCGAACTGCGCTTGGGGGCGACGATCTCTTGGTTGCGCCGAATCTGCGCCAGGCGCTCCGGCGTGCGGATCATGTTGCGCACCGCTTGCACCACCTCGCCCGCACCGTGCAGCGCGACGGCACCGAGCCCGTTGTGTCGCACGAAATCCACGTTGCCGCGCTCTTGACCCGGCACGTAGTCGTACACCACCACCGGCAATTGCGCCGCGTTCGCCTCGGCGAGCGATCCGGGACCGGCCTTGGTGACGAGCAGATCCACGGCGCGGAAATACTCCGGAATCTGATCGGTGAAGCCGAGCACGGTCATCGGCGTCGGCAGCGACGACGCCGCCTCTTCGAGCTTCAGGCGCAGCGGCTCGTTGCGGCCGCAGACGACGAGCAGGTGGATCGGCAGGCGCGCCCGCGCGAGCGCGAGCGTCGTCGGCAAGAGTTTGCCGCCGCCCTCGCCGCCGGCCATCAGCATGACCACGAGACGATCCTGCGGCAGGCCGAGCGCCGCGCGCAGTTGCTCTCTGGTACCATCGACGTCGTCGAATTTGGGGTGGATCGGCTGACCGAGCATGCGCAGGCGCGAGGGCGAGATGCCGCGCGAGAGCGCGCGCTCGTAGACTTCGCGCGCGGGCACGACGACGGCGTCGGCCTCGGGCGTGAGCCACGACTCGTGCACCTTGCCGAGGTCGGTGATCACGGTGACGATCGGAATGTGCTGCATCTCCGCGTCGGCACGGGCGCGCAGCGCCGCGTGGTTGAGGAGGGGATGCACCGAGACGATCACGTCGGGTTTATAGCTGAGAAAGAGGTCCCGCAGGCGCTCGCGATAGAGCGGCTCGCAGAAGCGCACGAGCGCGCGGTAGCGTCGGCGACCGTTGGTCGCATAGTAGAGCGCTCCGTACACCGGCGGCGCATAGCGCAGGGCCATGCTGTAACCGAGGCCGAGCTGTGTCAGCGGAAAGGCACAATGGGCGGCGACATCTTCGATCCGATGCTCGAAGGCGTAGGGCGCCTGGATCTCGTCCAGGGCGGCCGTGATCGCGTTCGACGCGCTGCGGTGGCCACCGCCGGTATCCGAGATGAGGAAAAGGGCCCGTTTGGTCATCGATGCTCCGGTCGAGGCTACGCCTGCGCCGGAACCCGTTGCTTGGCCCGGCGGGCGGCCGCGTTACGCGTGCGACGGCTGGTGGGCGCAAGTTTGGCTAGCAGTGCCCGAGCCGGTGCATCGTAAAAGCGGAAGATATCGCCAAACTCGATGTCAGGGTTTCGGTGGTGGCCGTCGTGGTCCTCGGGCAGGACGATTTGGAGAGGGCGAGCGAGCGCTCGCGCCCAGTCGGGGGTCCTCCAACCGAGCTCGGTCGTATGACGCCACCAGACGTGCAGTTGGCCGAGGGCGAGGCCGAGCAGGGCGCCGGGCCACGAGATGCGCCACACGAGCGCGGCCACGACCAGATACGGGACGGCGCCGAGGAAGCCGTCGAGCAGCACTTCGAAGTTGGTCGAGAGCACCGCGTGATCCCAGTACGAGCGCTTGCGGTCGTGATGGGTGCGAAGGTGGAGCGTGAACCAAAGATGTTGCGGCACGTGATAGAAGAACGTCGACGCGAAATCTCCCATCACGAGAACGATCAGAAGTGCCGCCACGAAAGCCATTGGTACGAGTCCTTCATCCGAAGACGGTCGCCGGGTGCAGTATTGCTCTTGCCATCTTGTGCGGTTGCGGGCAAAGCACCTCCGGGTTTCTCGCGCAAAATAGCGGTGTTGCGACGCCCGACGCGTCGCGCGTTCTTAACGACGTGTTAAGCTGGCCGAAACCGTCGTACGTCGACGCGCTCAAAGGCGCGCGGCTCCTCGCCGACGGCGCGCCGGTGCGTGTGCCCGCGCTCGCGATTGCTCGTGCCGTCCTGCGAACCAACGCCCGCATCACCGCGATCGGTGCGCTCTCGCTCGCCGAAGCGACCGTGCGCGCCGCGCGGCACGAATCGCTCCCACCGGAGTTTCTCGCGGCGACGCTTCTGCAAGAGTCGGCTTACGATCCGTATGCGTTCTCGTCGGCGGGGGCGCTCGGCATCGCGCAGTTCGAGCCCGAGACCGCGCGCGAGCACGGCGTGGATCCGTACGATCCGCTCGACGCGATTCGCGGGGCCGCCGCGCTGCTCGCCGACTATCTGCGCGCGTATCGCGACCGCTACGCCGATCCGTACGCCGCCGCGCTCGCCGCGTATAATGCCGGTCCGGGCGCGGTTGCCTACTACGGCGGCGTGCCGCCGTACGCGCAGACGCGGGAGTACGTCGAGCTGATCTACGAGCGCTGGGCGCGCATCGGCTCGTACGAGGGCAGCGGAAATCGTTCTCCGGCGTTGAAGCGAAAAGAATGAAGATCAATCGCCTCGTTCTCGCCGGTGCCGCGCTCGTCGCTCTCGCCGCGTGCGGAAGCGCGACCGATTCCATCACATTCAAAGCTCCCGCGAACTACACGCCGAAGGCGCAAATCGGCCCCTTCATGCAGGTCTGGACGACGGCCGACAAGCACAGCGCGCTGATTCTGATGCAGTTGCCCACGAAGGTCAGCCTCGACGACATCATGTCGCAGACCAACGTCAAGGACGCGCAGGTGAAGGTCAAGCGCACACTCACCATCTGCAACAATCAGCCTGCGATCTACGCCGAAATGACCGGCACGACGGGCGGTATGGTGAACGTCGGCACGTCCGACGGCGACACGAAAACGACGCAGGGCGACGTGGACGTGCTCGGTACCAACGTCAACGGGCATACCTACATGGCCATGTACGTGCGCGAGAAAAATGCGGCGTCGGATCCCGCGGCGGTCGCGGCGATTCACGACATCTGCCCGAAATAGCGACGCCCGAACGAAACCGAACGTTAGATTCGCGCGTTCGGGTGGTATAGAGAGCTGCAGTACGGGTGCTGCGCTTGGGAGGATAGATGCTCGAACCGTCAACCACCGCCGAACCGCGTCTCGAGTTCGTCAAACTCCCCAGCGCCGCCGCCGAGCACGCCTTCTCGGACGACGTTCGCGCGGGGCTGAGCGCCGCGAGCAAGACGCTGCCGTCGAAGTATCTCTACGACGATCTCGGCTCGTCGCTCTTCGAAGCGATCACGCATCTGCCGGAGTACTACCTCACCGGCGCCGAGACCGAGATCCTGCGCGAGTGGGGCTGGGAGATCGTGCGCATGCTCGCGGGTTCGATCGAACTGCTCGAACTCGGCAGCGGAAGCGCGATCAAGACGCGCCTGCTTATCGAAGAGGCGCTGCGCGTGCAGCCGACGCTACGTTACAGCCCGATCGACATTTCGTTCGACGCCTTGCGCGCGTCTTCGACCGCGCTCGTCGAACGCTACGAAAAGTTGCACGTCCGCGCGTACGCGGGAGACTACTTTAGCGTCCTCGCATCGCGCGAACTGCGATTCGAACGCCCCGTGCTCGCACTTCTGATGGGATCGAACATCGGCAACTACGCGCCCGATGAAGCACGCGCGCTCGTCGAACTCGTCGGGTCGGCCTTGCGACCCGGTGACGGGCTGCTCGTCGGAACCGATCGTAAGAAAGATCGCGCGACGCTCGAGCGCGCGTACGACGATCCGACCGGCGTGACCGCGGCATTCGACAAGAATCTGCTCGGGCGGATCAATCGCGAACTCGGAGGCACGTTCGACCTCAAGGCGTTCGATCACGTCGCGCACTACGACGAGGCGCGCGGCTGCGTGGATTCGTTTCTACGCTCGCGCTTCGCGCACCGCGTGCGGATCGAGGCGCTCGATCTCGAGGTGACGTTCGAGCCCGGCGAGCGCATCCACACCGAATCGTCCTATAAGTTCGACGATCGGGATATCGAACGGCTCGCCGTCGCGGGCGGTTTTCGTGTGGCGAAGGCGTGGTACGACGCCGGACATCGCTTCGCACTTCACCTGCTCGAGCGATAGCTCACGAGGCGCTCGACGCCGCGCAGCGCGAGGTCGAAGGCGATCGCGAGCGCGCACGCGGCGATGCTCCCCGCGATGATTTCGTCGGGGTGGTGCAATGCGAGGCCGGTGAAGATGAGCGTCCCGAGTCCGCTCGCGCCGACGTAGCCGCCGAGGGTCGCGAGCGCAACCATGGCGACGGCCGCGATCCGGACGCCGCCCACGATGACCGGCAATGCCAGCGGAAGTTCGACGCGCGCGAGCACCTGCCGCGCGGTCATGCCCATCGCGATCGCCGCTTCGCGCTCCGCCGCGTCGACGCCGCCGATGCCGGCGGCGACGTTGCGCACGAGCACGAATTGCGCGTAGGCGACGAGCGCCACAAAGATCGGGAGCGTGCCGAGTCCGAGCGCGGCGACGAGCAGCGCGAGGAGCGCGAGGCTTGGAATCGTGTACACCGCCCCGAGCGCGCCGAGCAGCAATCCGGCGACGCGTCCGCCGCGCGCGCATCGGATGCCGAGCGGCAACGCGATCGCGAAGGCGAGCGCGAGCGCGCCGAGTACGAGTTCGACGTGCGCGCCGAGCGCGAGCGCGACGCGCAGCGGATGCGCGGCGAGGTAGCTCACGGGATGCGCGCCGCCGCGCGCAACTCGGCAATGGCGTCCTCGGCTTCGAAGAGCTCGCGCACGAATGGCGTGGCCGGATGGTCCACGATTTCGAGCGGTGCCGCGCACTGCTCGATCGCACCCGCTCGCATGACGACGATCCGATCCGCGAGTCGCAGCGCTTCGTTTACGTCGTGCGTGACGAAGAGCGTCGTCGTGCCGACCTCGGCCACGATGCGGCGCAGTTCGCGCTGCAGTTCGCGCCGCACGATCGCGTCGAGCGCGCCGAACGGCTCGTCCATCAGAAGCACGCGCGGCGCCGCCGCGAGCGCGCGCGCGACGCCGACGCGCTGCGCCTCGCCGCCGGAGAGTTCGCGCGGACGACGGTCGCGATAGCGTACCGGATCGAGGCGCACGAGTTCGAGCATTGCATCGACTCGAGCGGCGATGCGCGCGCGGTCCCATCCGAGCAACTCCGGAACGATCGCCACGTTGCGCGCGACGCTCATGTGGCTGAAGAGGCCGGTGGCTTGGATGGCGTAGCCGATCGAGCGGCGCATGGCGATCGGATCGAGCGAGGCGCTATCGACGCCGTCGAGGTCGATGCGGCCCGCGTCGATCGACGTGAGGCGGTTCACCGTGCGCAAGAGCGTCGTCTTGCCGCAGCCCGACGGCCCGACGAGCGCGACGAACTCGCCCGGCGCGATCCGCAGGTCGATCGGTCCGAGCGCGTCGCGCGACGTTCCCGGATAGCGCACGCGAACGCCCGCGAACGACAGCGAGGCAGCGCTCATCGCGCCTGCGCGGCGAGAAATGCGGCCGCGACGTCGGCGGGATCCTTGCGCTCGCCCTCGACCGCCGCGTTCATCCGTTGCGCCGCCGCGCTGGTGATGGCGGGGGCGATCGCATCGAGCGCGTGCGCGATACGCGGTTCGCGCGCGAGCACCGCGCTGCGCACGATCGGCGCCACGTTATACGCGGGCCACAGGTGGCGATCGTCGTCGAGGAGCACGAGGTGCGCGCTCGCAATCTCGCCGTCGGTCGTGAAGGCCGTCGCGACGTCGGCCGAGCCGTCGAGCAGGGCTTGATATTTGAGCGCGATGTCATACGTGCGCACGCTCGCGAAGTGGAAGCCGCCGTAGCGGCGCTGTAAGCCCGGCAGTCCGTCGGGCCGGCTCAGAAACTCGGGAATCGTCGCGAGGCGAAGGCGGGGCGCCGCGAGCGCGAGATCGGAGAGCGTGCGCAGGCGATAGCGCGCGGCGATCGCCGCCGTCGTCGCGATGCCCTGCGAGTCGTTCATCGGGGACGGAGCGAGCCACGTGATGCCGTACGAACGCGCGAAGGCCGCGCGCACCGTCTCGTAGATCGCGTGCGGGGAGTCGAGCGGCGCGAGGTGCAGCACGTCGATGAGCGCCGTGCCGGTGTACTCCGGGTAGAGATCGATATCGCCGCGCGCCATTGCGGCGAGCGCGATCTGCGTGGAGCCGAGGTTGAGGCGCCGCTCCACGGAGAGCCCCGCGCGTTCGAGCGTCTGTGCGTAGATCTCGGCGATCACGATCGACTCGGTGAAGTTCTTCGATCCGACGCGGATCGTGCCGTTGCGCGCGGAGCAGCGCGCGAGCGCGGGCACCGTCGCGAGCAGCGCGAGCGCGCGAGCGCGGGAAATGGTCATGACGTGCGTACCTCGAGTGCGCGCGCGGCGCGCGTAAAGAAGAGTTCGGCGGCGAAGGCCATGGCGGCGACGGTGATGCTCGCCGCGGCGAGCAGGCGTAGGTCGTCGGTCTGCAGCGCGCGCACGATGTCGTCTCCCAAACCGCCCGCACCGATGAAGGTGGCGAGCGTCGCGCTCGCGATCACCTCGACGCTCGCGGTGCGGACGCCGGCGAGCGCGACCGGCAGGGCGAGCGGTGCGACGACGCGTCCGAAGCGCTGGCGCGCATTCATGCCGAGCCCGGTCGCGGCGTCGATCGCGGCGGGGGCGACCCCGCGAATGCCGAGGTCCACGTTCACCACGATCGGGGGCAGCGCGAGAACGACGAGCGCGACGAGCGCCGGAGCCGTCCCGACGCCGAGCACCGGGAGCAGCAAAGCAAGCAGCGCTATGCTCGGAATCGTGCGCCCGACGGCCGCGACCGCGAGGAGCGGCGCGCGCAGGGCCGGGCGATGCGCGCCGAGCGCGGCGAGCGGTGCGCCCACGAGGATCGCGAGTGCGAGCGCCTCGCCGCAGAGCAGCGCGTGTCGCCCGGCGTGCTGGAGGATGCTCGCCCACATGACGAGAGATTTATCCACATCCGCGGAGAATCCATCGGTAATGCTCTCGCATGAGTCCGTCGCGTCCGCTCCCGCACCCGTCTCGTTGGACGATGCCTCGCTCTACTTCAGCCGCGAGCTCTCGTGGCTCGAGTTCAACGACCGCGTGCTCGAGGAGGCGCTCGACGCGCGCAATCCGCTCTTCGAACGCCTGAAATTCGTCGCGATCTACGGCAACAATCTCGACGAGTTCTTCATGATTCGCGTGGCGGCGATCAAACAGCAGATCGAGGCGCAGGTCGTGCGCCGCTCCGAGGACGGACGGCTGCCCGCCGAGCATCTGGCGGCGATCTCGGAGCGTCTGCGACGCTCGCTCGCACTCCAGATGCGCGTCCTCAACGAAGAGCTGCTCCCCGCGCTCGAGACGCACGGCATCCGCATTCTCGCGGTCGCCGATCTCGACGAAGCCACCCAGAGTGCGCTCGAACGCACCTTCGACGACCGCCTCTTTCCGGTGCTCACCCCGCTTGCCGTGGATGCGGGGCATCCGTTTCCGTATATCTCGAATCTCTCGCTCTCGCTCGCGGTCGAGCTCGAAGAGCCGACGGCCGAAGGCGTGGAGCTGCACTTCGCGCGCGTCAAGATTCCGCCGATCATCCCGCGCTTCATCGCGATCGAAGGCGCCCCCGAGGGCGAGCGCCACTTTGTGCTCCTCGAAGATCTGATCGCGCATCATCTCGACGGGCTCTTCCCCGGGATGAAGGTGCGCGACGCGTATCTCTTCCGCGTCACGCGCGACGCCGACCTCGACCTGCAAGAGGATGAGGCCGACGATCTCCTGCGCGCGATCGAATCGGAGCTGCAGCGCCGTCGCTTCGGCGAGCCCGTGCGTTTGGAGATCGAGCGCGGCATGCCCGAGTACATGCGCGACTTTCTCTTGCGCTCGCTCGATCTCTCCGAAGTGGATTGCTACGAGACCGACGGCATCGTCGCCCTCTCGGATCTCTGGCAACTGATCGGCCTGCCCGATTACGAAGCGTTGCGCGACGAACCGTTCATGCCGACGATCCCGCGACCGCTGCTCGGCAAGAGCGATCTCTTCGCGCAGATTCGCGAAGGCGACGTACTGCTGCATCATCCGTACGACTCGTTCGATCCGGTGGTGCAGTTCGTGCAGCAAGCCGCGGAAGATCCGGACGTGCTCGCGATCAAGGCGACGCTCTATCGCACCTCCGGAAAAAATTCGCCGATCGTGCGTGCGCTGCTGCACGCCGCCGAGAACGAGAAGCAGGTCGCGGTCGTGATCGAACTCAAGGCGCGCTTCGACGAAGAGAACAACATCGAATGGGCGCGACGCCTCGAACGCGCGGGCGTGCACGTGGTGTACGGATTCCCGGGTCAGAAGGTGCACGCGAAGACGATGCTCGTCGTGCGGCGCGAAGAGGACGGCATTCGCCGCTACATGCACTTCGGTACCGGCAACTACAACGAAAAGACCGCGCGCTTCTACACCGATTTAAGCCTCTTCACGTGTCGGCGCGAACTCGGCGCCGACGTGACGCAACTCTTCAACGCGCTTACCGGCTTCTCGAAGATCACCGATTACGAGGATCTTCTGGTGGCGCCCGTCACGCTGCGCCGCGAGATGCTCGCGCTCATCGAGCGCGAGACCGAGCACGCACGCGAGGGGCGTCCGGCGGGCATCCGCGCCAAGCTCAACGCGCTCACCGACGGCGAGATCGTGCGCGCGCTCTACCGCGCCTCGCAGGCTGGCGTGCCGATCGACCTGCTCGTGCGCGGGATGTGCGTGTTGCGTCCGGGGCTGCCCGGGGTGAGCGAGACGATCCGCGTGCGCAGCATCGTGGGACGCTTTCTCGAGCACTCGCGCATCTACGTGTTCGAAAACGGCGGCGAACGCGAGCTCTACATCTCGAGCGCCGACTGGATGGGGCGCAACCTCGACCGTCGCGTGGAACTCGCCGTCCCCGTGCTCGACCCGGTGATCGCGGAGAGCGTCAACAGCCAGATTCTGAGCGTGCTCGCGAGCGACAACGTCAAGATGCGCGAGCTCATGCCCGACGGTTCCTACAAACGTCGCGGTCGCCGACCCGACGAGATGCCCGTCAACGCCCAGCGGATCTTCCTCACCCAGGCTCAAGCCGTCTAGGGAGAAGAAGCGATGAGCGTCGCTCGAGTGCGATTCTCGTTGACGGCGATCGGACGCTGGGTATCAGTGCCCTGGATCCTGATCGCGGTGTGGTGGACGGCCGAGATGCTCGCCGAGGCCCGCATCTCGTGGGCGCGTGCCGGGTCGTGGCTCCTTGTGGATGTCGCGCTCGTGGCAGTCTGTGCGCTCGGTGTGCGCCTCTCGGCGTGCCTGGGACCCAGGCTCCCGCCACTACCGCCGGAGGAACTTGCTGCCGCGAACGTCCTCATCGGCTCCCTCACCTGGCTCTTGATCGCCGTCGCGTTGGCCGGGGCGCTGGCGATCGACCTCCATCGGGTGTCGCTGCCAGGCCCGGGATAACGTCGCCTTAAACTTTTTCCCTTACACTTCTCAGGTTGCCGCGGCAATGCCGAGGCGGCGTTTCTATTGCTTCCTTTCTGGAGGATGAGTGAAAACTTTCGCTCGCGTCCTGGCTGCGATCATGATCGCGGCGTTCTCCGTTGGACCCGTCAGCGCGGCAACGGCCAAGAACGTCACGACCGTCGTGGCTCAGGCTGCAACGACCGGTGCCATTACCGGCACCGCCCTCGACGAATCCGGCTCCCCGGTCTCCGGTGCGAGCGTGATGATTCGCGGTGGGCAGACCTACACGACCACGACCGATGCCAAGGGCTCGTTCACGGTCGAAAACATCGAACCGGGCCTCTACATCGTCTCGATCCGCAAGGCGGGCTACGAGACGGCGACGCAGCCGGACTTCGCGATCTTCTCCGGTGAAGTCGAGAAGGTTGCCGTCACGATGCACTCGGCCACGCTGACCACGCTGCGCACGATCGCCTCGATCCGCGCCGTCGGCCGCGGCACGTTCAATACCTCGGCCGCATCGGTCTCCACGATCTCCGCGGCGACCTACGCGAACCAGGGCCAGCAGCAGGTCACCCGCGTGCTGAACCAGGTTCCGGGCGTGCAGATCTCGCTTCCGGGCAACAGCGCGAACGACGCGGTGCCGGGCGCGATCACCTTCCCGAACGTCCGCAACGGCCTCTCGTTCGAAACCGCCTCGCTGATCGACGGCCACCCCGTCTCGGTCGGCCTCTATGGCGACTACGTTACGACGTTCCTCAACAGCGCGATGTTCGGCTCCACCGATATCATCAAAGGACCCGGCGCGAACTCGCCCGAGGTCAACTATGCGATCGGCGGCACGATCAACTTCCGCACCAAGGATCCGACGCAGACCGCGACGCCGACCTACACGATCGGCGTCACGAATCACGGCGGATCGTTCTACGATTTCGGTATCTCCGACACGATCAACCGCCTCGGTTTCGTCGCGGAGATCGCGGGCGTCAACGATCCCTCCGCGCTCCACGGTCAGCAGTACTACTATGACCCCGGCGCCGGTAACGTGACGCTGCTCAACGGCAAAGAACTCTTCGACTCGCCGGCGTTCAATACGCTCGCTCCGACCAGTTCGAAAATCAAAGATGGCTATCACACCATCGCGTGCTGTGCGACGCTCTACGGCGACTACGACAACACGACCGAGCTCCTGAAGGCTCGCTACAAGTTCTCGTCGGCCACGACCGCCACGGTCTCGTACCTCGGCGGCCAGACCTTCGCCAACCAGACCGGCAACACGTCGGAACTCGGCGGCGGCGCGACCTTCAACCCGGGCGCGGGATACTCGGGTAGCCTCGCGGGCGGTCCGATCTCGGCGCTCTTCGGCTACTACGCGACCTCCGGAACCGGCGAGCGCGAAATCAACAACGAGCCGATTCTGCAGGGCGAAGTCAGCACGACCCTCGGCAACGACACGATCCTCGCGCGTTACTATCACGCGACGATCAACCGTCAGAAGCTCGGCGGCGGCCCCAATCCGCTCGTTCCGACCACGATGTCGGTTCCGGTGTGGGGTACGGCTTCGGGCTTCGCGCCGTTCAACGGCACGACGCAGAACCTTCAGGTGTACGACTACTACGACAATCCGGAGACGGATCGTCTGAGCGGTCTCTCGTTCTCGTACGATCACCCGATCAACAACGGGAACGGCGACATCACGTTCGCCGTGGATCAGACCAATTCGAACACGATCGTGAAGAGCACGAGCGTCTCGTACAACTACAACGGCCAGCAGTGCCCGTACGACGAGTCGCAGACGCTCTGCGCCAACACCTCGACCTCGCTGCCCTCGGGCGCCTCGCAGCTTTTCACGACGTTCTTGCTGCGCGGTCACGATCAGCTCACGAACAAGCTGAGCGCGACGCTGAGCCTCTACAGCAACACCTACCGCAACACGTACCCGACGGACTGCAGTTCGACGGCGACGAAGGCGACCGCAACGACGGTTACGTCCGTCGTCTGCCGTCCCGACGGAACGATCGACACCGCGGTGTACACCAAGGCCTCGAAGACCACGGCCGTCACGAGCGCGCCGGTTGCGTTCGCGACCACGAGCACCTCGCACTTCGACCCGCGCCTCGCGCTCGAGTATCGTATGAATGCCGATACGTCGCTGCGCTTCGCGGCGGGCTCGTCGATCGCGCCGCCGTACATCAGCCTGCTCTCGAAAGCGAACGGCTCGACCTCGTACAGCAGCTCGACCGGTAACGTCTATCAGACGATCAACTCCGGTGCGTTCCTGAAGCCGGAGACGGCGTTCGGGTACGACCTCGGCGGCGATATCCGTCTGAAGGACAAGGTGACCTTCGTTTCGGCCGACGTCTACCTGACGAACTTGTTCAACCAGTTCATCGCGCAGACGTACGATAGCGGACTCACCTGCGGTACCATCTCGGGCGTGTCGTGCCCGGCGACGGCGGGCGTGACGCCTGCGACGCCGGTGTTCTACAGCGCGAACGTCAACCTCTCGAACGCGCGTTACGAAGGCATCGAGCTTTCGATCAAGCGCATTCCGGAGTACGGCTTCGGCTACGAGCTCTCGGGCTCGACGCAGCGCGGCTACGTGTACAATCTCCCCGCGTGCTTCTACAGCACGACGGGCACGAATTGTACGCTCGCCAACGCGGGAACGAACCTCGCCGTCATCGCGAACCAGAACTTCACGGGCGGCGGCATCGGGTTCAACAGCGTTTCGAACCAGAACGTGCCCTATCTCCAGGGACATCTCGAGCTGAACTACACCTTCAAGAACGGCGCCTACGCGGCGTTCGGCGACACGCTCTACGGCAAGAACAACTCGCTCAACGAGCCGCCGTTCGGTATCGCCTACGCGACCGTGCGCTACCCGTTCACGAAGGACGTCTCGGTGCAAATCTCCGGCGACAACATCTTCAACGCGTACAGCGGATTGATTCCGGTCTACGGCGGCGGCGTTGCCGTGCCGCTCGTGAACGGCGGATCCGGTGCGACGCTCGGAAACGTTGTCGGTCCGGCGACCTACCGCTTCGAGCTGACCAAGACGCTGCCGTAGTACGCTACGGTCCTCGTCGCAACGAGCGAGGGAGCCGCATCTGCGGCTCCCTCGTTTTTTCTTTCGCCTAGCCGGGCTTCTTCGCGAGTGCTAGGATGATCTTCCATTCGTGGGCTTCGATCGGCTGTACCGAGAGGCGTTGTCCGCGCTGAAGAAGCGGCATCGCCGCGAGCCGCCGATCCTCGCGCATGCGAGCGAGCGTCACGGGATGCGCGAGCGGTTCGACATACGCGACGTCCACCATCATCCAGATCGGCTTCGCATCGGTGCTGCGCGGGTCGTAGTATTCGCCGCCGCGCTCGAGCGCGGTGAAGTCGGGATAGGCGGTGCGCGCGACTTTGACGATGCCGACGGCCGCGGGCTCGGGAATGCTCGAATGGTAGAAGAGTCCGAGATCGCCGGCCTTCATCTCCATCATGAAATTGCGCGCTTGATAATTGCGCACGCCGCTCCACGGCGTGGTGCCGTCTATGCGAAGCTGTTCGAAACTATACGCGTCGGGCTCGCTCTTGAAGAGCCAGTGGCGGGACATGACGACTCCTTCGATTAACCGCGTGCGGAGAATGGTACGCGTGCTCGCCTTCGTCTTCGCAGCTTGTCTGCTCCTCGCAGGGGTTCGTGCCCCGGCGGCCGACGCGCCCGTCGCGGCGCGCTGGCTCGTGGTGAGCGACGTCCACTTCGATCCGTTCGCGGATCGGCACCTGACGGAACGCCTGGCCGCCGAGCCGGTCAACCGTTGGCGCGACATCTTTCAGAGCGGCGTCGACCGTCGCTTCGCCGGATACGGCTCCGATACCAACGACGCGCTGCTCGAGTCGGTGCTCGATGCGATGCACGACGCCGATCCCGATCCCGGCGTCGTCTTCATCGACGGCGATTTTCTCGCCCACGGATTTCGCGAAAAATTCGATCGCTCGCTCGCGCGTCACGACGACATCGCGTACGCGGCCTTCGTCGATAAGACGATCTCGTTTCTCTCGCGCGAGTTTCAACTCGCGTTTCCGCGCGCGCGGATCTTGCCGGTGATCGGAAATAACGATAACATCTGCGGCGACTACGAGAGCACGCCCAGCAGTCCGTTCCTCGCGCACGTCGCCGCGGAGTTCGCGATCGCGACCGGCGCGAGCGATCCGAATGCGTTCTCCGCGCAATTTGCGACCGGCGGATACTACGTTGCATCCCTTCCGGTGGCGGGCGCGCAGGCACTCGTGCTCAACGACGTCATGTGGTCGGCGCGCTATCGCAACGCATGCGGCATCGCGGGCAGCGATCCGGGCGGCGACGAACTCGCATGGCTGCAGAAGACGCTGCCGACGCTGCACGGTCCCGTGTGGGTGTTCGCGCACATTCCACCCGGCATCGACGTGTATTCGACGCTGCGGGCCCGCGACGGCGCGCCCGTCTCGTTTCTCGCGCAGCGCTACAACGACGCATTGATCGCCGCGCTCGACGGTAGCGCGCCGCGCGTGACGATCGGCATCTTCGGGCACACGCACATGAGCAGCTTCGCCGTCGGCGGCGCGAGCGCGCCGATGACGCCGCTGCTCGAGGTTCCCTCGGTGAGCCCGATCTTCGGGAACAATCCTTCGTTTACGATCCTCGACGTGGACGGCAATGCCAACGTGACCGACGAGGACGTCGTCACCCTCAACAACCTCGGCGCGCTCGCAAAGAACGGTCGATTGAAAGCCGTGTGGCGCCGCGACTACGCTTTCGACAGCATCTATGGCCGCGGCATTCTCGACGCGGCGCATCTGGCGGCCGCGCAAGCGCGGATATTCTCCGACGAGCGCGTGCGCAAGCGCTTCGTCGAACTCTACGACGGCGACGCCCCCGGCGATCCCATGCCCGACGGCACGTGGCGCGCCTATTGGTGCGGCGGCGTGGCGCTCGAGCCTGTCGCGTACCAGGCGTGCTCGATGCCGCAGATCCAGACGGCGTTGCCGACGCATCCGCCCGCGCCGCCGCCGCCTTCGCCGACCCCGAGCGCGAGTCCAATCGCGACGCCGTGATGCATCTGCTGCTGGCGGCCGTGCTCTCGCATTGGCTCGTCGTCTCGGACGTCCACCTCGACCCTTACGATACGCGCCCCGGCATCGTCTACGCGCACGACACCAATCGCGCGCTGTGGAACTCGGCGCTCGCCGCGATGCGCGCCGACGTCCCCGATCCGCAGGTCGTGTTGTTCGGCGGCGACGCGCTCGCGCACCACTTCGGCAGCCTCGCGCGCTCGCACGGCGAGGATCCGTACCAAGCCGGCATCGCGGTGACGCGCGAGATCGCCGAATCGCTCGGCCGCGCCTATCCACGCGCGCGCTTTCTCGTGACCCTCGGCAACAACGACGATCCGTGCGGCGATTATCGGAGCGAGACCGGCGGCCCATATCAGCGCGCGCTCGCGCGCATCTACGCGCCGCTCGTGAATCGCGACGGCGCCGCGCCGACGTTCGTGCGCGATTTCGAACGCGGCGGGTATTATGCGGCGCGCCTGCCCAACGGCGAGCGCGCGCTGGTGCTCGATACGGTATTCGACTCGATCGTGTATCGCGGCGCCTGCCAGTCGCGCGGTGGCGGTGCCGCGGCGGCGCAACGCGCGTGGCTCGCGCGCGAACTCGCCGACGGGGAGCGGACGGTGCTACTCGCGCACGTTCCGCCGGGGTTCGATGCGAGCAGCACGACGCTCGCGCGCCGCTTCATCGCGGTGCCGTTCATGCGACCGAACGAGGATGCGCTACTGCGCGCATCGCTCGAGCGGCACGCGCGCACGATCGCCTTTGCCGTCGCCGGGCACACGCATCGCTACGATTTCCGGCTCGCGGGTGGCGTGCCGTGGCTGCTCGTCTCGTCGATCTCACCGGTCTATCGCAATAACCCGGCGTTTTACGATCTGCGCGTCGCGCCGGACGGCACGTTGCGCGACGTCGTGCCCTACGTGTACGATCCCGCGGACGATGCGTGGCACGCGCGGCCCAGCTTCGATGCGATCTTCGGAGCCGATGCCTTCGACGCGGCAAGTCTCACGCGCGCGCACGATGCGATCGCGAGCGACGCCGACGTGCGCGCACGGTGGATCGACGCGTACGATCTCTGGTCGTCTCCCGACGACATGCGGGCGCACGGGTGGCGGGTCTTTTGGTGCGCGCAGAGCGCGTTTGGGCGCACGTATGCCGCGTGCGCGGGGACGATCGGGCGAACGCGCGCGGCGATCGTCGCCGCCGCGCTCGCGCTCGCCGCGCTCGTCGTCGGGATCGTGGCGCTAGTTGTTCGTCGGCGCGCCCGTCTCGACCGGGCGTGAGGGATCGGCGATCCACTCGCTCCACGAGCCCGCATAGACGCGCGCGCCGGAGAGTCCGGCGAGCTCCATCGCGAGGAGATTCGCTGCCGCGGAGACGCCCGAGCCGCACTGATGGATCACCGACGTCGGCGATCCGAATGCGGAGAATCCCGCGCGCAACTCGTCCGCCGGTTTGAAGCGCAAGTCGTCACCGAAGTTTGCTTTGAACGGACGATTCCGCGCGCCCGGAATGTGCCCGGCGACCGGGTCGATCGTCTCGTTCTGTCCGGCGAAGCGATCGGCGCCGCGCGCGTCCACGATGGTTGTGGAACCATCGCCGAGATGCGCGAGCACGTACGAGGCGTCCACCACCAGATCGCCGTGCGGCGCCGCTTGAAGCGTGCCGGGCGAACGCGGTGCGCTCGGCGACGCGGTCACGGGCAAGCCCGCCGCCGTCCACGCGCCGATGCCGCCGTCGAGCACGGCGACCGCTTCGTGTCCGATCCAGCGACACAAGAACCACAAGCGCGCCGCGAACATATCGGCGCCCGCGTCGTACGCGACGATCTGCGTCGTCGGCCCGGCGCCGAGCGCGCGGAGGTACGCGGCGAAGGCCTGCGGGTCGGGAAGCGGATGGCGCCCGTTCGCGCCCGTCTTCGGACCCGAGAGATCGTGCTCGACGTCGGCGAAGAACGCACCGGGAAGGTGCGCTTCGTCGTACATGCGCCGGCCCGCGGAGAAGTCCGCGAGCGTATGACGACAGTCGACGATCAGGTAGGACGGGTCGTCGAGGTGCGACGCGAGCGTCGCCGCGTCGATCAGCGTCGTGAATGCCACGCTAGTGCAGGTTGATCGTCGTCTTCGGCTGCACGTCGGCGCCGAAGGCTTCTTTGAGCACGGCCTGCAGTTCGCCGTTCTGCGCCATCGGCCCGAGGATGTCGGTGTCGCCGTAGAACTTGCCGTTGATGAAGACCTTCGGCAGCGTCGGCCAGTTCGTCATCTCGGAGAGCACGTCGCGCTTCTCCATGTTCTCGAGCACGTCGATCACTTCGAACGGAAAGCCGAAGTGGTCGAAGAACTGAATCGTCTCGAGCGTGAAGCCGCAACGCGGCATCGTCTTGGTGCCCTTGCCGTACACGAGAATCTTGTTCGCGGCGATCTCCGCTTCGATTTGGGACTTGAGTTGTTCCGACATGTTTCCTAGCTTTCGCTGACGATGGTCTTCAGTTCGACGGCGTGAACGCGCCCGTCTTTGAGCGCGGCGCGCAGCGTGCCGTACACGAGTTGGTGCTGCTCGATGAGCGTCTTGCCCGCGAAGGCGCCGGAACGAACGGTCAGGTTGAAGTGATCCATCGTTCCGGTACGGTCGTACACCGTGACCTCGGCGTCGGGGATTCCCGTGCGGACGAGCGCTACCAGAGACTCGTTGTCAATCATAACCCGTATCTTACGGATTTAGCCGCGTTCGGTCACCGCGTAACGTCTCTGCCAGCGTTCTGGCCTCGCGCAGCGTCTCGGGAAGGCGCGCGACTCCCTTGGCGAGCATCGAGGCGATGCCGCCCGCGACGACGACCCCGGTCACCGCGACCAGAATCGCGGGAACCCCGGTCGCGCGGAGCGGACCCAGTTCGAGCGTGAAGCTCGCCTGCGTACGAGCGATGCCCTTGAAGACGGCCTTTACGGTCGCGGCGCGTTTTGCCATGCGCGCGCTTTCCTCGCCCGGCTTCTCAGGCTCCTCTCAGTCCCGCCGTTGCATTGTAGTGCACGATGCATGCTATCTTGCTCGCCGTCTGCTGTGTCGTGTCCGGCCACGTCCATACCGCCTCGGGTTCCCCGCTCGCGGGTGCCCGCGTCGTGCTGCGCGGACCGACGAACCTGACGCTCTCGACCGACGCGCAGGGCAGCCTGGCGGCCTCGGCGAGCCCGGGCGACTATCAGGTGGACGCGGTCGCGCCCGGCTACGAAGCGGTCTCGGTGGACGTCAAGGTGGATCACGACGTCGCACTCGACATCACGCTCGAACCGCTCGACGCGCCGACGTTGCGCACCATCGGGCACGTGACGGTGGATGGGCGGCTGGCGCCGCTGCGCGGCGTGATCCCCGCTCAAGATCTCTCGCGCGCCGACATGGCGCGCATGGGGCAGACGCAGATCACGCAGTCGCTGCTCGCCGTGCCCTCGGTGACGTTCGCTCGACCGGATGGCGGCGGCGACGCCGCGATCGCCACGGTGGCGCTGCGCGGACCCGATCCGTCGGAGACGCTCGTCGGGCTCGACGGCCAGCTCCTCAACGATGCCAATACCGGCGACATCGATCTCTCCCGCTTCCCGGTGGCGGCGTTCAGCTCGGTGGACCTCACCGAGGGGCTCGGTCCGCAGGATAGCGAGGGGAGCAACACCATCGGCGGCGCGATCAACCTCGTGTCGCTGCGCCC
>JAGWSR010000103.1 GCA_028869385.1 bacterium
CCAACCGCCCCCCACCCTTCGACAAGCTCGCCCTTCGACAGGCTCACCCTTCGACAGGCTCAGGGTGACACGGGGGGCCCTTCGACGAGCTCAGGGTGACACGGTGGGCGCTCAGGGTGACACCGGGGGCGCTCAGGGTGACACCGGGGGCGCTCAGGGTGACACGAGGGGGGCTGCGTCGAAGATGGGGCGCGAGATGAATAGCAACGTGCGGCGTCGTGCGCCGAAACCGAAGCAGGATACGAGCGAGGGGATTCGGCTCAACAAGTACCTCGCGCAAGCGGGCATCACGTCGCGCCGGAACGCCGATTACATGATCGCGCAGGGCAAGGTGCGTATCAACGGGCGCACGGTGCGCGAACTCGGGACGCTCGTGCTGCCGGGCGATAAGGTGGACGTGAGCGGCACGGCGATCGCGCCGATCGAAGAGCGCGTCTATCTCGTGATGCACAAGCCGATCGGCGTGATGACGACGCTGCGCGACCCGCAGGGCCGCCGCACGATCGTCGAGCTGCTGCCGAAGAAGAAGATGCCGCGCGTCGTGCCCATCGGGCGCTTGGATTTCGATACCGCGGGCGTGCTCTTGCTCACCAACGACGGCGAACTCGCCAATCGCCTGATGCATCCGCGTTTCGGCGTGGACAAGACCTATCGCGCGACGATCGCGGGGCGTCTCTCGCCCGAAGATGTGAAGCGGCTCAACGACGGCGTGATGCTCGAAGAGGCGCAGGCTGCCGGTGCCAAGGTCCGCGTCGTGTCGGTGCGAGCGGGGTACTCGGTCGTCGATATCACCGTCCACGAGGGGCGCAATCGCCAGGTGCGCCGCATGTTCGAAGCGCTCGGGCACCCGGTGCAGACGCTCGTGCGCCTGCGCTTCGGCCCGGTCTCGCTGGGCGACCTCGGGGTGGGCCGCACGCGCGACCTCACGCCGCGCGAGATCGCCGCGCTCGGCCGGGTGGGCCGCGTCGAAGAAGGTCGCACGACGTGATCGCGCGAGCGTGGTAGAATCCGGCCTACCGTGGATCGTTACGAAATACCCGCGCGCGAGCTGAAGCTCGCTCGGCGTGACGCGCGCGCCGACCGCACCGTCGTGCGCCTGCGCTCCGGCGTCACCTTTGGCGGCGAGACGCTCGCGATCTGCGCGGGCCCCTGCGCGGTCGAGTCGGCCGAGCAGCTCGACGCCACGGCGCGCGCCGTCGCCCAGTCGGGCGCCAACGTGCTGCGCGGCGGGGCCTTCAAGCCGCGCACCTCGCCGTACGCGTTTCAGGGACTCGGCGAGCGCGGCCTCGAGCTGCTGCGCGCCTCGGCCGATCGCTACGGCCTCGCGGTCGTGACCGAGGTCCTCGATCCCCGGGATGTCCCGCTCGTGGCCCGCTACGCCGACATGCTCCAGATCGGTGCGCGCAACATGCAGAACTTCGCCCTCCTGCGCGAGGTCGGTGCGAGCGGCGCGCCCGTCCTCCTCAAGCGCGGACTTTCGGCGACGGTCGAAGAGTGGCTCATGGCCGCCGAGTACGTGCTGGACGCGGGCAACGAGCACGTGGTGCTCTGCGAGCGCGGGGTGCGCTCGTTCGATGCGGCGACCCGCAACCTGCTCGACCTCTCGGTCGTGCCGCTCCTGGCCGACCTGACGCACCTGCCCGTCGTCGTGGACCCGTCACACGGGACCGGCGTCGCTCGCTTGGTCGAACCGATGGCGCTCGCGGCGGTAGCGGCGGGCGCGGACGGCATCCTGGTTGAAGTTCATCCCGAACCGGGCGAGGCGGCCTCCGACGGTCCGCAGTCCCTGCGGCCGCAGGAATTCGCGGCGCTCATGGGCCACCTGGCCGGTATCGCTGCGGCGGTCGGCAGGCGGCTTCCCGCGGCCTCCCTCGCGGCGTAACGAGCGTCGGGCATTTTTTGCCCGAGGTTTTCGTTACACGGGTAGAGGGAACCGTACTCCCCAACCACCACTCGAGGTACTAGATGAAACGCATCTCCACGGTCGTCGCCGGTGCGTGCACGATCGCTCTCGCTCTCGGAGCAGCTCCCGCGTACGCGCAGTACGCGAACGAATTCTCGATCGCCAAGGTCGTCAAGCAGGGCACGACCTCGCAGTCCATCGCGGGCTCGGGGACGGTCACCGTTCAGGTGCAAGTCAACGCCGACGGCTCGCATAAGGTGATCAAAGTCATTCGCTCGACCAATGCGGGCGATAACGCGGCGGCGCTGGAGATCGCGCAGAACTCGACCTACCGGCCGGCGCGCAAAGGCAAGAAGCCGATCACCACGTTCTACGACTTCGTGCTCAAATTCAACGGCAAGGCCGTGGCGCCGGCGGCCGGTGTCGCGGGCGAGATCGATGCCTTGATTCGCGGTAAACAGTACGCGAGCGCGATCGACAAAGCGAACGCCGCGCTTGCGAATTCGCCGAACGATCCGCAAGTGCTGCAGTTGCTCGGCATCGCGCAGTATTACAACGGCGATATCGACGCGTCGGCGGCGGCCTTCGCGCGCGTCGATTCCGTGAATAAAGACTTCCGCGCGCTCGCCGCGCAGGCGCTCGCCTCGGCGGCGGTGCGTGCGGCGGCAAAGGATCCCGCGCAGAGCCTCGCGTTCGCGCAGAAGTCGCTCTCGCTATCGAACGATGCGAACTCCACGTTCGCGCTCGGCGTCGCGCAGATCGCGAACAAGCAGTACGCGGACGCGATCGCGACGCTCAAGCCGGCGCGTGAAAAGGCGACCTCGACGAAAGCCAAGCTCGCGCTCGATCGTGAGCTCTTGCAAGCCTATCTCGGCAGCGGCGACACCGCGTCGTCGAGCGCGACGGCGGCCGACATCAAAGCGCTCGATCCGTCGAGCACCGATGCGCAGCTCGCCTTCGCGAACCACTACCTGACCCTGGGCAACCAGGCGATGGCGGCCAAGAACTTTACCGAAGCGCTCAAGGACTTCGAGGCCGCGGATGCACAAGCGGGATCGCTGGTCGCCGTCACGGCGAACACCGGTGCCGCGTTTGCTGAACTGAGCATGGAAAAACCCGACTACGCCAAGGCGCGCGACTATGCCATGAAGGCGGTCGCCGCCGGTCCCAACGATGCCACGGCCAACTTCGCGGCAGGCATCTCGTGGACCGGGGTGTACTCGACGAGCCACAAATCCTCGGACAAACAGCAAGCCGTAACGTTTCTTAACAAAGCGGATCAACTTGCAAAAGCGGCGGGTAACACGCAGCTTTCCGCACAGATCGAAAACCAACTGAAGAATATCCCGCAGTAACTAGGACTTTAGGTGGGGGTGGGCCAATGGTCCGCCCTCACGGGGCGGCGCAGCACCGCTGCTCTTTCTCTTTGTCTAGCGCACTCTACAATTTACCCTGGAGGGTTCGGAACTCGTGTTTGACGGTTTCATTAGCGTGATGCAGCAGGGCGGACCTGACATGGTCATCCTGCTCGTTCTGTCCGTCGCCGTGATCGCCATCGTGATCGAGCGTTTGTACTTCTTCTCGACGCAGCACGGCGATACCAAAGGCCTGCTTCGTCAGCTCGGTCAGAAGATCGAGTCCGACGATCTCAACGGCGCGATCAAAATTTGCCAATCGAATAAGGGCATGCTTCCGCGCATTCTGGAGTTCGGTCTCCGTCGCGGTGAGAAGAACCGCGCCGATATCACCGACGCGCTCTCGATCGCGCTCATGGAGCACCTCAACGCGCTCGAGCGCAACCTCGGCATCATCGGCACCATCGCCGTGATCGCGCCGTTCGTCGGTCTCGCCGGTACCGTTCTCGGTATCATCAAGGCCTTCCAGGACATCGCGCTCAAGGGCAACTCGACCCCCGCGGTCGTCGCGGCCGGCGTCTCCGAGGCGCTCGTCACGACCTTCGCCGGTCTCGTGGTCGCCATCGTCGCGGTTATCTTCTTCAACTTCTTCAAGTCGCGCATCAAGTCGTACAACCAAGAGATGATCGTGGCGGCCAACCAGCTCGCCGAGATGCTGCACTTCCACAACACCGGCGCACCGATCCCGACGGACCTCTATCAGCCGAAGTCGGCGAAGTAGTACCGGGAGAGGTTCGACGTGGGACTGCTCTCAGCGCAACAAGAGTCGGAGGTCATGGCGGAGATCAACATCACGCCATTCACCGACGTCCTGCTCGTGTTGCTCATCATCTTCATGATCCTGGCCGCGCTCGTGACGCCGCCGGGCTTCGAGAAAGAGCTTCCGAACCACGCACCGCCGTCGAATCAACAGAATCAGAAACACGATGACATCGATGTCGAAGTGAACGACAAAGCGGTCATCTTCGTGGACGGCACCAAGACCGACGCTAAGGGTATCTACCGCGTGATGTATGACGCATCGCGCAAGAAGCCCGGTAAACACGTCGCGATTACGGCCGACACGAAAGCGCCGTATGGTGTCATCATTCGGATTCTCGACGCAGCGAAGGAAGCCGGGCTCGAAGACGTCGGTTTCGTCACGTCTTAGGTGGAGGTTTAATAAGACTCGTGGCCGTTTCGACAGGTGGGGGAGAAGATGAAGTGATGTCGACCATCAACATCACGCCGTTTACGGACGTGTTGTTGGTGCTCCTGATCATCTTCATCATTCTCGCCTCGGTAACGAAAGAGCCGAAGCTGCCCGACGCCCATAACCGGGACAAGGTGGTTCCGTCTCAGATCGTCGTTATCGTAAACGACAAGAACGAAATCCAAATCGGATCCAATACGGTGACGATCGCGCAGGCGCCCGATGCGTTCGCGACCCTGCAAGATCAGACCGGACATAAATTCACGAGCGTGATCATCAAGGCCGATCCGAAAGCGAACTATGGCGTGATCCTTCAGATCATGGACGCGGCGAAGAAGGCGAATCTCATCGACTTCGGCCTCGCGAACCACATCGAAGGGTTGCCGGAGGGGCAGAACGGCTAGCTGATGGCGCAAAAGGAATATATTACCACCGGCGAGCGTATTCGCACGTATGTCGGGCGCGGTATCCTGCTCTCGATCCTGCTGAATATCCTCGTCGCACCCTTCTACCCGAATCTCAAGAACCACCACGAAGACACGCAAGTCGAAAAGGTGAGCGTCACCAAGAAGATTCAGGTACGTATCCCGACGCCGCCGCCGCATACGCCGACGCCGCCGCCCACGCCCACGCCGCCGCCGCAGCAAACGCCGCCGCCGCAGCCCAAGCAGGTCGTGCAGCCGAAGCTCAAAGTCAACGTTCCGAAGACGACCAACAACTCGTCCACGACGTCGACCGAGCAGACGTATAACGTGACGAAGGGAACCGAGAGCGGCGTGCCCGCGGGCACCGCCGATCAAGGCACCCCCGCGCCGGGTACGCCCGCGCCGACGCCCAAGCCCGCCTGCGCGAACCCGAATCAGGAGGCGACCGTCACCAACGTGATGCCCGCCGACTATCCGGATTCCGCCCGCGATCTCGGTCTCGGACCCGTCACGGTCTCGATCGAAGTGAGCGTCGGACCGAGCGGTAATCTGATCGACGCAAAGGTGTACAAGTCGTCGCAGAACTTCGCCATCGATCAGGCGGCGCTGCGCGCGGCGAAGCAATCCACGTACGCGCCCAAGCTGGTCAACTGCCAGCCGGTGCAGGGGTCATACCTCTTCCGCGTGGACTTCGATCCGAATAACTGACGACGACGTAAAGTAACGGAACGGGAGCCGTTATGGACAGCAAACGAACGCGACGAGTACTCATCGTCGCGTTCGTCCTTTCTCTCCTCATTCACGCGGTCGTGGCGACCGGCGTGCGCTGGTCCGCGCCGGTCGAGCGCGTCCCCGACGCGCAGGTGGTGCACCTCGACCACGTGCACCCGCTCCCGATCGTGCGGCGCACGCCGCCGCCCGCAACACCCACGCCCGCCCCGCCGACCGCGGCACCCTCGGCTCGGCCCGAGCCTCGTCCGCGGCCCCGCAAGAAGCCGTCGCGCGTCGGTGCGGGCGCGGGAACCGGCGCGGTGGCCGCGCGCAGCGTGGCGAGCCTACCGAGCGTGACGCCGCGGACGACGCCCACGCCGAACTGCGCGAGCGATCTCCCGGCCGCGCTCGCCTCGGCGCCGCCGATTCCCGACATCCCCCCCGCTGCCCGAGCCGCGCAGACGAGCGGCGTCGCGCGCGTAAAGGTGACGCTCGACGCGAGCGGTGCGGTACGCGATGCGGCGATGGTGGCGAGTACGGGAAATCCGGGGCTCGATGCGCTCGCGCTGCAGATGGCGCGCGCGGCACGGTACACGCCCGCGCGCCACGCCTGTGCGGCGGTCGCGGGCACCTACACCTTCGCGGTGCGATTCAGCGCCTGGTAGGCGCTAGAGCATTCCCATGTCGCGCAACAGGTGCAGCGTGTCGATGTAGCGCTGCAGGTGGCCGCGCGTCTCGTCGTCTACGTCGAGAAACGCGACGCCGGTGCGGTAACGCTGCATGAGCGGGTCGTAGCGCGACCAGCGGACGACGCCGTGCAGGCGAAGCACGGGCTGCGCGTCGCCACGCAACTCCAACTGCACGTTGATCGGCTCGTCGGAGTGGAGCTCGGCATTGGTGAGCATGGCAAGGCCGCCGAGTGCGATGTCGTACGTCTCGGTGAATTCCGGTGCGAAATCGTCGCCGATGCTGTACGAAACCAGCAACGAATCGCCGACGCGCGTAAACTTTCGTTCGAGCGGCGGCGAGCCGCTCTCTTGAGCATCCACGGTCGTGCGGCTTAGGCCGTACGAACCATCAATCCTCTCTCGCAGGGGAGGCGGTGCGCCCGCGACGGCGTAACTTTGGGCTCCGTGACCGATCTCCAAGCGATGATTCTCGCGCTGCTCCAGGGCGTGAGCGAACTCTTTCCGATCTCGAGCCTCGGACACACGATCCTGGTACCATCGGTTCTACGCTGGACGAATATCGATCGGACGGATCCCACCTTCCTCGCCTTCGTGGTGGTGCTCCACCTGGGGACGGCCCTCGCGCTCGTGCTCTTCTATCGGCGCGAGTGGTGGAGCATCGTTCGCGCCCTCGTGGCCAGCGTCGTTCGCGGCTCCCTCTCCGACGATCGCGAGGAGCGCATCGGCTGGCGGCTCGTCGTCGGCACGCTGCCGGTCGGCGTCCTCGGCCTGCTCCTCGAACACCCGGTGCGCGCGCTCTTCGGGAGCCCCGCCTTCGCGGCGATCTTCCTCGCGCTCAACGGCCTCGTGATGTTCGCGGGCGAGTGGCTGCGTCGCCGCCAGCACGAAGCGGTCGGCCGCCCGACGCGTCCGCTCGAAGCGATGAGCTACGCGCAGAGCGTCGTGGTCGGCTTCGCGCAGAGCCTCGCGCTACTGCCGGGTATTTCGCGCTCGGGAGCCTCGATGGTCGCCGGCCTGCTCTGCGATCTCGATCACGAAGACGCCGCGCGGTACTCGTTTCTGCTCGCGACGCCGGTGATTCTGGCCGCGTCGCTGCTCGAAATTCCCAAGCTCACCGCCCCCGGCGCGCACGTCGTCGCGCTGCAGGCGATCCTCGGGGGGCTGCTCGCCGCGATCGCCGCGTACGCGTCGGTCGCGTTCCTCACGCGCTACTTCAAGTCGAACGACCTGCGCCCGTTCGGGTGGTACTGTCTGCTCGCGGGCGTCATCTGCTTCATTCTGATTCGTATGGGAGTCTTGTCATGAAACCACTCGCGCTCGTTCTCGCGCTCGTTTTCTTCGTCGTCGGTCTGCTCTACGGCATGGGGAAGATCAACTTCCTCACCAAATCCGGCGCCGAGCATTCGCACCATATGTCGCATCTGGTGCTTGCCTGGGTGATCGCGCTGCTCTGCCTGATCTGGTATCGCTTCCAGAGCTCGCCGAGCGCGTCGCGCTAACGGGCGCTACTTGGTCGCGACGACGTAGACTTCGAAGGGATGCGGAGCGATGATCTCCACGTGCGCGCGGGCGTTGCGCACGATGCCTTCGATCTCGGGTAGCCGCGCTTCGGTCGTCTGGGCGATCACGAGCGGGTAGCTCTCGGCGTGCGAGAGCACGCTCGCGAGGGCGCGCGCATACGCCGGCGGATCCGCGGCGCGTGCGCCGAGGAGCGAATCGCGATAGGCGTGCTCGATCGTGAAGTAGGGATTGCCCTGCCACCACGCTTCCCACATCCAGATGCGCGCGTCGGCGGAGCGAAACGAGTTACGCGCCGGCGGCGCAAAGAAGAGCGCGTCGGCTTGCTGCGCGCCGATCGTCGCGAGCACGTCGCCCTGCCGCACGGTGTTGCGGCGAATGTTGGCGACGACCCACTGCTCGGTCTCGCGAATGTACGACCACGCGAGCTCGCTCGGCGGAATGTCCTGCATGTCGTCGGGCGATTGCGCCTTCTGCAGCCAGTAGCAGAACGCGCGCCACAGGCCGAGGATCGCGAGGCCCGTCTGGCCGTCGCTGCGGAGGTTGCGCACGTTGTCGTGCCACACGCCGAGATAGACGCACTGCTCCTCGGTAAAGAAGACGCCTTCCCACGCTTTGAAGAGATCGAGCGAGTAGATGCGTCCGGGGAGCATCTCGACGATCTCGGCAACCTCTGAATCGCGCAGGATCGTGAGATCGTTCACCACGATCCCCTCGCCGACGCGCACGAACCATTCCAGCAGGTCGCCGCCGTGCACCGCGATGTTGTGGCGCTTGAGATAGTTGAGATGCGTCGGCAGACCCATGAACGGATCCACCACGCTCTTCGCGTCGTGGGCGAGCAGAATTTCGTGCAGGCGCGAGGGCGAGATGCGTCGCGTGCGCTCGGGAAGTTCGATCATGCGCGTGCTTTCGCAGCCTCCAGGAGCGCGGGAACGACGCGCGGATCGAACTGCGTGCCGATCGCGGTCTCGAGGCGCTCGGCGCGGTCGAGCGAGGCATGCGCGATCGCCGCGGCGAGCACGCCCGACGCGGTCGCGAGGTCGGCGTGGCCGATGCCGCGCGGCTTGCCGGTGCCGTCGAACCATTCGGCGCGCGCCGCGACGATCTCCGCGGCGTCGCGCAGCGCCGCGTGGGGGCGCGCGAGATCGGCGGCCGCGGTGGCGTTGCGCGCGCGTTCGTCGATGCCCAAGCGCGCGAGCGGATCGAACTCCTCGCCCTCGGCGTGCGCTGCGTGCAGTTCGCCCGCGCCGAAGATGCGCGTCGCGAGGGCGAGCGCCCGCGTCGCCGCCGCGTCGAGCCCGAGCGCGCGCGCGGTCGTTTGTGCGAGCGCGTCGATGCGGCGCCAGCGGCCGGATACGCCGTTGTGCGCGTCGATCGCGTCGGCCGCACGGTCGAGCAGCCATGCCGCCGCCTCGGGCGCGGCATCGAGCGCGTCGAGCGGTACCTCGTGCAGTTCGAACTCGCCGCCGGTCGAGTGGAACCACATCGTGAACGTCCGCGCGTGCGTGGGTCCGAAGCCGCGTCCGCTCTGCAGGCTCATCTCACCGAGCGCTTCGTCGGGATCGCTCGCGCGCACGTAGGCATCGGCGAGCGCGAGATACTGCGCGAGCGGCGGAATGCCGTGCCAGCGCAATTGGTCGGGAAAGCCCGTGCCGTCCCAGCGCTCGGCTTGCCAGCGCACGAGGTCTGCGCACGCGGCGGGCAGCGCCGCGATCTGCGCGCACACGCGCGAACCCTGCGCGGGGATGTCCCAGCGTTCGCTGCGCGCGGCGCGCGGCGAGATATCCTCACCTTTGCGGCAGGCCGCGTTGCCGATCGCGCCGATCGCGTGCAGCAGTCCGGCGAAGAAGAGGGCGTGACGCTCGGCATCGTCGGCATTCGCGATTTGCGCCAACGAGACGGCAACCGAAGCTTTGCGAAGCGCAAAGCCCGGAGGGTTTCCCGCCGCGGCATCTCCAACCGCGCCATACCACGCGAGGACGTCGGCGAGGCTCGCGCGCGCAGCCCGAGGATCGCCGGCCGTGTCCTGGAATAGCGTCATCTCCTCCGCCGATTATCTATGAGCGTCCAGAAACCCTCACATATTTCCGCCGACGGCTCCATTTCCATGGTCGACGTCTCGGCCAAGGCCGTAACCGCGCGCTCCGCGCGTGCCGAGGCGCGCGTGGTGATGAGTCTCGACGCGGCCCGCGCCCTGCGCGAGGCAACGCTCGGCAAGGGCGATGCCTTCGTCACCGCGCAGTTGGCGGGCATCATGGCTGCCAAGCAGACCGGTACTCTGATCCCGCTCGCGCATCCGCTGCCGCTCGCGCACGTGGACGTGCGTTTCGCATGGTGTGAGGACGAGCGCACGCTGCGCATCGAGGCGAGCGCGAGCACGAGCGCGCAGACCGGCGTCGAGATGGAGGCGATGGTCGCCGCGAGCATCGCGGCGCTGACGATCTACGACATGACGAAGGCGATCGACAAGGGCATTCGGATCGAGGCGGTGCGCCTGCTCGAGAAGAGCGGGGGCAAGAGCGGCCGCTGGAGCGCGGAGGCATCCGCGTGAGCCGCTTCACCCTCGCGCTCATCGTGCTCTCCGATCGCGCCGCCGCGGGCACTCGCCCCGACGGCTGCATTCCGCTCATGCGCGAGCGCCTCGGCGACACCTACGAAATCGTACGCGAGATCGTCCTCGCCGACGACCCGGGTGCGTTGCAGGCCGAGTTGATCGATCTCGCCGACGGATCGGTGGCGTCGCTCATTCTCACGAGTGGCGGCACGGGGCTTGCGCCGCGCGACCGCACGCCGCAGGCGACCGCCGCCGTGCTCGACTACGAAGTGCCCGGCATCGCCGAGGCGATCCGCGCCGCGTCGATTCCGATCGTCAAGACCGCGATGCTCTCGCGCGCGATCGCCGGCGTGCGGCACCGCACGCTGATCGTCAACCTGCCCGGCAGTCCGAAGGCGGTCGGCGAGGCGCTCGACATCATCGAGCCCGTGCTGCCCCACGCGCTCGAACTGCTCGCCGATCGCGTCACCGACGGGTAGGCTCCGTGGAGTACGCGGCCGCCGAAGCCTACCTGCTCGGAACGATCAACGAGACGGTCTCGCCCCGTATGCCCTATCGGCTCGAGCGCATGATCGCGCTGATGGCGGCGCTCGGGAATCCGCAGGATACGTATCCAACCGTGCACGTGGGCGGAACGAGCGGCAAGGGTTCGACGTCGACGATGATCGCGGCGGCGCTGCAGACGAGCGGCAAGCGCGTCGGCCTGCACACCAAGCCGCACCTGCGCTCGATGACGGAACGCGCCCGCGTGGACGGCGTCGCGGTGAGCGAGGCGCGCTTCGCGGAGCTGCTCGAGGAGATGATGCCCGCGATCGAGCGCGTCGCGGCGGCGCACGGGCGGCCGACCTATTACGAAACGCTGCTCGCGCTCGCGTTCGTGCACTTCGCGCGGGAGCGCGTTGACGCGGCGGTGATCGAGGTGGGTCTCGGCGGACGCTTGGACGGCACGAACGTCATCGTGCCGCAGGTCGCGGCGATCACGTCGATCGGCTACGACCACATGGACGTGCTCGGCGACACGCTCGAAGCGATCGCGAGCGAGAAAGCCGGCATCGCGAAGCCGGGCGTGCCGCTCGTCTGCGCGATCGACGACGACGGCGCGCGCGCGGTCGTCGCCGCCGAGGCCGCACGCGTCGGCGCGCGTTTCGTGCAGGTGCGCGACGCGGTGCGCATCGGCGAGGTGCGCGCTCCGCGCGACCGGCAAGCCTTTACGCTCGAGACGGCGCGCGGACGCTACGCGATCTCGACCGCGATGCTCGGCGCGTTTCAGCGTCGCAACGCCGCGACGGCGGTCGCCGCGCTCGAAGCGCTCCCCGACGCACTGCGCCCGACGATCGCCGACGTGGAGCGGGCCTTCGCGTCGCTCACCGTTCCCGGGCGCATGGAGGTGCATCCGGGCGCGCCGAGCGTCGTCTTCGACATCGCGCATAACGCCGAGAAGGCGGCGCACCTCGTCGCGTCGCTGCGCGAGAGTTTTGGCGAGCGCCGCATGACCTTCGTGGTCTCGATCGGCGAGAGCAAGGACGCGCGCGAGATCCTGCGCGCCTTCGGTGCGCTCGCCTCCGCGTTCGTCTTCACGCGCTTCGAAACGGCGGGACGCCATGCGATCGAGCCCGAGCGACTCGCGAGCATCGCGCGCGAACTCGGCGCGAGCGGTGCGGTCGCGCGCGACCCGCGCGAGGCGCTCGCGATCGCGCGCCGCGAGGCGGCGGACGACGAGATCGTCGTTGTCACCGGGTCCACGTTCATCGTCGCGGAGTTGCGAGCAGCGTGGCCGATCGCGGTGTGATGCGCCTGCGCGGGAAGCGCTTCCCGTGGGGCGAGCGGACCTTTCTGATGGCGATCGTCAACGTGACGCCCGATTCGTTCTCGGGCGACGGGCGTTCGGCGGCCGATGCGGCGATCGAGCACGCGCTGCGCCAGTGGCGCGCCGGCGCCGACATGCTCGATATCGGCGGCGAGTCCACGCGTCCGGGGCACACGCCGGTGGACGCGCGCACCGAGATCGCGCGCGTCGTCCCGGTGATCGAGGCGGTGCGCGCGCACGAGCCCGAGGCGATCGTTTCGATCGACACCTACAAACCCGCGGTGGCGCGCGCCGCGCACGCGGCCGGTGCGGACATCGTAAACTCGGTGCTCGGCGCGCCCCCCGACCTGCTCGATACCGCGGCCGAGTTGGGCATGCCGCTCGCCGCGATGCACAACCAGCGCGATACCCACTACGACGGTGACGTCGTCGATGCCGTCGTCGCCTACTTGCACGAGTGCGCGGAGCGCGCGGTGGCGCGCGGCATTCCGCGCGAGTGCGTGCTGCTCGATCCGGGGATCGGATTCGGGAAGACCGCCGATCAGAACATCCGCGTGCTCCGGCACGTGGATCGCATCTGCGCGCTCGGGTTTCCGACGCTGCTCGGCACCTCGCGCAAGTCGACGCTCGGGCGCCTGACGCAGCGCGAGCCGCACGAGCGCATCTACGGAACCGCCGCGACGACCGCGCTCGGCATCGCGGCGGGCATCGACGTGGTGCGCGTGCACGACGTCGCGGCGAACCGCGATGCGATCCGCGTCGCCGACGCGATCGTGCGCGATTGGAGGCCGGAGCGATGGACCGAATAACGCTGCGCGGGACGATCGCGCACGGGCGGCACGGAGCGAATCCCGGCGAGCGCGACCGGCCGCAACCGCTCTGCGTCGACCTGGTGCTCGAGCTCGATCTCGCGCGCGCCGCGGCGAGCGACGCGCTCGACGACACGATCAACTACGCGCTGATCCACGAGACGATCGTGCGCACGATCGAAGAGACCTCGTTCGCGCTGCTCGAACGTCTCGCGGCCGAGATCCTCGAACGCATCTGGGGAGACGCGCGCATTCGGCGCGCCGAGTTGACCATCGGTAAGCCCAAGCTGCTCGACGGCGCGACGCCTTCGATCACGCTCGTTCGCGCGCGCTGATGGCGCGCGCCTACATCGGGATCGGTTCGAACCTCGGCGATCCGCCCGCGCGCGTGCGTGCCGGGATCGAAGCCTTACGCGCGCTCGGTGAAGTCGTCGCGGTCTCGTCGCTCTATCGCAGCGCGCCGTGGGGGCGCGGCGACCAGCCGTCGTTCGTCAACGCGGCCGTGGTGTTGGAGACGGCGCTGGCGCCGCACGCGCTGCTGCGCGGCCTCAAACGCGCCGAACGCGACCTCGGACGCGTCGCCGGCGAACGGTGGGGACCCCGCGAGATCGATCTCGACATCCTGGACTACGAGGGCGTCGAGCTGCACGATGAGGATTTGACGATTCCGCATCGCCATCTCGCCGAGCGCGCATTCGCGCTCGTGCCGCTCGCCCAGATCGCCCCGCGCTACGCGGCGCTGCGCGATGCCCTCGGTGCGACGGAGCGTGACGCGGTCGAACCGTTCGACGGCTAGGAGACGTGCTTGATGAGCGGGTTCTGCTCCTCGCTCTTGACGATGTCGTAGAGTCGCTTCTCGATGAAGACGTCGAGCAGCATCGCGTCGATCTTCCCGCGTTGCGCGAACTCTTTTGAGAGAATGTCGAGCGCGCGTTCGGCCGACATGCCCTTCTTGTACGGACGATCCGAAGCGGTGAGCGCGTCGAAGACGTCGCTGATCGTCATCATGCGCACTTGCGGTTTGATCGCTTCGCCCTGGAGCTTGCGCGGATAGCCCGTGCCGTCGAGATGCTCGTGGTGGCCGTAGGCGAGATCGGGAACGTCGCGCCAGGGCGTCTCTTGCCACGGAATCTCGCGCAAGAAGAGAAACGACTGCGTCACGTGCTCCTGCATGCGATTGCGCTCTTCGTCGGAGAGCGAGCCGCGCGGGATCGAGAGAAAATCGTACTCGAACGGCTCGAGCAGCGGCCGTGCGACCTCGAGATCGCGATAGCGCCGGTCGAGCGCCGAGAGCAAGAATTCGTCGGCGGCGTCGGCGACGACGTTCGGTTCGTTCGCGTTCTCGATGCGCTCGAGCAGACGTTTGAGCAGCTCGCGCTCCTCGGGTGCCGACGCCTGTTCCAGCGCGAGGAGAAAGCGCAGGCGGATCGTGTCGAGGCGGCCGTCGGGCAGCTTCTTGGCCTTCGCGAAGATGTACTCGGGCACGGCGACCTTGCCGAAGTCGTGCAGCAGCGACGCGTAGCGCACTTCGCGGATCTGATCGGGCGTGAAGTGCAGGCCCGCGAGCGGCCCGGCCTCGATCGCGTTGATCGCCTGCGCCTGCGCGACGGTCAGCGCGGCGACGCGTTCGGAGTGACCTTGCGTGGATTTGTCGCGCACTTCGATCGCCTTGACCGACGCGTGCACGAAGCGTTCGAAGAGATGCTGGATCGCGTCCACGAGTCGCGCGTTCTCCATCGCGACCGCGGCCTGCGAGGCGAGCGCGCCCAAGAGGCGCTCGTCGTGCGGATCGTAGGGGCGCACGACCTCCTCGGTGTGCTGCGGCGATTCGAGTTCGAGCGCGAAGGCCGGTTTGTGGTTGATCAGTTGGATCGCGCCGATGACGTTGCCGTGCATATTGCGCATCGGCACGCAGAGGATGGACTTCGTGCGATAGTGATTCTGATCGTCGAAGGCGCGATTGAATCGGAACGGCGCGCTCTCGGGGATCGCGTAGGCATCGTCGATGCGCAGCGACTCGCCCGTCACGGCGACGTACCCGGCGATCGAAGCGGTGGTCAGCGGCAGCAGTGCGTTCATCAGCACGCCGTCGCCCTTCGGACCGGTCTGCGCGACGGCGAAGCGCAGGCGCTTGGTCTCGTCGTGCTCCTCGATGACGAAGAGGCTCCCCGCGTCGGAGTCGGTCAGTTCGCGCGCCTTGCGCACGATGAGCTTGTGCAGCGTGACGAGGTCGCGTTCCGACGAGAGCGAGCGTCCGATCTCGAGCAACTCCTCGCCCTCGCGCGCCGTTCGCGTCAGCGCGCGCGCCGCTTCGATGCGCGCGGCGGTGCGAAGCGAGGCGAGCAGCGCTGCGCCCGAGATCGGCGGGTGCATGATCGCGACGACCTCGGGGTCGTCGGCGATCCAGGCGAGCGCGGGGTGCTCGGGCGGCAGAACGACGATGGCGTTGGCCGGCGGGGCGCCGAGCGTCTTGAGGCCGCCGCGTTCGCGCAGCCGGGTAAAGTCCACGGCGTGGACCGAGACGCCCACGTTGCCGAGGAGCATGGGCAGTTCGCCCAGATCGAGATCGTGCGGATATAAGACGAGAGTCGCCACCATAGTAGTCTTCGGCGCGAAGAGGAAGTTGCCGTAGAGGCCGACGACGAATCGGTAGCGCTCATGTCCGACGAGCACCAGTCTTCCCCCGTGGCGGGGCGCGTGCGGCGCCTTGCCGAGTTCTTCGTAGAGACGGACCTCCTGCGTCTGCGCATCGAGCGCGACGGGGAGGAGATCGAACTCGGCCGCAAAGTGCTGCACCGCGAACCGGTTCCGGAGCTGACGCCCGAGATGATCGCCGAATCCGCGCCCGTTCGCCTCGACGCGATCAAGGCCGATCTCGTCGGCATCTTTCACCTTTCGCGCCCGGCGACCGCCGAAGGCGATCTGCTCGAATCCGACCGCGAACTCGCCTACATCGAGGCGCTCGGCATTCGCAATCCGGTGCGCAGCCGCGGGCCGGGCCGGATCGCGTCGGTCGCGTGCGCCGACGGCGACGCCGTGGAATACGGCCAAGTGCTCTTCGAGATCGACCGCGGATAGAGGGTTCCACCATTTTTAACAAGGTTCTGATCGCCAATCGCGGCGAGATCGCGCTTCGGATCAATCGTGCCTGCCAAGAGCTCGGCGTGCGCACCGTCGCGGTATTCTCCGAGGCGGACCGCGAATCGCTGCACGTGCGCCAGGCCGACGAGGCGTTCTGCGTCGGGCCGGGCCCGGTTCCGCGCTCGTATCTCAATATTCCCAACATCATTTCGACGGCGCTCGTCACCGGGTGCGACGCGATCCATCCCGGTTACGGCTTCCTCGCCGAGAACGCGCGGTTCGCGGAGATCTGCGCCGACCACGGGCTGACCTTCATCGGGCCGAAGCCCTCGGTGATTGCCGCGATGGGCGACAAAGCGACCGCGAAGCGCGTGATGAAAGAGGCCGGCGTCGCGACGACCCCGGGCACCGATATCCTCGCATCGGTCGCCGAGGCCAAGGCCGCGGCCGAGACCGTCGGCTATCCCGTGCTGCTCAAAGCGACCGCGGGCGGCGGCGGCAAGGGCATGCGCGTGGTCGAGCGTCCCGAGGAGATGGAGCGCGCGTACTCGAGCGCGACCGCGGAGGCCGAGGCGAGCTTCAAAGACGGCCGCGTGTACATGGAAAAGCTCATCCTCAATCCGCGCCATATCGAAGTGCAAGTGCTCGGCGACGAGTTCGGCAACGTCGTCTCGCTCGGCGAACGCGACTGTTCGGTGCAGAAGCCCTCGCATCAAAAGCTGATCGAAGAGTCGCCCGCGCCGCACCTCACCGACAAAGCGCGCGAGGCGCTGCTCGAGATGGCCGTGCGCGCGTGCAAGCACGTCGGGTACACGAACGCGGGTACGCTCGAGTTCCTCGTGAGCGGCGAGAACGTGTACTTCATGGCGAGGAACACGCGCCTTCAAGTCGAGCATCCGGTGACCGAGATGGTGTACAGCGTGGATCTCGTCAA